>DATEDU010000325.1:0-7329 GCA_035281525.1 Pyrinomonadaceae bacterium | reverse complement strand
GCCATGTTTCCTTTTTCGACGTAACTAATTCGTTGACTGAAACCAAATAGTTCTTTCAATTCCAGCTCATTTCTAGGACGCACAAACTCTCCCGTTCGGTACAACGCCTTGAGATACCAATCTCCAATGGTGCGATCGGTTGAGACCAAACTGGTCAGATAAAGATCCGCGCTCTCGGTGAGTAATTCGTTGAGTCCTGAAACTAGTTGCGTCGCGTTAGCAATTTGATGGAGCACGTTGAGGCACAACTCCCCGACGCTCGTAGATCCGGCGTCCCTTCCACGTCACTCCTCTGCCCGTCGTGATCCTGATACTCGAGTCAAACAACATCGCGTATACCAGAGCCAAACCCAACGGAGATGTTAATGCGTAGACCACAGATACTCCGGAACGCCTCGTCGCTCTTAGCGAGTGTTTCCAGAATCGCTCCAGTTTTGTCGGTCGAACGGTCGTTGACGGCAATGACCTCAAAGTTGTCGTAGTCCTGGGCGAGAATTGAGCGCATGCAGGGTTCGAGTACGCGCTCCTGTTCGTTGCGAACGGGAACTAGAATCGATACGAGCGGCGCATCATTCGCCGTCAAACGAAGATTCGTTGTTGCTGAGAGACCCTTTTGGCGAGATAGACTGCGAACCGTAAGAACACTAATCACGAGCCAGGCAAAGGCAACAAACCAAAGCGCGCTGATCAGTATTGTTGTCTTCACTGCCTGTCGAACCGCAAATTCCGCACTCTGCCTGAAGTCAAGCGAAATCCCGTGATGCGTTTTTCACTGTCGCGCGTGAACTGCACTGTTTGGAAAAACCATCGGTTGCCTGAAAATAGATCGCCGTCAAGTTCCGTTAACGAAATATCGTCGTGACGCCGGTGCTGCGCAATGAGTTTTCCGTCCTTTACAACCAGCGAGTAACCTGTCCCGAGCTCAGGGCTGTAATAGTCGCCGGCAAACTGTGTTAGCTGTGCAGCAGTCGCGGGCGGGTTCAGTCGTTTTGCTGATTGGCTTTGGGTGCCGCTCTTCATCGCGAACCGGACGACGTTCCCTTTTTCATCGCGTTCGAACGTTACCTCCGAGTTCGCTTCTTTTACGAAGAATGTAGTTTCCGATTGCGGAATTAGTTCCGCCTTGGGCGAGTTTCCGGGTTGGCCCATCAACTTGTCGCCCTCTTTACTAATGACAACCAGTGTTCTGCCGTCGAGCAGATAACGTCCCGCATAGGATTCCAGGATCCCCGGATCGACTTTCACGGCTTTTCGTTCGGCGGTCGCTGTTTTCGGCGGCTCGGGCGTCAGCTTATCGGCGAGGTAGATGTCAGCGATTCGCTGCGCCATTTGCTGAGGGTTAAGCGAACCGAAATTGCTCAACACCACCACAGCAAACCGCTGATCCGGAAACCAAAAGGCAAAGCTTCGGTAGGCGGCGTCGCCGCCTGCATGACCAACTGTATTCAATCCGCGATATGGACCAATGCTTAACCCGAACGCATAGTTAATTTCCTTACCGCTGTTCAAAACACCTTGCTGGTGCATCTGCTTGATGACGTCCGCGCCGCCGATCTTCTTGTCTTCGAAGTTGATCACCCAGCGCGCGAGATCGTCAGCCGTAGTAAACAGACTCGTCGCGCCTACGTTGGCGTAATTCAACGGCGCAGCTCTGAATCCTCCGACGGCGCCCGCCGGCATATAGGAGTAGGCGCGGTTCTTGACGATTCGTTCGTGGTCGTCATGGAAGTGGGTGTTGGTCATGCCGAGGGGCTTGAAGATGTTCGCTTCGGTGTACTCGCGAAACGACTGCCCGCTTACGCGTTCAACAATCACGGCGAGCAAGGTGTACCCCGTATTTGAGTAGAGGTTTTCAGCGCCTGGATCAAAGTTCAACTCTTTCTGATGCCGGACCATCTTCATGATGTGTTCTTTCGTGATCACATCGTCGAGACGCCATCCCGCCATGCCCAGCAGGGTCCATTGATCGCGCAGACCGCTCGTGTGGTGGATAAGATGTCGAATCGTGATCTTCTTACCGAAGTCGGGCACTTCCGGAAGGTGCTTGCGAATGTCATCGTCCAACGAAAGTTTTCCCTGGTTCGCCAGCAAGGTGATCGCGAAGGCCGTAAATTGCTTTGAAACCGATGCGACGTGAAAGACGGTTTGCGGTGTGACGGGAATGTTGTATTCCAGATTCGCGCTTCCATAGCCGCGTTTATAGACCACCGCGCCATCCTTGATGACGGCTATCGCAGCGCCGGGCGATTCGGGTTTGTCCCACGTCGCAAATAACTGATCGACTTTTTTCGTCAGCGGATCGTCGTTGGTTTGTGCGGCCGCTGTGGTTACGACACAACAGCACAAAAATAGAAGGGGCAGGGATAATCGGATTCTCATCTGTCTACCTCCGGAGTTTGAGGCAACGCAATGTGCGCCACTAATAAACCGTAACGGAGGCGTTTTGCAAGCGACGCTGGCGGTTAATCGTAGAGCTTTCCTGAGCCGTATCTGTGTCGCAGTTCCTCGAGTGCTGGAGAAAGATTGTTGAGTTCTGCGCTCGTAAACAGAATCGTCACAGCTTCATCGGGAGGCGTACCTTCGTCAACCAACCGCGACCCGTCGAATCGACAAAATTTAAGATTCTCGTCGAACAACTGCCGGCATTTGACACACTGCTTCATGACCGTTACTTCCGCACACTACTGTTCTTACTTCTAACGCGAAAAGTCGATCACTTCCGGGCCTGAAATTTTCTTGGCGAGCCCTGGGAACAAGAGAGTCACGCCAGGTTGGTGGCTGAAGAAAGGCGTAAAAGAGGCCAGGAGATCGAATTCGAGCGCTCTCGTAAGCTCAAAGCTGAGTACGATGCGATTAGATCTCACACGGATTCGGCAAGTCAGGTGAGATCGAAAGTGCTGGCTGAGGAACTGACGCAACGGATTTGCAGAAAGCCGATAACCAATGGACTGCGTTGAACAGGAGTCACCGGGTGAGAGCTTAATCCTGCATTACGGCGACATCGATAATCCGCGATTCATTCTGATCGATGGTGGTCCACCCGGCACTTATAAGAAATACATCGCGCCCAGGCTCACTGAATTGAAGGAGAGATTCAGCGGGCAGGCACCGCTCACTCTTGACATAGTTATTGCAAGTCAGTCCGATGCGGAACGTATTGAAGTTATTACTGAGTTGACGACGTCAATGCTTCAGTCGAAAGCTCAGCCCGGAAGCGCAAAAGATCGTTAGCAACGCGGCGCGCCCGGTGTTACGTGGTGACTTTCGACATTGTGTCGTGGGTTTGCGTCCTGGCTCACGAACAGCGTTTAAGTGCGACGCCGGGAGACCACTTGGACCAAGCATTTCAAACCGAAGTCAATTGCTTAGCGTGTGGTATAGTTCGCGCGTTGTTCGCAAATGAGAAAGGGGATCGGATCGAAGCTACGGCGGTAAGCGATAGTGAGATGGTGGATAGCCGGTATTTCGGCGGCGCTTTCAGCGCTCGCGATTATGTATGCGGCGAGCCAAGTCCAAAGCGGGGCTCGGCGGCGCTGGTTTGTGATCGGGGCTACGTTACTAGTTGTTTCGATCTCAATACTTGTGTTTCCTCGGTTGGCGGGTGGATGATCAGTTGGTTCCTGGGTTATTTCGGATCCCGCTTGCGGATTTTGCCCACAACTTCCACACGCACTGGAACGCCATCGATTTCCTTGGGCAGAGTATTCGACGACGAGGGCGCGGATGATACGTTGACTTTCAGTCCGTACTCAGAACCGATCGTCGTGATACCAACTCCCACCACATCCGCCAACTCCGAAAACACTTTGTGAGCCCGGGCTTTTGCTGCCCGAGCGCGATCCAGCGTAGATAAATCAGCCATAATACTTACACTACCAGATCGACCTTGAGTGCGTCGAGTACGGCACGAATCGGGTTGGCATAGGTCAACCCCATGTCGTTGCTACCACCCTCGTCACCACCGGCGAATAACAAGGCGACGGCCCCGAGCTGTTTGTCGAAGATCAATGAGCCGCTGTCGCCGCCGTCACTGAATGACTTCGATCCGGCACCCTCGATCTCGATCTGGTCGTCGAACCGCAAGTTCCCAATGTCATACGTAACCACTACGTTGTCGAGTTCAAACGCGGTAACGCGACCTTCGGTCTCGCCCGTCGTGCGGCCCACCTTACAGACCTCCGTTCCATCAACTACAACGGCGGGTCCCAGACCGGCGATATTTCCAAACGACCCCAACTTTCGCGGATTAGAATTGATGCTTGTCTTAATGGACGACAGGGCGCAGTCCACCAGGTTTACGCCGGTCCGTTTCAGTCTTACGAATCTCCCCAATTTGCCAATCGTATCGCTCGACAGTTTTCCCCCGTCCAACTTGCCGGGCTGAATGATTCTGTCTCCCTCCTTAGCGTTATTCTCATTTGCCAGAACATGGTTGTTCGACAAAATCAAAGTCTCGCCAGTTGCGCGGTCTCTAACAAAACATCCCAAAGTGCCCGCGGTGATTTTGAAATGTCCTATTGAGCAGCCAACCACAAGTGGCCGGCGGCGTTTTTGCAGCGTGGTAGGAGTTTCAAGCTTCTGAATCCGGCCGATATACTTAATATCAACTTCGCCTTTTGCTCGCTCGCGTATCCGCTTCAGCACTGGATGGTCCTTGAGCAACTGCCTCTGTAAACGGATCGCCAATTTATGCTCTTTTCCTTCGGTGGTGATACCGATGGCCATTGTCCGCATGGCATCTTCACCGGGGTGGAATTCCTGGGCCCGAACACCTAGTGAGCGAACGGCAGTAGATTTGGCAAGGCTGGCCGTCACGTTTCCGAGGAGTGACGACTTCAGCTCGCGTGCGTTGTCAATGTTCATGATTGTGTCCTCGTGGGGGTGTCCCACTGTCTAAAGTAGATGAGGAGAACGTCCAGAATACGTTCGAGCAATAATCTGTCGTTCCAAGGCTAGTAAATCGAGGTCAGTATTCTAGTCACCCGCGTTTCGCAACGCAACGAAATGATGGCAGGTTAACTTTGAAACGAGGATGGCAAACTCGCGAATTATCGCTGCGAACTATAAAGCGTGAGAACGGTAGTTCGTGCTGGCCTTCTTGAGATCCACCTTCTGAACCTCTTGAAACCTTTTGCGGTTACTCTTGTAGCTTTTTTTAACTATCGCGGCAGAGTTACTGTTTCCATTAATCTTCTCGTCATCTTCCACGAGAACGACGGCGGCAGCGTGTTCCCGGTTGTTCTTTGGCTGTTTGCGCTTCCAATCCCAAGAGGCATTCGATGGCTTCTTCAACTTCACTGTCAGTCAGCGTAGATCCTCAATCGTGATCCGCTGTTTAAGAGTGTGTTCGCCACCTGTAACAACCATCCTGGTTGTCATTAGACTTCGGCTGAGCCATTCCAGAAGGTACCGCAATCAAGAACAGCACGGTGAGAGTACACAGCTAACGCGGGATCGTTCGCTTAGCTGGTGACGATGTGCACCGTTGTTGATACAGCTCGTTAAAATCGGTGTTCCAAACTATCCAAAGTTCGTATTCGACTCTCGAGCGTTCGCAGTATTCCTTAGGTACAACAAGGCGTGATTCATCCAGTTTTCTGTAAGAGACCAGATAATCTTTGGCGTTCTTCGCGCGCTTTTTGGCTTGGGTGAGACTCCCTCCTTTCTGGCGAAAAACCATAATGTAACCCGTAGCACGCGGATTTGTTTGCAACTCAATCGCGAAGTTATCCAAACGAGCTTTCTCATCATCGCTTCTCAGAGCGCCGAACTTGTCGATTAGTTTGGGCGCCGATTGCTCGCTTCCGAACAAGCCTGAATCGAAATCCGCTGGATATCGGTACGAAGGATCCGATGCGGCACTAACCGCAACGCAAATCCCCGAGACCATGCTCAGAATAGCGATCCTAATTCGTATCATGATCGGCCTCTTTTCCTTTGTTTGCAGCTAGACGTATTCGGAGGGGTTGGGGCACAAGTAAGACTGGTAGGGTCTGGGCATTGCCCATTAGGGCACGAAGCAGGGACTGGGCGTTGCCCATTAGGACACGTAGTCCCATCATTCATCGCTGCTCGTGAAAGATCCACACCCGTGATATCAGCTCCGGTCAAATTCGCACCTTCCAAATTAGCGCCGCGAAACGTTGCATAACTTAAGTCAGCGTTTTTGAGGTTGGCTCCTGACAAGTCCGTGCCATCAAACCTTGCATTCCGAAGGTTTGCGCAGTTGAAGTCAGACCGATTTAACTCGGCTAAATCAAATATTGCGCCCTGGAAGTGACCACTATTGAAATCGTACATTCTCAAATCGGCACCAATAAGATTAAGCCGCTTAGCTTCGTCGGCTGGATCTACGGCCAGACAACCTTCTTTTTGTTGCTGTTGATAGGGTTCATTGGCGTTGAAGTACTCGCCAAAGTGGTAGACCAGATTTCGTTTGCCGAGGTATTTCAAGATTTCATGAACCTCTATGATCCTATTCTCCTCAGCAGGCTCTACGGATCGACGTGGGGTCTGCCGAACGTAGTGAGTCAATGTCTCCACGATTGCCCAGTGCTTTTCTTTGTCGCGGTTCCATTCGAGCTCTAATTTGGCCAGATCCGTCGTCTTCTCTGCTGCTTTGAGCTCGAAGCACTTCGCTTCAACGTCTGCCCTGTTCTTGAACTCCTCATCCAACAGTTTGAAAGCATAAACTCCGGCGAGATGTTGAAAAGCACTAGCACCACCGAGACCCTCTAACGCTTTAACGAATCGTTGGCTTCGCTGTTCTTCGAGACTGTTTTCCAGGGTGACCTTCCCCAACTCAAGACTGTAAGACGTTTTTTCCCGCTCGTGACTAAAGTTTAGCCAGGCCACAATGAGGCCAGCAATCACCAGAACCGACGACGCGATTTTTATGTACAAGTCGATAAAATCGTGGCGGGCGGTTTGCTTTGCTTCAGGTTGAAGGTACGAGTAGAGAAATGGCCCGACTCCGAAGAAAAGCAAAAAAATGGACCACGGCACCCAAATGAGCAGGCTTGGTTCTCGACCAACTACTCGGTACTGAGCGGCCAGCGCGACAACCGTGGCCCCGATCAGTAATAGGAAGAGTTTAGTGGGGCGGCTAACAAGTTTCGAACTCATTTTCTCACCGCTTTGACAGTTGCGTCAGTAGATAGAATCGAGGGTCTTCCGGTTTTGTCTCTGACCGGATCAACACGGGTTAGGATGCCTACACTTTATATGTCGAGAATCGGCTTTTCATTTCATCAAGCACTGGACCTCGGGCTCTTGCGTTGCGTAGTCTACGCATTGATCCGAACATGTATCCGATAAACACCCGACCAC
>DATEDU010000324.1:0-9858 GCA_035281525.1 Pyrinomonadaceae bacterium | reverse complement strand
TAACATTCTGCGGTGTCCGGGGTGCGGCGCAGGAGATGCCACATACGCACACGCATGATCACAACGAGAAGCTCGGGCAAGTCAGCTTCTCCATATCCTGCAGCCCCGCATCACAAAAACAATTCAATCGCGCAACTGCGCTGCTTCACTCGTTCTGGTACGAGGAGGCAGAAAAATCCTACGCCGCCATCGCGCGAGAAGATCCGAAATGTGCGATGGCTCACTGGGGCGTCGCCATGAGCAACTATCATCCAGTCTGGGCTCCCGCGAACAAGGGCGAGCTTCAGAAAGGTTTTGCAGCGGTCGAGAGCGCAAAATCGAGCGGCGCAAAAACCGAACGTGAACGAGCTTACATTGCCGCCATTGAAGCCTTTTACAAAGATCACGACAAGCTCGATCACCGGACGCGCGCCTTGGCCTACGAGAAGGCCATGGAGCAACTCCACATGCGCTATCCAAAAGATCGCGAAGGTGCAATTTTCTACGCGCTCGCGTTGCTTGGAACGGGCCCGGTCACGGACAAGACTTTTGCCAATCAAAAGAAAGCGGCGGCGATCTTGAATCGTGTTCTACCGATGGAGCCAAGGCATCCCGGCGTTGCACACTATCTGATACACAGTTTTGACTATCCGCAGCTTGCAACTTATGCGCTGCCCGCTGCACGCAGCTATGCGCGCATTGCAGCTTCTTCACCTCATGCGCTGCATATGCCGTCGCACATATTTACCCGATTGGGCCTTTGGCAAGAATCAATCAGTTCAAACCTCGCCTCAGCAGCAGCGGCGAAAAACCATGTGATGAAGACTCACCCGGGCGCGGCTTCGTTCGACGAACTTCATGCTGTCGACTACCTCGTCTATGCCTACTTGCAAGGTGCACAGGATGAGAAAGCTGCTCGGCTACTTGCTTACCTAAAACGAGTTAACAAGCTTGATGTCGAGCAGTTCGCGGCGGCATACGCCTTTGGCGCAGTCCCCGCCCGCTATGCTCTCGAGCGGAGGCAGTGGGCCGAGGCAGCCAAACTCGAATTACATCCCGTTAACTTTCCCTGGCAAAACTTCGAATACGCTGAAGCCCTAATTCATTTCGCGCGAGCCATCGGCGCCGCTCGCAGCGGCGATCTGTCGACGGCTCGGACGGCTGTCGATAAACTCGAGTCGCTCCGTGAAGCACTGGCGAACAAAAAGAATGCGTACTGGGCCAATCAGGTCGAAACTCAACGGCAAGCAGCGGCGGCATGGCTCGCGTTTTCAGAGAAGAATCAGGATGAGGGACTCAAGCTAATGCGCTCCGCCGCGGATCTCGAAGCCGCGTCAGAAAAGCATCCCGTCACACCTGGCGCCGTACTTCCAGCTCGCGAACTACTCGGCGACATGTTGCTTGAAATGAAAAAAGGAGATGAGGCGTTGGTCGCGTATGAGGCCTCTCTGCGTGATGCTCCTAAACGACTTTACGCTCTGTACGGCGCGGCAAGAGCCGCGCAATTGTCTGGAGACGGCAAGAAAGTGGCCAGCTACTATGCGAAAGTCGTGGCGCTTACAAGTGAGGCGGATACAGTGAGGCCCGAAATGCGTGAAGCCAGACAGTTCATCCGCCGAGGTAATGGGCCGGCAGCAAAAGCCGGCAAGAATCACTGAAAGAATCGTGCATCATCTAAAGCAACCCACCCGCTATCGCGGGTGGTACTGACCTCCCCATCACGCAGCCGAGTGTAAATGAAGTCAGTACCGCCCGCGGTAGCGGGCGGTTAATGCTTAGCCATAAAAAAACGCCAGGGTACCTATGATCAAGGGCAGTCAAGTAAGAAAGCCCGACTACCCGATCGACGAAATTTTTCTCGATCGATGGTCTCCTCGCGCCATGTCCGGCGAGTCTATTCCGGAAAACGAATTAATGATCCTGTTTGAAGCTGCGCGATGGGCGCCGTCTTCTTATAACAATCAGCCGTGGCGGATACTCTACGCTCGCCGCGAAAGTGAACATTGGGAGACGTTCCTGAACCTGCTTGTTCCGGGAAACGCCTCGTGGGCAAAAAACGCCGCAGCGCTGCTGGTTTTCATCTCGAAAACCACGTTCGATCGCAACGGAGAACCCTCACGTACCCATTCTTATGATTGCGGGGCCGCGTGGGAGAATCTTGCGCTGCAAGGTTCACTCAAAGGCTATGTGATTCACGGAATGGAGGGTTTTGATTACACGCGAGCGAAATCAGAGTTGAAGGTGCCGGACGGGTTTGCGGTGGAGGCTATGGCTGCCGTGGGTTTGCCGGCGAGTCCCGATACGTTGTCGGAAAAGCAGCGTGAAAAAGAGAAGCCTAACGACCGGCGCAAGCTCGACCAGACGATTTGCGAAGGCCCGTTCCGGTTTTAAGAGTTTCGAGTTTCGGGTTTCGAGTTTCGAGTTGTCCTGAGTTCCGAGTCCTGAGTTAGAACTCGGAACGCGGGACTCGAAACTCTGAACTCGAAACTGTATTATTACTACGCCATGCTTGGAACCCTCAAAGATTCATATGGCCGGCCGATTCGAGATTTGCGCGTGTCGCTGACCGACAGGTGTAACTTTCGGTGCTTTTACTGCCTGCCGCATGGTGAACCGCCAATCGCACCGAAGGAGCAGATGCTCTGTTACGAGGAAATCGAGTACGTCTGCGAGATCTTTGTCTACCTCGGCATCGAGAAGATCCGCTTGACTGGCGGCGAGCCCATGATGCGTCGCGACATCGAGACCATCATCGGTAAATTAAGCAAACTAAAGTTTGCCGGACTTCACGATCTTGCGTTAACCACCAACGGCTATTTTTTGCCCGATCGCGCTCAAAGCCTCAAAGATGCCGGTCTCGATCGTGTCACCATCAGCCTCGATAGTCTAAAACGTCACGTCTTCAAAGAGATGACGGGCGTGGACGTTCTGGATCGCGTGCTTGCTGGGATTTCAGCAGCTAAACAGGCGGGGCTCGAGCCGATAAAGATCAACGCAGTCATCGTGCGAGGCCATAATGAGGACGAGGTGGCTGACTTCGCTGCCTTTGCTCGAGAGCATGACGTTAAGATGCGCTTTATCGAGTTTATGCCGCTGGATTCAGGTCACGAATGGTCAAGGGACATGGTGGTCTCAGGTCGTGAGATCCGCGACCGGATCGACCAATGCTTTCCATTGACCCCGATTCAGGTGGCACGCGGATCAGATACTTCTTCGCGCTACCGGTTTGTTGATGGAGCGCCGGGTGAAATCGGTATAATCGCTCCCGTAACAGAACCGTTCTGTGGCGCGTGTTCGCGGATCCGGCTGACTGCGGACGGCCAGATTCGCACCTGCCTTTTTTCAACAGTCGAGCATTCGCTGCGCGACGTTATTCGCACCGGTGCTACTCGCGACGAAATTGTTGATTTCATCGAGGCTGTAGTCATGAAAAAAGAGCCTCGTCACTTCATCAACGACCCAGGTTTCGTAGCGCCTTCACGTACTATGAGTTTTATCGGCGGCTAGCTATTCCGTCGTCGCCCGCTTAATTATCGTTTGCCAACCTACTACTCCCGGAGGTGGCGCATGTCTAACACATCCATGAAACACTTTCTTTTTTTCGTTGTCGTTGTGTTCTGTGCAGTATCGGTCTCGGCTCAGAATTGCACCCCACCAAACGTCGTTCTGAACAATCCGACCAACAACATCTTTTCGCCGGAACAGGAAATGATCCTGGGTGACCTTACATACCAACGTATCTCGCGTGACCTACGCCTGGTAAAAGATCCGGAGCTCAACAGTTACATAACGAAGATCGGGGAGCGGCTGGTGCAACGGCTGCCATCGACGGGACTGAAGTTTCAATTCATCATCATCGACGTGCCCGAAGCGAACGCATTCAATGTTCCGGGTGGTTACGTCTTGTTGTCGCGGAAACTGATTGCGTTTGCAAAGAGCGAAGATGAGATCGCCGGTGTAATCGCTCACGAGTTGGGCCATGCCGCCGTCCGCCACGTCGCCAGCGATTTCTCTGAACTGCTCAAGAAAGTGCTGAACGTAACGCAGGTCTCCGATCGAAAAGACATAACAGAAAAATACAACCTGCTGATCGAGCGGCAGCGTACGAAGAGAGTTTCGCGCGGTTCAGGTCACAATTCGGAGCAACAAGTGGAAGCCGATCGCATTGGGCTGTATGCGATGGTAGCTGCCGGTTACGATCCGGCGTCATTTGCCTCGCTCTTCGATCGTCTGGCTGAAACCAAGGGCAGAACTGGCAGTTGGTTTGGCGATCTTTTTGGGAGTACCAAGCCGGAAGAGCGGCGTCTGCGGGAAATGATCAGAGCCGCAGAGCAACTGCCGCCTGAATGCCTTAAGCGTAAGCCCGCGGCCGCCGACGAATTCCTCGAGTGGCAGGCTGCGGTAGTTTCCTATCGCGATCCCAACCTACAGGAAGAGCTGCCGGGCCTGATGTGGAAACGCGAGCTCAAGCCGCCCCTACAAACTGATATTTCTCATTTCGCTTTTAGTCCTGACGGAAAATATTTTCTCGCGCAAGACGATTTTGCAGTCACCGTTGTCGAGCGAGAACCTTTACGCGTGCACTTCCAAATCTCGACGCCTAAGGCGCGCAACGCAGCATTCACGCCCGATGGCAAGTTCGTCATTTTTGGTACCGAAACTCTGCGCTTTGAAAAGTGGGATGTTAAAGAAAAGAAGCCGGTCGAAGTGCGCGAGCTGGTGGTGCGCCGCGATTGTTGGGAACAAAAATTCTCGCCAGACGGGAAATACCTCGCCTGTATCGATCACGACATAAACATCAGCGTGCTGGAAACGCAAACCGGCAAAAAGCTTTGGGAGAAAAAAGAGTTCTACCGTCTGTCATTCTTCGAGTATTTGATGTGGGTCGTTACCGACCGCTTATCTGACGACGACCAGGAACCACTGCCTCTCTTCAACGTCGAATTCTCACCCGACTCACGCTATCTCGTCGTCTCGCGCTCCGACAATTTCCGCTTCACGATCACCTTCGAGGGGTTGTCGGCAGGATCTGAAAATACGACCTTGGTTCTCGATCTTCCCGCTGCCAAAACGATCAATGTCGGGGGCGACTTCAAAAAGGTAGTGCGGAGACCGTATCTATTTCTCGACGACAAAAAAGTTCTCGGATTGGGCTGGCGCGGATTTGAGGAAGCCGGCATCTTCAGCTTTCCGGAAGGCAAACAAATTGCGAAATTCGCGTTGGGTGCTACCAGCCTGAAGCGGACTGCGAATCGGGATTTGATAGTCCTTAAGGCAAGAGCAAGTAAGTCAGTTGGGGTGTTTGATCTCGACAGTGCCAGTATCGTCGCGGCTTTCAGCCGACCCGACGTTGCCCTTTGGAATAACCTGATGGTCCACGAAGCTAAGTCGGGGCGCGTGAGCCTGTCTGAGATTTCTTACCAAAAAGGCCAACAACGGTTTACCACAAAAGATTTGGGCGGTTTAGAAATTCCCGTTGCATCGATCGCAGACCTCTGGGTAACACAAATCTCGGATAATTTTCGATGGCTCGCGCTTTCCTCAAAGAGTCGAGGCGCAGTTTGGGATTTGACGACCGGCGATCGCAAGCTGTTTTTGCGTGGCTTCCGAGCTGCCGTGATTGGCAACGACGGCGCGGGCGTTGCAGATTTTCCAAAGCTCGAGCCTGCGAAACACAGTTTAGTGGTGCTCAGGCCCACGACTAGCCAAGTCGATATGTTGCGCGAAATTCCGGAACGCGGTGCGCGCTTGCACGGACGCTTTCTGTTAGTCCGGAAGAGTTTGAAGGAAGACAAAGAGAGCGAGCAGTCCTCGCTCGCTGAGCAAGTGAGATTTGAGCTGCGAGATATCGTAGGCGACAAACTCGTCTGGTCGCGCGATTTTCCAAAGGAAGCGCCAGGATTCTTTGTCGATGAATTCTCTGGCCGTCTAATTCTTTACTGGACATTAGGATCGAATGCCGGCAAAGCGAAGGTGAAAGAGGACGCAGCGCTCGCCGCCCGCGCCAAGCAGTTGGGAAACAAGAATGACGACTACTTGTTGGAAATTGTCGACGCTTTCGCAGCCAAGACGGTGGGCACGCTTTTGATTGAAACTGGTAAGGGTTCGTTCGAGATCGAATCAGCTTTCTCAGAAGGAAACTGGCTGATCGTGCGTGACTCTGAAAATCGGGTACTGGCGTATTCGATTGCTGATGGCGAGCTAAAGCATCGCTTCTTTGGCGTGAAGGTTACTTTGAATCCGTCAGCAAGCCAGATCGCGGTGGAGAATAATGCCGGCGAGTTGACGCTGTACGATCTCAACATGGGCGAAAGCCAGGGACGGTTTGTGTTCAAGAATGGAACTACCTTCGCGCGTTTTAGTTTGGACGGCAAAAGATTGCTGGTAGTCACGGATAACCAAACCGCGTATGCGTTCGATTTAGACAAGGCGCGCACCCAACCCGTCGCTGTCGGGTTTTAACAATATTCGAGTCCAACCTCATCCCACGGAGGGTGTTATGCCACGGAAACTAAGCCAACTTCTTGTAACCCTCATTATTTTCGTCGCCTTACCCGCGCTAGTTCGAGCGCAGGATTGTTCTCCGCCCAAGATTGTCGCCAATTCCGGTAACTACAATATCTTCTCGCCTGATCAAGAGATGATCTTGGGCGAGCTCACGTTTCAACGTAGGTCGGGCGATCTGCGCTTTGTTAAGGATCCGGAGTTGAATGCGTACGTGGATCGGATCGCCACCAAGCTGGTTGCTCACTTGCCGCCGACGGGACTTAAGTTTCAGTTTCATATCGTAGACATGCCCGAGGCAAACGCCTTCAACATCCCTGGTGGCTATGTGCTTGTTACCAGAAAACTGATCGCGTTCGTCAACAATGAAGATGAGTTAGCTGGAGTGCTGGCACATGAGTTGGGTCACGCCGTGGTGCGCCATGGCGCCAGCGATTTTTCGGAACTGTTCAAAAAGATTCTCAATGTGTCTCAAGTCGGTGATCGGAAGGACATCTCCGACAAATACAACCTATTTCTGGAGCGACGTAGGACGAAGAGCATTTACCGCAACGCCGGTCATGAAAACGAGCAACAGTTGGAAGCCGATCGGATTGGACTCTTTGCGATGGTAGCAGCAGGTTACGATCCTGATGCCTTTGCCGCTTTTTTTGATCGGCTGGTTGAAACCAAAGGCCAAACCGGAAATTGGTTTAGCGATATTTTTGGAAAAGCCAAGCCCGAGCAGAAACGCCTGCGCGAGATGATAAGTATTACCAAAAAATTGCCCGAAGCTTGTCGTGAAAACCGACAATCGACGGCTTCAAATCAATTTCTAAAATGGCAGGCCGACGTAGTTTCATTTCGCAGCGCGAATACTAAAGAAGAGTTGCCGGGCTTGCTCTGGAAGAAGGAGCTGTCACCGAAACTGCGAAGCGATATTACGCATCTAGCTTTCAGCCAGAACGGAAAATACTTTCTGGCGCAGGACGATTTTGCGATTACGGTCATACAACGCGAACCGTTGGAAGTAGTGTTTCAGATTCCGGTTCCTGACGCCAAAGAGGCTTCGTTTACACCTGACGGCCAGTTTGTCGTGTTTGGCACGGAAGGCTTGCGGTATGAGAAGTGGAGCATCGCCGAGAAAAAACCGGTAGAGGTCCGCGAGTTGGTGATCCGTCGTGACTGTTGGGAACATGAATTTTCGCCTGACGGCAAATATTTGGCATGTGTCGATCGGGCCACAAATCTTAATGTTCTGGAAACTCAAACGGGAAACAGAGTTTGGCAAAAGGAAGACTTTTACCGGCTTAGTTTCTGGGAATATTTCATATGGATTACTGCGACATCAAAGGAAGGAACTGATAACGGGCGGTTTTTCAATATCGAGTTTTCGCCCGACTCGCGTTTTCTAGCGGTTTCTCGTACTCACAGGTTTCGTTTTCGGTATCGCATCAATGCGATGACCGTGGCGGAGTCTGAGAATACCCTGCTGGCATTGGATTTGACGACTCTCAAACCAGTGAGCGTTGGTGGCGATTTAAAGAAAATCAGCAGGAGACCTTTTCTATTCTTGGATTCGAACAGAATCCTGGGCATGTCAAACACGAAGTTGGCGGACGCAGGTATCTTCTCATTTCCCGAAGGGAAGCGACTCGCCAAATTCGAGATGGGCGCTGAAGAGTTGAAGGGCACCGCAAACCCTAACTACGTCATTATCAAACCTCTTTCACAGGCCAAAATGGGAATCTTCGACCTGTCGCGCAATGCGCTCGTGGCGGCGATGAACAAGGCCGACGCGACGATGTGGAACGATGTCGTGGTTTTTGAAGGCAATTCCGGAAAAGTCTTAGTCGGTCAAACCTCTTATGACGAAGTCAAAAAGTCGCTGCAACGCAAAGATCTGGGCAGCATCGACATTCCCGTTAGTTCTGTCGCCCGATTGAGTACTGCCGAAGTATCAGATAATTTTCAGTGGCTGGCGATCTCGTCCAAGACGCGCGGCGCTCTTTGGAGCCTTAACTCTGGAGAGCGCAAAATCTTTGTGCGTGGATTCCGTGGCGCTGTCTTAGCCAATGACGGCGGAGGCATTGGAGACTTTCCAAAACTTGATGAGGTCAAACACTCGCTGGTGATCCTTAACCCCCACAACAGCAGCGCCAGTGCACTACGCGAGATTCCTGACAAAGGCGCTCGGCAACATCGCAGGTTTGTGTTAATCCGTAAAAGCTTGAATGAAAAAAGCGCCGAGAAGCAGGAGGACGAAAAGGAAAAAGAAAAAGACGGTGACAAGCGAGCCAGCTCTCAGGACGAAGACGACGAATCGACCGAGAAACTGACGAGAGAAGTTCGTATGGAGCTGCGCGACATCGTTACTGATAAGGTTGTCTGGTCGCGAGAGTACGCTAAAGATGTGCCCAGCCTTTTCTTTGATGAGTTTTCCGGCCGGCTCATTTTCTATTGGACGCTCGGCAGCAATGCCGGCAAAGCAAGATTGAAAGAGGATCCTGCACTGGAAACGCGTGCGAAGGAAATGGGCAACAAAGACGACGACTATCTGATTGAGGTGGTTGATGCCTTTGCCGGAAAGACTAAAGGGACGCTACTGGTTGAAACCGGGAACGCCTCTTTTCATATTAACTCAGGGTTCTCTGAAGGAAACTGGTTAGTTCTGCGGGATTCACAAAACCGCGTTCTCGCGTTTTCGATTTCTGACGGGGAGTTGCGTCATCGTTTCTTTGGGGCGCACGCCGCGATCAATCCAGCAGGAGATCAAATCGTTGTAGAAAATCATCCGGGTGAGCTGACGTTCTACGATTTGGCGAACGGAGAGACTCAGAATCGGCTTATCTTTCGCGGCGCTGCCGCATTTGTAAGATTCAGCCTCGATGGAAAGAAATTGTTCGTCCTTAGCGACGATCAAGTCGCTCATGCTCTCGACGTCGAAAAACTTCATGTGAGATCGACGACTGCAAAGCAATGAAAACTCGGTGAATCGCCGCCTTCGCCGGCGCTTAGTCACGCGTGGTTTCACTTGGAGGCGGTGGCGGCATTGATTCCCTGGAAAACCGCGGCAGCAATTCATCGCGCGTCGCCAATGCGTAGACTGCGGTCGCAACAACGACCGCGGCCTTCTTCACATCCTCCTCGAGAATCCGCTCGTAAGTATCCAGGTTCGTGTGCCAAGTGTGCGAGCCGTACTCGATCGGATCCTGCGCCAGACCGATGCCCGGCAAACCAGCCTGATTGAACGATGTGCTATCGGTGCCGCCCAATCGCCGGCTCCGAGTGGCGATCGCTCCAGCTACTCCGTCCGGTTTGAATGGCTTGAGAATTTCGCGCACGATTGACGCACCTTCGGGTGGACCAAAGACCGATGCGCCGCGAATTCGGCCA
>DATEDU010000323.1:0-29320 GCA_035281525.1 Pyrinomonadaceae bacterium | reverse complement strand
GTTTTCGGCGCAAACATAGGTTTGGTCGCGCAGATCTTTCACATCAGCAGTAATTGGTACGGGGGATTCGGTGCCTGGGCTTTGGGTTCGCTCGTAATGGCCTGGGCCGTACGTAGCTGGATAATTGGTGTACTGGCTCTGGGCACTTCATTCATTTGGTTTATCGGCTTTCAGAGTGACAACCACGACCAGGCGGCTTCGTTTTATCCGCTCATCCTGGCCGCCTCTTTACTTCCACTCGCCTGGATTATTCGTTCACGAGTGCTCTATGCAGGCACGCTACTAGGCATTATTACGGCCGCATGCGTTTTGGCCGGCTATCAAGGAAGCGGAAGACAATTGCTGTTCACGATGGCTGCGGGCGGTATGTTTATGTGGACGCTTGGTGGACTCCATCGCGCGTCCGGATGGCGGATGGAATTTGGAAACATAACTGCGGGATTTGGGCTGAGCCTGTTGGCGGTGGCTGCGTACGTTTGGTCATTCCATTGGCTGTGGGATCCATCAGAATTTGGACCGATGCGGTCATTATGGGCATTCTTATTTTTTTCTCTCGCAATCGCGATTGCCTTGTTGACGTGGAGAAGAGCGAAACGATCTCAACTGTTACTCACGGTGGGCGTGTTGCTAGTTGGGGGAATTCTCTGCGCAAGTTCTTTGCTGTTCGGAGCGACCGCAAACATAACCGATGGAGAGTTTCTCTTCACGGTTACCACTAACCTGGCGGCTTTGATTATCGCGGCAGTCATTATCGGCGTTGGTTTGATAGACGAACGGCGCCTGGCCTTTTGGTTGGGCTCTTTATACTTGGTCCTGCTAATTCTGTCGCGCTTCCTGGAATATGAGACGTCGTTGCTGATCAAGTCTGCAGCTTTCCTCGCGTGCGGCGTAGCGGTTATCGTCGCCGGCATAAGCTACGAAAAATACTTGCGCCGCAACGCTACTCGCATCGAAGTCAGCAAAGGAGAAGCTGCGGTATGAGTAAGCGCGCCTCTTTAGTTGCTTTCATAGCTGCAGTAATCATCCAAGTATTAATTCTGGTTGCGGTGCCTGCTCGTAAAGTCTTCACGATGGCGACGGGAAAGACTGTGGTTCTCAAGGTACAACCCGTCGACCCTTACAATATTCTGAGTGGTTACTATGCGACGCTTGGTTTTGATATCAGTAGGGTTGACGCTTTTCCGAATGCCTCGGGAATCTCCGGCCGATTCTCATACGGCGCCTGGTGCTATGCGGTGGTTGAAAAGGGCGACGACGGTACATGGAAGCCGGTATCGCTGGAGCATGAATTGCCGGCTAACCTGCCGGACAATCGCGCTGTTCTACTGGGTCGAATCAAGCACGGCTTGATTAGTTACGGGATAGAAGAGTTCTACATTCCTGAAGCACAGCGCTATAGCATCGCTGAGGACTTGAGTAGGAATGTTGATAAAGCGCGCGTGGAAGTAAAAGTTGACCGTAGTGGCCACGCAGCTCTTCAGCGACTAATAATCGAAGACAGGATTTATGAATGACAACTGTTGAGCCTACTGCGCCGGTTTGTCTGAGTTCCAAATGTCGCTGATGATCTTCCAGTCGCGGCCTTGGCGTTGCCACACGACAATGTACTTCCCTTCCTCAGTCGTGGTGCCGCTGCTTGCTGCGGGCATGGTAGTAACGTATTTGCCCATCTCAATTGCATAAACGCCGGTTGCCGTTACATCTGAAGGTGTCAGCGAAACTATTTTCACGCCAGCACTGGCGGCAGCTCCCCAAAAGGTCTGGATATTTGCCCGTCCTTCGACCAGCTTGGCGTTTGGCGGCAGAAGCTTGGCGTCCATCGCGTACAATGCGGCAACGCCCGCGGCGTCGCCTTTGTTGAATGCCTCGATGAAGACCTTGAGGTTTGCCTCAATAGCCTTGCGTGCGCTCGCGGAAGCGTTTTGTCCCTGGGCCAGCGAAGCAAACGCTGCGATCAATACAACACCGAATAGAACTCGTCTCATTGGTTTCGAACTCCTTCGCATCGGGTTAATAAAGCAGGAGAGGTTTTATGGGAAAACTCAGTGAGAGTCAATTCGTCTCGCTCACATCTGTAAGCTTTGGTCCGGGGTGCCAGTAGCAAGCTAAAAGCACACTAATCTATCTTCCGGCAATCGGAGCATTTTTCGGGTGCGAATCACCGTGTCCAGGACCGTCTGTCGAAACAGCTTTGTATCGTGCACTATCGAGCTCAAGTTAGCTGCTTCCGTTTGAGCCGACTTTACCCAACCGCGGTCGTCGCTCAAGGCAAGCATGTGTGCGAAGAAACGGCGCGCATCCAATGGGCGGCCACTGATGCCGCAAGCTACTGCGGCGTTGAAGCTGGGCCAAAACTCCGCGGGATTACGATTCAAGTAATGATCAGACACGTGCAGGACGGTTTGAAACTTTGATCGGTAGCGCTCCACCTCAGCTGCCGCCCGCGCTGCCAATTTCGTCGCGACTTTTCTGAACTGCTCACCGTTTTCAAAGGGGAAGAAGTCTTCAACCCGATAGCCCTCGTCGAAACTTGGATAGTCCCTTTCTCGCCACAGCCACATGCACCCAACATTGAGATAGGTACCGCGACTAAAGCCGCCCGGCTGAAACTCCACCAGGCAAAGCCACCAGGCTTGGTCATCGACCCAAATACGTGAGCGCCCTTTTTGAGTGAGCCCAAGAGGACTTAGAAAGGTACTCGCTGCGTCTCTGATAATTTTGGAATGCGTATTATCGCTCGAGGGCATCTAGCGGCTGTGTCCAAATTCTATCGGTACACAATCGGTAATCGCGGTTACTTCACTACCAAAACTGAATTAGTAAAGCCTCTTTCGTCTTCCTCAGTGTCCGGATTAGCCGGATCAAGAATCCAGTCGCCGTCGATGATGAATTTATATGTGTACTTCCCGGGCGCTAAATCGATGCGACATACCCATTCATCGGCCTCCTTACCACAAAGCACTTGCGACTGATTCCATTCGTTAAAGCTGCCCGCAACCGCCACGATTCTCGCATTCGCGTGTCCCTTTAAACGAAACGTCGTGGTTCCCTTTAAACTCGGTGACGGCAAACTCAGTTTCTTCGCAACAAGTGGTTTCATACCTGTCGGAGGTGATTTCGCAAGCGTCAGGCTCTGCACTACTCCCTTTGCGTCACGATCAAATATGATCGGTTCGTTAACGGCCGTAATCACAAAATTGTCAGCTGATTTAGCTTCCAACTGACTTTTTGGCGAATGTGAGGGTTTGATCCAAAGCTGATCTTTTTCAACAAAGACGTCAAGGATAAAGTTTTCCACCATGCTCGGATCAGCCTGATACCTGCCGACGTAATCCTGCAGGGTGATCGCCAGTTTCTGCTCCTGACTGGTTGGTTTTGTCTCTTGGTTGGTGGTCTTCTCTTGATAGTTTTCGCCTGAAACGGATTGACCCTGGAAAACAATTAAAACGCCAAGCGTAATGAGTAGCGAGCGTAACAAGCTTTTCATTGTAATTCTCCTCGGTTTCAACAGGACAGTGCCCATCATACACCTGCGAGTAGAGAATTTGATTGCGCAGTAGTCAATCATGTAGTAGGTTGCACTCACTGAAATCTTCAGCACAAGCCCAGATCTGCTTTGCAAGCTCCAATCATTGCAAATCCGCTGAAGGGATCTTCTGACCCCCGCGCTGACTTCTTAGTCTGGCACGGTTAACTACAGAGTCATTTGCAAAAATGGCAAGCATGAAAGAGCATTTGGCTGCCGAACAGGTGCTCGCTCGGATGCTGATCTCTAAAGCGGCTGATGGGCTACTCACCAGTCTGCTGATCCAAGATTCACAACGTCTATCAGACGCGCGTGAAACGGGGCACGTCTTGATCGGCGTGGTCGACAAGCTCGGCATTTTCGACCTGAACTTGATCGCTCCGGCCAGTCCACGCCCCTACGTGCTTCTCTTTGATGGACCATCGGGTGCGCGCACCGGGTTTCGCCTGGCGGTTTCCCTGCCCGACGGGCCATTGTTCACACTGCTGCCCGATGTGGCCGGGCGTGTCCTCACGGCAGCGGAAGTAAAGACGGGTCCCGACAGCGAGTGGCTTGAGCAACCGCTAGTGCCCACGACGACGAAGCTCACCGGAGTGGGTGTGTGGCTCGTGCTCCAAGGACGCTTGGACGGAACAATCGAGATCAAGCTCTCGCCGAATAGCGACCCGCCCGACAAGGTGATCACGCTTAAACTCGAGCCACCGGCAGCATTGCTTGGTGGCAGCGGGTTCGGCCTGTCCTTTCCGGAGGGCATCTCCATTGATCAGGCTGACCAGGCCGTGGCCCCGGGCAAGACGGTAGTTGACGGGAAGGTGATAAACACCCCGGCTGATACTCCATCGTGGCAGGGTATCGTGGTCCGGAAAGCCCGTTTCTTCCTGCCGCGCGAAGTGCCATTCCTCGGCGGGCATGCAGTGGATGCTCACGTGCAGGTCGGCCTGCCTCCGACGCCTGGTATCGATCTCGTGATAACAACTACAGTGCCAGCAAAGGATGGACGGCCCGCCATCGCCGTCCGCTTTGAATGTCACGATCCAACTGCTTCAGGACTTGCGGGCTTCGTGCCGACTCTGGTTCAGATGGTGATGGATCTGCCGCTCGACGGTCGTCAGGAAACCTTTGACGGCGAAAATCGAGGGCTCCAAGCTTTCACGCTCGCCGCTGGGAAACCAGTGCGGATAAGGGCGACGTACGCACGGAAACCCGCACCGCCATCACCGCCGGCCACGCCCGATACCGCGGAGTTAAGTGTGGCGTTCGAGAGCCAGGGCCCAGCCGGCCTAGTGCGCATCGATAGCAGCGACGGTAATCTCGGCTCCAAGATCGCTGTCACTGCAGCAACACTCGCCACCGCGCTCATCGCCGAGGAAGCCCCGCCCAACGCAGGCGAGACTGGCGTCATGCTGCAGAAGTTGCTGACGGCTGCAGTCGCACTATCGAGCTTCCTCGATACCGGTCAGGTCGTGGTCCATAGCGCCGAGTTCGTGACCACCGGCGGGGTGATCCCGGCCGGCATGATGCAGCTCAAGATCGATTACTCCGTTGCGGCTACCGTCACAGGCGTTAACGTCGGTGTCATGTCGCTGCAGATGCAGCCCAATCAGCCGTTACGCGTTCGAGTCCGCGAGGTGATCCTCACGATCAACCCCAAAAAGTCCGGGCTCGAGATGATTAACCTTGACTACACGAAGAGTTCGCTCGAGATCGAGGACCCCGGCGGCTGGAAAGTGACCGGGCCCGGCTCGCTGTTCGACGTGCTCGGCACACGCTCCGGCCGCGGCTCGATGTGGCTCGAAGTTGACTTGCGGTTCAAGTTAGATCTCGGTCCGGTCAAAGTCAGCGGCGTCACCGTTCGGGGCACTCTCGACAACAGCGGCAAAATGAGCGGCGAGCTGCGCGGGCTCGAGGCGTCGATCGCGTTGGCGCCGATGATCGACGGGACAGGTACCGTGCAGCTTACCAATACCGGCTTCTTCGCCGCGCTCGCAGCGCAGATCCTGCCGCTCCGGATCGGCGCGCGCGCCGACTTCGAAAAGGCCGACGACATGGTGAAGCTTGCGCTCGGCGTGGATCTGCCAGGGCCGCTTCCGTTGGCGAATACCGGTCTGGGCATTTATGGCATTGGCGGAGTGTTCGCCGCCAATGGCAAACCGAAGCCAGTACCGGCCGGCCAAGATCCGGTGGACCATCAGCTCAAGTGGAACTACAAGGACAAAGGATCGTTCGTGCCGGCCGAGGCTTTCAGCTTCGGGCTCGAGGCAGTGATCGGCACTGCGGTCGATATGGGCTTCACCTTCAGCGCCCGCGCCGGTCTCTTCATCACAACGCCGGAGTTCGCTGTGCGAGGAGCACTGAACGGTCGCTTCATGGGCGAGCGGGTCAAGATCACCCGCGATGAGGAAGGCGGCCCCGGCATTCGGGCCAAGGGTGTGGTGGTCATCGATCCAAATGACGGCGTCACGATCGGCATCGAAGGCACCTACGAGATTCCCGAAATTCTCGAGATCGTGGTGCCAGTGGGCGCCCGTTTTCCGAGGAACTCATCCGACTGGTACATCCATCTTGGCGCCGACGGTTGGACGCCGCCGCAGGGGGGTAAGACCGAGGGGCGGGAGCGTGGTCCCGTGCGCGCAAAAGTGCTGCCCAATTTGATCCCCCAAAACGCGGATGCCTACCTGATGTTCCGCGGCAACGGCATCACCAATTGGCCGCGCGGCGGCCCGGTGACGATTAACCCTAAGACGTTCATGGCCGCGTTTGGCTTCGGGTTTGACATCATGTGGGGACTGAAGCCGCTCGTCTGGGTCGAAATCTTTGTCCGCGCCGACATCCTCATCTCAACTAACCCACGGACATTCGTGGGGCTGGGCCGCGCCGGCGGCAGCTTGCACGTGGGGATATTCTCGGTCGGTGTCGATGCCAGCGTGCACGTCGTCATCATGCAGGGCGCGCCACCGTACTTTCTCGCTGAGCTCTGCGGAACCGTCGATCTGTTCATCGACGAGATTCACGAGTGCGTCAAGATCTCTTTCAACAGCTCGCCACCCGCGGTGCTCCCCACACCGCCACATCCGCTCGACTCTCCACGCGGACAGGTCTTGGTCGACGATGCGTACCGCGAAATCGGCCCGCTGGCTGCGACGCGTGCTGATGCCGCGGTCGTGTGGCCGGACGCCATCCCCCTTCTCAGTTTCGCCGTCGCGCCCGATCTTTCACTGCCCGCCGGAGGGCAGTTCCCCGACGCCGCTGACTATCCAGAGAGCGTTCGCGCGCGTCCAATTGGTGGCGACCTGCTGCAATACAAATGGCAGTTGCTTAATCTTTCGCTCATCGATAGCACCGATCCGAACAACGAGTTCCTAGTCGCTGGCCCGATGAGCGCCACGTGGCAGAAAGGCAAGTTCGGCGATGCCGGAGAACAGGCTCAGCCCGCGGAGCTAGCACTGCTCACCCCGTCCGGTGATCTATGGCTCAACGCCATGCCGGACGCCGGGACCGACTTGCCCCATAAACCGCTCGAAGCGCTGGCGAACATCTGTCAAGCGCGCGTCTCGCCCATCCCGGGCTGGGCGCTCGGCGCCGGCGCAACGCGGCAGGGCGATGGGTGGCATCTTCCACCGGATCCGCTGAGCACGGATCCAATCCAAAGCCAGGTGCGCGCGACCGCCGAGCTTCACCTGAAAGGCATCCCAGCCACAGGCGGCGACATGGTTCTCGAGCTCGCCACCGCGCCGTTCTTGCCGGCTCCCTTCGGCTACTCAGGTCCGCGGATCCGCGAGTTCGTGCCTGTGACGCTTGATGATCGCATGTTCAGCGCATTCCTCGAACCCGGCGCCGTCTTGATTCCGCCAGACAACGCCGCGCGGGATCGACAGCCGATCGAACAGGAACTCAGGCTCGTTGCTAATGAGCCGCTCAGCCAAGCACGAGTCTGGCTCGTCGTGGAGCGCACTGATTGGCCCAATGCGAATATCGGCGTGTCCCGCCTGCGAGTGACCGACGATTTGGGCCAGACTTGGACATTGGATGAGGAACATGATCTGGGAGGTGGTTATGTCGGGCTGCGCTGGCGTCCACCCGGGCCGAATCCCGTAAACATCGTTCGGGCTCGTAGCGACTTGGCTGGTTTTCGTGTGGGAGTCATCGCGCTCGGCGGCATCACTGCAACCGCTGACGCTGCCGCCGCAGCGCGGAATGCAGCGTCGCACGCGGAGGCGGAAAAACAGCGGCAGGTGTGCGAGAGTGGACTGCCACCGCCCGGCGCTCCGAACTCCAACACTAAACGGTGCACGCTCAAGCCGGGGAGGACGTACCGTCTCGACGTGGAGATGCAATGGTCCGGCACGCTATTGTCGAAGGACGACAAAGGCAACACGACCATCGTCAAGAAGCGGCCCGTCGACGCCACCGACACCACCATTTCGACCCGCTCCTACTGGTACCGCACGGCGAAGTTGGGCGGGCCGAACAGCGCCCGCGGAACCGTCGCGTTTGCTCAACACCTGTACCGGAAAAATGATCGTTTCGACCCCGATATGCTGGTGCGCCACCTCCGGGGCTACGAGCCAGCGCAGAGTGAACTTCATCGCTTCGCTAACGATCCCGTTCGCGTGCACTTCGCTTATGGCCACGTCAAGAAACTGGCCAGTGATTATGGTTTCGATCTGATGTGCGGGTTACGCAGGCTCGACGCACCCGAGCCCCAAGAGCCAGACCAATTTCTCGCGACCGTACTTCAACGCCCAACCACCACCGCCTTCATGACCGGCCCCGAGAAGCTGATCGCTGAGGCTTACCTGAAATCGCCCTGCGGGCTGTGTCCCCAAGGTGCCGTTCTGCACACGCCCGTTCAACTCTCGCGCAGCACTTGGTATGAAGTGTACGTCCACGCAGAGGCTCAAGACGGGAACCATGGCCGGATCCCCGGCGTTAGCTTCCGAACCTCGCGCTGGGGCGGCGGCGCAGAAATGCTGGCCGCGTTACAGTTTCCGGTGAACGGCTCCGGCCAACCGCACGGAGGCGTGGCCCTGCGCTCCAACGCTGTGCTCTCGCCCAAAACCATCGTTGACGACGACGGCGCCTTTGACGCGATGCTTGACGAACTGGGCATGGATGGGTGGCCCGCCGCTGCCGAGCCGCGCGTCAGCTTGCTTTGGCGCGAAATAGGATCTCAATGGCGGTGTGCCGGCGTGTTCATCGAATCGCCCGAGCCGATCCACCGGCCCGGCCGCTTCCACGTGAACGGTTTCAGTTTAAGGATGGGCCTCACCGCTCCGGCGTTCGATGTGGTCCTTCGTGATCGTAGTGGGTCGCGGCTTCTGTTCGCCACCAGCGCTCCGTTTCTACCTCGAATGAGCCGCGTCGGATTCTTTCAGTTGCCCGTACCTCCCGCGCTCCGGCTCGACTGCACGGATCTGCCGATCGGACAACCCGTCGTACCGCTCACCGGATGGCTCGAAGTTCCGCTACGTCCGAGCTTCGCCGAGGAGGCCGTATGACCTGGTTCATCCATCCCCGTTATCTGTCGTCCTATGCTGCGGCTGCCGACCGCGATCCGGATCTCCGGGAGGGCACGCATCTCCGGCTCTTTCCCTCCGACGTGATCGGCTTCCCGCTTGCACCGTGGGGGTTGTGGGAGCTGCCAGCGCTGATGACGGAAGATCTGCCCATCCAATGGTTCGACAGACAAGGCCGTTCTCTTCCCGCACTCGATCTGGATGCGGCAGACGGCGAGGCAATCGGCTGGATTTTTGGCGGCCTGCCGAACCAGGCGCGATTAATCGGTGTGGAACTGCTGCTCGCCGGCGGCGGGCCGGGTGAGATAGCTGTCCTCAACCACCTCGACGATTCGATCGACGACAGAGTCATCACTTCGCGCTCTTCAGGTCGACTTCTAGTCGGTGCGCCTCGGATTATTCGCGTGCGTGTGCGGGGCCGTGGGCCGTTTCGGTTCCTCGGGTGGACCGTGCTCGAGGATCACGCATTCGAGCGCATCGTAGGGAGGGATCCGTTCACGATGCTTTCAGCTCCGCTCGATGGAGACTTTCCCTGGTATGCCGGGGGACAAGGTCGTGAAGAAGCCGCCAGCCGCGTCGCGCTCGGCGCCCCGAAGCGCTGGACCCGTCCCGACCGCCCCGACGGGCCGTTCGATCCGCTTGGGTCCGAGGCGGAGAAAGCGCGCGTAGCAGTATTCCGCCCCGAGCTCGACGAGAAGTTTCTTCGGCTCGTGTCCGATCCCGGCACGCGGCCCGGCGACGTAACCCGCATCCACGTCTCGCCCGCCACCGCGGGCAGGCCGTGGCAGGAAGTCATCGAGCATATCCAAGGTTCGCTTATGCTCATGGCGCTCGACCCGGGCGCGGGGCGTTACGCCGGATTACTTACCCTCCTGCAACACCTTCCCGACATGGCTGACCAGCCGGAGCCACCGAGCGGCATTGTCTGGCTCTCGGCGGGATTATTCGCGTGCCGGCGCGGCGCGCGCCTTCGCCTGCCTGAGCCCGACGCGATGGAGGAGCGATTAATAGAGCGGCTTATTCAACTCGAGCCTTCGGCGGGCCGAGTCGTGGGGATGATAAGGAATCGCGAGCTGGCAGTCCGCGCGTTCGTGACGCCTGCGCTAGCCGCGCCGGTGCCGGACGCGCCAGTCGCGCCTGTGGTGTCGCTCGGCGACGCGGCGTGGCTGCGGCCCGAGCAGGGTCCCAGCGTCGCATTCCGTCAACAGCTTCGCGTGACCGCGCAACCGCTTGCCACACTCATCGCGCTAGCTCGTCTCGAATCTTCTGGCTGGGTTACTCGGCACAAGATGCTCGAACTCGCGCCCGGCTCCGTGCCTAATCTGCGAGCCGCGCCCATGCTCCTGGGAAGCTCGCAGTCATTGACGGACGGGCGGTTCGCGGTGGTGGAGGAGAATGCGATCCCAGTCAACGGTGCGCCGTGGGTCTATCAACTCGCGTTGAGCGACGTCTTCGGCCGGTACGGCGAACCTGCGGAGATACACGTGCCGCTCCCGCCGCGGCCGCCGATTCCCGTGCCGACGATTCGCATTCAGCTAAAGCTTGCCGAGCGTGCGCCGCACGATCAGCCAGCCGCTTCGGGCAGCGTGCGAGTTACCGTACCCGTACCGTCGCTCGAGGAGATGGGCGCAGGATCACGCCCGCTCAAGCGGGTATGGATAAGCCTCGGCGGCGCCACAGAGAATGTCCCCACTCCACAGATCGGCGGTACGCTCGTTTTCGAATTCGCGTTGCCAGCTCTCATGCCGATGGAGCACCGACACTTGGAAGTGCGGGCCCGCTTTGAAAACGATCAGGGCACGCTCGGCGACGAGGGCGTCGAGCCGTTCGACATCGCCGATCCGCGATCACCGGCGGTGCCGAAGACGGGGATCGGTATCGTATGGAGCAGTCGCCCTGGACCAGCACAGGAAGTGGAGATCCGCGTTCGCTTCGCCGGTCTGGCTCAAGCGCGGTACCGCGTGTATGCGAGCGACGCGCGCGGTCTCGGCATTCCGCTTACCGAAGTCAACCGTCCTCGCACGCGCGCGGAAGTCGCAGTTGATGGCGCGCAACGCGGACTGACCGGGATCGGACTGCGCGAGCGTTTCCGCCTGCTCACGGAGAAGCCGATTGAGACCGGAGCCGATGGCAGCGTACAGTTCGACGCCCGCTTCCCTCGCAGCCTTGAGACAGTCCAGTTCCTACGCTTTGTTCCGCTCGGCGCTCGTGGCAGCGAGGCGGCATTCGAGAGCTGTCCACTTTTGCCGGTGGCTGTGCCATCGGATCGCCGGCCGCCGGCACCAAGGATAGAGGTTCGAGTGGATCAGGCCAGCGGCGCAGCTCACGTCACCGTTGTGGCGGAAGGCATCGATTTGATCGGGCTCGAGGCCGCAGAGCCTGGCCTCTTCCTTGACCCGCCTGCCCAGGGTTCTCAGCCGCCGGAGTTCAGGCTGCGGCGGGCAAGCGGCGCGGTACCGGACGCGATCTACGCGCGGGAGATCGCACGCGGCACACTGGAACGTCAAGGCATACAGTTCCAAGCCGCGGTCACCGATCATCCCGGAACCGACGGGCTGATTCCTTTCGTGCGCTATTACTACTGGGCCGAGGTGCGGATGCCGCCCGAGCGGCGGCTGCCGCCGGACATTCAGGAGATCACGCTGCCGTTGGGTGCGATCCAGCCGCTCCAGCCGGCGCAGCGCGAGGACGCGCCGGCGGCATACAGCGCGCCGTCGGCGCCGGCGATGGCTATGCGGGTGCCGCTACAAGTGGAGGAATTATCGGCGAGCATGGTCACCGCGACGCTAAGTGCGGCACCGGGCGGATGGCGGCTCGGCGTCGTCGTCGCAGGCGGGCCGCGGGCGAATCCGCGCGCGGTGGGCCAGCATCGTGTGCGGATTCATGTCGAGCGCAAGATGCCCGTTCCGAACGAAGAAGACAGTGTTCTGAACCAGGAAGCCGAAGAGCCGCTCGTCGGAGGGGCACTCTCGTGGGAGTTGGTCGTCCTAGAGACGCCGCCTCCCGCCTCGGTGCGGGTGGCGCTGGTGCTGATCGACCCGATCGGGCGCGCTAGCGCGCCGCTGTTCATCGATGTGACAGCCCCTTAGCGCCAGCAGCAACGCGGAAGTAATAAGTCGCCACGTTTTCTTGCGACGTGTCGCTTACTTTTGTGAGAGTTACTCGATATTCACCGGACTTCAACAGAGCTACTGGTACATCCAAATCAATCTTCTCGCCGGAGACCTCGGTTGCATCCCACGTTTTGGTCGTGACGACAGTCTGCCCATCGATGGTTGAGAGTTGAGCCTGATACGACGCAGACGGTTCAGCTTTGACAACAAGCTCAAGGCGGACTATGTCATGCGCGCCCACTGGTAGGTTGACGGTCGGCGCGTTTCCACTTTCAATTAATACGTAAGGCGATAACGTAACAACCATCGGCGACGACGTCTGTCGAGGTGAAGCATTTTGCGCATGGTGCGAGTGAGTGGGAGAGTTCGAAGGTTGTGGACGCCTTATTTTCGTCACCTTTGAGATGGTCTCTTTGATTGGCTCTCTCTTCTTTATCACCAGCCACGCGCCACCAACGATAACCACCAGCATCGCAACACTAAAAGCGATCCTCACGGCGAGTCGATCGAAATCGAACAACTGTTTGACGACCTTTGTCGTCGTTCTACTTCGCGCCCGACTTATCGCGAACCGATCGCGCAGAGCGTTCGAAACGTTCAGCTTCAGTTTGCGATCCTCACTTACCAGAAATGTCTTTTCGAACTGCTCACGATCTGCTGCAGGCAATCGCGAGCAGGCGTAATCGTCAGCCAAATCGAATTCCGCAAGACGAACACGCGCTTCCAGTTCACTGTCCAGAAACAAACCCTGTTCAAATGCTGATTGCTCGTTGGCGTTCAGTTGGCCAAGTAAAAATCGGCGAACGGTATCATCGCGAAAATCACCGGAAATATTCTGGTTAGAGTCGTTCATTGGTTAACAGAACTCGTGGCCTCGTTCACGCTCAGACTTCTGACGCGACACATTGCTCAATGCAAGTCTGCAGCTTTTCTCTAATGCGCAGTGCACGTATTCTCAAATTACTCGCGCTGATGCCAAGCTCACGTGCGATGCTCCGGCGCACATCAATTTTTGCTCGCTTGTCCTGGGCATAATATCGCTCAATCACTTCCCGTGAATGCGGCGCCAGCTTTTCCAAACATCGATCCAAACAAACGTGGAGTCGCTCTTTCGCTTCGACATCTTCATGAGATTCGACGACCAGACGCAGTGCAGGCCGCTTCAGATATTCGTGATGAACGTTGTTCATGACACCCAGAAAATAAATCGCTTTGTCTCCAACGTAGGTGTCGCGAATGTCAGCGACGCGTCTGGCAACACGATCGATTGTCTCGTCGGCGAGTTCTTCCGGAATACGGCAGCTGCGTGAGGCGAGAATCGCAATCAACCTCCAGCGGATCCTTTCGTAAAGTTCGCCGGCGCGATCCGGATCCGAGTCAAGCCACTGGAGCAGACTTTGAAAATCTTCCTGCTTGAGCACTTGAAGTTTATTTGCCGGCGACATACTAAGCGACCCATTCAGAATTCGTCGCTGCTTTGATGATGAGGGCAACCTGGCAGAGTTGCCCTCATCCTTCCCAGAACTCCTGCACCAGCACGGAACCGCGCGTGCAGCACGGAACCGCGAGCGCAGCACGGAACCGCGAGCCCAGCACGGAACCGCGAGCGCAGCGAGCGGGTTGCACGCACTATCGTCACTGGCGGACTATATCGCCAATCGCAACCGTTCTTTCTTTGCTCTCGCCCTGAACTCTGACCGTGACCTTGCCAAGCTTCTCATCCACGCTGACAACAGTTGCTTCAGTGGATGATCCGTTGACCATGATCTTCACCTTGTCGCCAGCCTTGAGCGGCGCTTGGGGACTCGGCTGAGCTGTAGGGCTCGGTGCCAGCGTTGGCGAGGTCTGAGCAGGGCTCGGGGACGTCGACGGCGACGCCTGTGCTGGCGCGTTCGCATTCGCATTGTTCGTATTAGAGTTGGACCCCGCCGAATCGCAAGCACTGACGAGCAGCGCTAACAACAACATCGCGCAAATCTTCTTAGTCATGAAAAGACTCCTTTCAATCAAGTGAAAGCCTGAATTCGACGGTGAATGGTGTGAAGGAGCGAAATGTTACAGCGAAACAAATAAAAATTTTGAAGGTGGGTTTCGGACTTACTGTCCTGGCAAATCTTTCCTTTTCAAGGCGTGAGAGTATAATGTCGCCCCCCAATCGACGCCTATAAAGGAGCCACCATGCCCAAAGTCACAGCTAACGGCATTACCATCAACTACGACCAGCAAGGAACCGGCGAGCCGTTAATCCTAATCCCGTACTTGAGCGCTGATCACGCTTGTTATGCGTTTCAAGTGGCCGAGTATGCCAAGCACTTTGCCTGTTTCTCGCTCGACTTACGCGGAACAGGTGAGAGCGACAAGCCCGACGGTGTGTTTACCACCGAGCTATATGCAGACGATGTGGCCGCATTCATTCAAGCTGCCGGAATTTCACGTGCACACATTGCAGGTTTGTCTCTCGGCGCTGCTATTGGTATGTGGCTGGCGGCGAAGCATCCTGACAAGGTGAAGTCGCTGTCGCTGCATAGTCCCTGGCCCGCAACGGATCACTATCTCAGGACTGTCGTTGAAGGGTGGCAGGTGATGGCTAAAGCGCTGAACAGCGTCACGGAGATGGTGATTCGCGGGATCTTTCCGTGGTGCCTCACGAGCGACTTGTATGCGACCAAGTACGAGTACATACAAGGATTGTCGGACTTTGTCCGAAGCCGGCCACCAATGTCGGTTGAGGCGTTCATGCAGCAATCGAGCGCCGTCATAGCTCATGACGTGCAATCACAACTCTCGAAGATCACGGCCCCGACGCAGATCACATTCGGCCGCCGAGATCAGGTTACATCTTTACGTTTTTCCGAGCCGCTAACGGAAGGAATTAAAAATTCGGAAATAGCGATCTTCGAAACATGTTCACACGCGCCAATCTATGAGAGTGTTGAGGAATTCAATTCGAAGACGCTGGCCTTTTTGAAAAGCCACGGTGAACGAACCACGGCGTCAGCCTAATAGCGATTCACCGGCTGGCTACGTACGGTGTTACGATCCCAGTATAATTCAACATAATCTGCTCAAACCCACGACTCTAGAAGACGTTGAGCGATCCCACATCGAAGAGACCCTGCGCCAGACACGTGGCGTGATCGGCGGCAAGGGAGGCGCTGCCGAGATTCTGGGTCTGCCCATATCAACGTTACGCAGTCGCATCAAGCAGCTTGGTTTGAGGTAGAAAGTCAGATCTTCATCTCCTTCGTCTCCAACGCGGTATTTCGCCTCCGGTGCGGTCCGTCGCGTCGATACCATTGATTAACGCCAGCTAAATCCGCTCGTCTCACCATCCGGTTCCTACATCGTTTCAACAGCTTACGGGATTTCTACGCCGTTTCACCGGCGTTGGTCCAGCCGTTGCACAAAGGAGCGGCGTCGCGCAAAGACGCGCGGGACCAAATTAAGAGGTCGCAGCAAACAATATGACAACACGAATTACACAACTCGACGATCAAGCCAGCGAGAAAACAACTTTGCGAGTCGAAGGCTCGTTGCATCGGGAGGACGCTGCAGTGCTGGAGGAGACTTACGCCAACTTGCGGGCTGAAAACGTCGAGAATATTGCAATTGATCTTTCCAATATCAGCTTCATGGATAGTGAAAGCGCATCCGTCCTATGCCGCCTTCGGAAGCTGGGCGTGGAGTTAGTCGGACTTCATTTTTTCATTCAACGGGTTATCGAGATCGCCGAAAAATCTGTCGAGTAATTCTTATTGAGAAGGAACAGACATCATGCAACAGCTGACTTCATCTCTCAAATTTTCAAGTGCGGTTTTCGCGTTCGCCGCTCTGGCCCTGCTAACAACGAATGCGAGTGCGCAAAGTAGCGCCAGCCCTGCAATGCCGATGGCTTCCACGATGGAAGCGAAGCGACCTAAAGCCGATCCGGCGCCATTGCCACAAGACATACCTTCAGTGGCGCCGGATTATGTGGCTCCGAACAATGCCCCGCCTCCGGTAACCCGCGTTGGCGTTGATGTCGGCGAGCCGCTGCCGTTGACACTTCACGAAGCCATCAAGTTGGCGCTCGAAAATAACAACGATATTGAGACGTCGCGCATAGACGTCGAAATGAGTGAACACGATCTGACCGCAGCCCAGGGAGCATATGACCCGCGCGTGTCATCGCAATACTTCTTCGAACGCAGCAAGCTGCCGATTGCTTCTTTTCTGGGAGGAAGTAATAACGCCACGGTTACGCAAACCGATGTCACGAACGCGTTCAGCTTTGGAGGTTTGTCACCCTGGGCCGGCGGCTCTTATAAATTCGATTTTTCATCAACACGCCTCTCGAGTAATAGCTTCTTCACGAGTCTCGATCCATCACATTCCACGCAATTTAGTTTCACTTATACGCAACCTCTAATTCGCGGACGACGCACGGATGACTCGCGTCGTCGCATTGAGATCGCCAGAAAGAATCTTTCCTTAACCGATGTGCAGTTTCGTCAAAAGGCAACCGAAGTCATCACGCGAGTGGAGCAGGCTTATTGGGAGTTGGTCTATGCCCTCAGAAATCTTCAAGTTCAGACGGAGGCGGTCAAACAAACACGCGCTCAGGTGGAAACTAATCGCAGGCAAGTGAACCAGGGCGTGCTGGCCCCAATTGATGTCGTGGAGGCTGAAGCGCAGGTAAAGATTTTCGAACAGAATGTTTACGCCGCTCAGGAAGACGTAACGCGCGCAGAAAATAATCTGAAGACATTGCTCCTTCCTGAACGCCAGGCAGAACTCTGGTCGCGTGCGATTCTGCCAATTACCCCCGTCAATCTTGAAGCGCCCCGAATGTTGCTGTCCGAAGCCATCAGCGCAGCGCTCGCGAATCGATTAGAACTGGCCGAGTTGCAAACGAGTGCCGACATCAACCAGGTAAACCAGCGGTACTATCGCGATCAAATCAAGCCACAAGTGGACCTCTCGCTTACCTACAGCAGCAATGCATTGGCGGGCACAGTCAGAGATACCAGCGAGAATCCACTCCTCACCGGCGTGACGCAAATGGAGCAGCGCGTAACGGAACTTTCAGAGCGTGCTGGGCTTCCGGCTTTGCCAGTCACCACGATCGGGACAGTTCCTGCTGACATGCAAGGTGGCTACCGTCGTTCGTTGAGCAATCTGTTGGGCCAGGACAATCCGACCGTCAAAGTTGGCGTAACTATATCGCTGCCGCTGAGAAACAGAACGGCGAAAGCTCAACTGGGTCATTCGCTGGCAGAGGGCCGGCGTATTCAAACTCTGCGCACGCAGACTGAGCAGTTGATCGAGGCTGACGTTCGTAACTCGATGCAAGCTGTAAGGTCGGTGGAAGCTCGGCTGGCTGCTGCCGCAGCCGCGCGCGATGCGGCCGAGCAACAGTATTCGAGCGAACAGCGGAAGTTTCAGGCTGGCATGTCAACGGTGTTCCTCGTGCTGCAGCGTCAGACGGATCTGGTAACCGCGCGAGGCCGGGAGCTGCAAACACAAACAGATCTCAACAAAGCCATTGCGGATCTTCAGCGAGCCATCGGCAATACATTCCGCTACCGGAGCGTAACCATCATCGCTGATGGCCACAAATTGCAACAGACCGAAGATACGAAGACTGAGTCTGAAGCAACGTCAGACAGGTGACGCCACCGCAACGTCACTCAACTAAGAAATTCTTATCACCATGAGCAGCTAAGGGAATTCGATACTTAAGGAGAAAAGTATGTCAGACACAACTGAGAACAAAACTGAACAGCAGGGTCAACCGTCACGTCGTTCGCGAGCGGCCTTCATCGCGCCTCGCGCCGTTGCGTTGCTCCTGATTGCTGGGACCGTAGGCGGCGCAATCTGGTACTTCCTGCTGCGAACTCCCGCTTCTGATCCAAATGTAATCAGGCTTAGCGGTCGCATCGAAGGCGACGACGCCGCAGTTTCAGCCAAGGTGTCAGGCCGTATCCGGGAGATCTCAGTTCGCGAAGGCGACCAGGTAAAAGCCGGACAAATAATCGCCATCATAGACGACGAGCAGGTACGCGCCCGTGAAGAGCAGGAGCGATCACTAGTCCAGCAGGCTGAAGCTCGGGTGATGAGCGCGCGGCAGCAAATAGCCGTACTCAATGCTCAACTTGAGCAGAGCAACATCGGAGTGGACCAGGCACGGCTTGATGCGGAAGGACGCGTGAACCAGGCTGAAGCTCAAGTCGCGCAAGCCGAAGCTCAACTCGTACAGGCAGAGGCTTCTTTCAATCAGGCGCGATACGACGAGGAACGCTACACCACCCTCGCGGGAGATGGTGACGTGCCCGAACGGACTGGAAGACAGGCTCGTTCAACGGCTGAGACTCAGGCCGCCGCGGTTCAGGCAGCTCGACGCCAGGTGGATGCGGCCCGTGCCGCACTAAAGATCGCCAAAGCGAATCTCGCCAATGCCGCAATGCGCACCTCGCAATCAGTTGCTATTCGCCAACAGATTATTCAGGCGGAGGCCGACATAACGGCAGCCGAAGCCGAAACCGAAAAGGCAAGAGCCCGACTCAGAGAAGCGGAAGCAGACCGGAACGATCTGCAAATTGCAGCGCCTTTCGACGGCACCGTAGCCACGCGCACAGCTGAGCCAGGTGAAGTAGTGACCGCAGGTACACCCGTCGTAACGCTCGTTAACCTGAGCACAGTTTACTTACGTGGGTTCATTCCAGAGGGCCAGATAGGCCGTGTTCGCACAGGACAGGCAGCGCGTGTGTATCTCGACTCGGCGCCGAGTGAGCCGATCGAAGCTATCGTGATACGCATTGATCCGGAAGCTTCGTTCACACCTGAGAACACTTACTTTCAAGATGATCGCGTGAAGCAAGTTGTGGGCGTCAAGCTGCAACTGAAAGGTGCGACGGGTTTCGCCAAACCGGGCATGCCCGCCGATGGAGAAGTAATTACCGGCGGCAATCAGTTGACCGCTGAAGTTCGATAAGAGGAGCGTCCGAATCATGAGCGCACTTGAAACCCTAGTCATAACTGAGCCCACCGTCCTTCCGCCGGATCACTTGATCTCCAGTGAACCGCTCACGGAATTGGGCCATTGGAGTAAACCGGAACTATCCGAGTCTCCAGAGATAGCCATTCGCACTCGCGGTTTGCGAAAGAGCTATGGCGAATTTGAAGCGGTTAAAGGAATCAATCTCGAGATCGCCGCGGGCGAGATCTTCGGACTCATCGGCCCAGACGGAGCGGGCAAGACTTCGGTGTTTCAGATTTTGGGTGGCGTGATGCAGGCGACCGGCGGCACGACTGAGATGTATGGCGTGGCCGCTCGCGAGGCGCGCTCCTTTGTCGGTTATCTCACGCAAGCCTTCAGTCTCTATCAGGATTTGAGTGTTAGCGAAAACTTACGCTACCTGGGTGAGCTGCGACTTCTTTCGCGCCGTGAAATTGAAAAACGAGGTCGCCGTTATCTCGAGATGTTTGACATGGAGCGTTTTACCGACCGCTTGGCTGGGAGTCTCAGTGGTGGCATGAAACAGAAACTGGCGTTGGCTTGTGCCTTGATTGCGCAGCCGAAAATTCTTCTGCTCGACGAACCAACTACCGGTGTGGATCCCGTGTCGCGTCGTGAGTTTTGGGACGCGCTGGCCCATCTATCCAAAGACGGCATGACTATGGTCGTCGCAACTCCTTACCTCGATGAGGCTGAGCGATGTCATCGTGTGGCCCTCATGCAAGACGGCGTCATTCACCAAACGGGAACACCAGCGGAAATTCGGAGTCGCCTTGGACTAAAGCGGCTGCAAGTACGCGCCTCTGATCTGGGACGCGCCGAAGAAGTTTTAAGCACGAGCACCGCAGTTAAAGACACGCAGCGCTTTGGCGACCGCTTGGATCTGATGGTTGAGGACACGTTCGTTGGGGCATTCGCTGCTCGTCAGGAACTCTACCGTGCCGGAATTTCCGTCACCGAAATCAAGCCTGCACCACCAACTCTTGAAAACGCTTTTGTCGCGCAACTGCGCCAGCTCGGAAGCGAGCTGCATACCCCGCCTTTTCCACGACGTCGTCAATTTCGCGAGCGGCAAAAAGATGCCGTGGCAATTGGCGCCAAAAACCTTTTCAAACGATTCGGGAAATTCAATGCCGTCAAAGATATCAATATCGAAATTAAGTACGGCGAAATTTACGGACTACTTGGCGCAAACGGCGCTGGTAAGACGACGACCATCAAGATGCTCTGCGGACTAATTGGAGCCTCAAGCGGACAAATGGAGCTGGCGGGTGAACGTGGCAGGTTCCGGTCAAGCTACTTGCGACAACGAATCGGATACATGTCGCAAAAGTTTTCTCTCTACGACGACTTGACGATTGAAGAGAACCTCGACTTCTTCGCCGGTGTGTATCAGGTGCCCTACGCCGAGCGAGAAGAAAAGAAGAAATGGGTTCTGGAAATGTCAGGCTTAGAAGGACGTGGCGATCTCATCACCGGAAGTCTCCCGGGGGGATGGAAACAGCGGGTAGCCTTCGGCGCTTCGGTGATGCACGAGCCTTCGGTGCTTTTCCTGGACGAGCCTACGTCGGGCGTCGACCCTCTCGCGCGTCGAGCGTTCTGGAAGATGATCAATGGCTTTGCGGATCGTGGCGTGGCGGTGTTGATTACCACGCACTACCTCGAAGAGGCCGAGCAATGTAATCGACTTGGTTTGATGGTAGCAGGCGAACTCGTCGCTGAAGGCACACCGTCCAGTGTTAAGGCAGCTCAGGGCGGCCATCTGCTCGAACTGATCACCGATCAGCCCCAGGAAGCTGCGGACTTACTCAAAGCCGAGCGTGAGCGTTGGCGCGTTTCTCTGTTTGGCGACCGGCTGCATGTGATCGTTGACGAAGACTCCGAAACAGGAATTAGAAACGTGCGACAGCAACTCGAGGCCGCCGGGATAAATGTCTTGAAGGCTTACGAAGAACCTTATTCTCTTGAAGATGTCTTTATCGCGATTGTGGAGAAGTTGCGAAAGACTACGTGAAAACCGTTGGACCGTCAAATATCAGAATTCGGGCGAGGAACATCCATGAAAAAAATCATAGCGCAAACAAGTAAAGAGCTTAGGCAGTTTTCGCGTGACCGTTTGACGGTAATACTCGCGATCGTGTTGCCGATGATCCTGATGTGGCTAATAGGCATGTCGATCTCGCTTACGGTTTCAGACCTGCCGGTAGTTATTAAGGACATGGATCAGTCGCCGCTTTCACGGCGCTACGTTGAAACCGTAGGGGCGTCTTTGACCTTTGTGATTGTGCCATCATCCGGAGACGGTGCGGTCGAGAGGCCGCTCGACGATGAGGATGCGCGCGCGGTAATCGTTATTCCGCAAAACTTCGGACGCGATCTGGAACGCGGCCGGCAACCGGAGGTGCAGTGGCTGATCGATGGCACAGACGCTAATACTGCGAACGTCATGCGCGGTAACGCGGCGGCCTTAACTCAAGCCTTCACTACGCGAATATCGCCAGCCGCTGCGCCCGCTATCCAACCCCGGATTCGCTACTGGTTCAATCCGGGACGCGATTCGGACAAATACATTGGACCTGCTGTATTCGCAGTTACTTTGGCTCTTTTTCCACCGCTGCTCGCTGCGTTGGCGATGTCGCGTGAGGGAGAGCAGAAAACCATCCTTCAAGTTTATGTTTCAAGCATCAAGGCACACGAATATCTGCTGGGCAAGATTTTCGCCTACATGATCGTGGCTTTGGCTGAGTGGGTTCTAATGCTGGCATTCGCAGTGTTCCTGTTCGATATCTGGTTTAAAGGAGACCCTACACCACTGCTCGTAAGTTCACTGCTGTATCTGTTCTGCAATGTCACTTTCGGCGCAATGATTGGCGCGTCGATTCCGGATCAGGCGGCGGCCATTCAGGCTGTGCAAAACGTCGCGTTCCTGCTCTCGTACCTGCTTTCGGGTTTCGTTTTTCCGATTGCAAATATCCCAGCCGGCATCAGGTGGATCTCGGCTTTGATACCGGCGCGGTATTTCGTGGAGATGACGCGCGATGCATTTGTGCGCGGTGGCGGCTGGTCAGCTGTCTGGCATGTGCCGTTGGTACTGGCAATTCTGAGCGCGGTTTTCTTCTTGAAGGCGTGGAAGGGCATGCACCGAATGCAGGTCGAAGCGTGAAAAATGAAACTGAAAACAGGTTCAGTAACGAGGTAACAAATCAATGTTGGAAAAAATTCTTAATTGGCGATTGTGGCCGCTCTTCGCGAAAGAAATGCATCAGATCCGGCGCAACCGAAAACTCGTCGCCATGCTCGTAGTGCCGCCGACGCTTAACCTGGTGCTACTTGGCTTTGCGATGAATCCGGAAGTCACCAACCTGCGCCTCGGCGTCGTTGATGAGAGCCGGACTGCAGAGAGCCGTGAGCTGATATCAGCATTTACAGAGAGCCGCTCTTTTCGTGTTACTGGAACCTTTGAATCAACCGCGGAGTTAAGTAAGGCGTTGAGTACTGGTGCACTTGATGCAGGACTAGTAGTTCCGTCTGAATTTGCCCGGCGGCGGGCCGCCAACGAGACTGCCGATATTCAGTTTCTGGTGGACAGCGTCAACTCGAACACCGCCGGTATCGCCGGTGGTTATGCCTCACGCGTTATTAGCGCTCTGAACCAGAAGATCTCACTCGTGAGGAAAGATCAAAACGAATCTGCAGGACCGCGAGGAGTCTTGCAGCGTATTTCGATTCTTTATAACCCCGGATTAGACAATTCCTGGTTTATCGTGACCGGAATGATCGGAATGCTTTTGGTAATGCTTGGCGTGGGTGTGTCTTCATCTGCGATGGTCAAAGAAAAGGAGGTGGGCACAATCGAACAGCTTCTGATGACGCCGGCGGAGGGAGGCGAGATCATTGCGGCCAAGATGTCCCCGATCTTTCTTTTGCTTTCGATTGATATTGGGTTGTCGGTCGCTGTCGGTTATTTCGTGTTTGGCGTACCCGTTCGAGGCAGCCTCGCGTTGCTCTATTTCGCCGGGATGCTTTGTGTCCTTTCAGGTATCGGCATTGGCACAATCATCGCGACATTCACGCACTCACAGCAGCAAGCTCAATTGTTAGGTTTTTTCGTAACGCCGCCGCTATCGATGCTGTCAGGCGCAACCACTCCAATTGAAGCTATGCCTCACTGGATGCAGCCCTTGACTTATTTGAATCCTGTACGTCACTTCGGTTCGCTCGCCCGTGGCGTGATGCTGAAAGGTGTCGGGATTGATGTAGTGTATCCAAACCTGCTGGCCTTACTCGCGTTCACCGTCGTTCTGATGAGCATCAGCGTGTGGCGCTTTCGAAAGCAACTCAACTAATCCCGCAGCGCAGTTCGCATGCTCCAATCCAAGCTGATGATAAGGGAGCAAACTGCGAATGACCTTGACTCGCTCGGGGTTTGTGAATAAATTCAAACCCGCAAACGCATACTAACTAGTGATAAGTGATAAGTGATGAGTGATAAGGGATAAGGCAAGGTTGACTCTTTTTTCTTATCACTTATCACTTATCACTTACAAAGGAGTCCGCGTATGTATATAAGATCGTTGATATGCCTTGTTCTGCTTGCGGTGGTCAATGTTGTCGCACTGGCGCAACAACCCCCTGCGATCAAAACACACTTGAAGGTCGGTGACCCCGCTCCTGACTTCACGCTTCGTGCCACTGACGGAAAGAGCTACAAGCTCAGCGATTTTAAAGGCAAGAAAAACGTCGTGCTGGCAATGTATGTGCTGGCATTCACCGGTGGTTGAACGAAGGAAATGAAAGCGTATCAGGCTGATATCGCAAAATTCGAAGCAACCGACACCCAGGTTTTTGGCATGAGTGTAGACAGTGTTCCAGCCAACCGCGAATTCGCAAAGCAGATTGGTGTTACGTTCCCGATCCTCAGCGACTTCAAACGAACCGTCGTCAAAGACTATGGCGTCTTCAACGAGGAGCAGGGCTTTGGAATGCGTGCCACCTTCCTGATCGATAAAGAAGGCATCATTCGGCACATTGACGAAGGAAATACCGCAATCGATCCGACCAGTGTTGTGGATGCGTGTAACGTGCTCACACGGAAGAAGCCGGCGTCATAGCGCACGCTTAATCCAGATGTGCCAGCGAGATCGCGAGTATTGCCAAGAAGGCTCCGGCGCCGATGCCAATCCCGATTGCAAGATTTCTCGCAGTTGAGTGGCCTCGGTTCCGCTCGACCTTTGCCACGTCTGCGTAATTGATGGCCGTAGGCGTGTCGGTCTTGCGGTCGCGAATGACGAAATCACTTTCATCGGCTCGCGCGACGTAGCCTTTAACCTTTTTGCCGTCCTTAAGAGTAATTGTCGCGCGCGCTTTTTCTCCTAGTCCAATCTTGGCGACTTGAACCTTTGCTTGCTCCGCTGTTATCTGGGGGTTGCGAGCGGCCACCTGCGTTGTCGATACAATCAAAAACATACCTGCAAGTAGCCATGACGAATATTTTTTAAGCATTCTCTGTCCTTCTTAGCCTGAGATTTGAATTCCAATACCGCTGCTAGGAAATACTTTGGTAACTCATCAATGGGCCACGCAACCCTGATGCCTGTCTTTTACTGCAGTGATTTGTATAGGAGAAATCAATTTTCCAGGCGAAGACGCAGTATGCATCCGACAGATGGACTGTAATTACGGAAGGCACCCTGCGAGAACTAACCTATTCAACTGAGGAATTTGGCCGCAGGGTAGTCATCACTGCCTACTGCACTTAGCGACAGCTTGTTTATAAAACTCCGTCAGCCGAGTGGCTTCAGGAGTTTTGTAAAGCGTCACAATCACGTTCTGGCTTACGCAATTCGTGACTTGTGGGCCGAGCTTGTCCGCGTCAGCACGTTTGCTCACCCATAAGCTAACACGCGTGTTGTCTATACATTCAGCACAGTTCAATTTGTGTGACGCGACCAGGCTTGCCACTGGCTCCGGCGTTTCATTGACGTGGGCCATCCGATAGTTGTAGATGACGCGTCCAAAGCTATCGCAATTGAATACCGTTGATAACGAAGGATCTTTTTTGCAGTAAGCTACCGTCTCCGGTATCTCTTTGGCAGCCATATCGCGCGCTTGACGGGATGGATTTGGCGGCGCGGGTCGTTGCACCGGTTCCGGATCATCATCTCGTTGAGCAGGTGTGGGATTGGTAGTTGCTACTGCCGAGGGATCGTATTTCCAACCTGTATTCACAATCTTCTTGCCCGCGGCACGTGCTCCAGCAACGCGGGCGCCCATTAGCCGCCCAGCATCCTGCGGATTCCAAATATTGCAATGCACCTGGCCCTTGAACGAATACTTCTGCCGCAAAAGCTGATCGAATCCGCGCGACCACAACGACAAATTCACACTCATTCCTGTTTCAACTGGACCAGCTGTGTAAAGAGTCCCCTGAGCAGAATCGGAAACGCAGTAGGTATTAGTGGGCTTCCGGTTTCGCCCGACCACAGCGGCTATATCTTCACCCATGTGCGAGTACGACGCAGCGACCAGATCCGGGTCCACGACATAGCTCCAGTCGACCTCAATCACTTGTTTATTTGCCTGCCGCGCTTGCGCTTCAAACTTGCGCTTGGTGGCTTCAGCGTCACTTAATCTTCCGAAAAAGGGACAACCGGCGGGAAAGTTTCCCGGGGCGTTGAAGTCATACCTTCCTTTCAGGTATTCAACAAACTCACGCGCAATGACGTTGCTTGAGAATGTTACTGGTTGATTTAGTTTTATGTCGTAGATGGGAGTGAAGTAAACGACGGATCCACCAGAGTCTGACATGCAATAGCCTGGTGTTTTGAAGCCTTGTGTACCAGCGATGTCGGTTGGCGAGAAGAAGGACGTCAATGCGATAGTGCATAAGCAAAGTACCAATGCCAATCGCCTGGAGTTGCGCACAGTGTCGGGAGCCATACGTTCATCTCCTAAGAAGAGTACTCTGAGAAAGAGGTTCACAGATTACGCCGATTACGGCGTTAATCCAAAACGAATCGTCGCTTTGCCTTTACTCCCTCCGCTTTGTGCGACTCCGGGTGGCGGCGACATCCACTTGCCGCGCGGCCTCATCGAGCTTATTGATGTTGACCGTTTCCTCTACCGCAAGATGATCGCGACGCTGCTGCTGCCACAACTGCTGTTGGTGAGTGAGTTCCTCCGCTAAGGGATCGTAAATCTCGCGGCGACCCTCATCGTCCGCGTAGCCCCACAAACCACTTTCGCAGTGACGATCGTCGCCCCATCCCGGATAGTCAACAATCGGGTAAAGACACAACCCTTCCAGCTCGACGCCGGAGGCCGACGCAGCACGCGCCTCCTGACCGATGTAGCGCAACCATGACGGGCGAGCGTCGCCCTCGATGCCGGTCTCGGCGATGAACAGCGGCCTCCGATAGCGGTCGTACACCTCATGCAACATCTCGCGAATCGGACGGTGTAGCGGATGCGAAGGCGGCAGCAGCACATCCTTCCGTCGACGCGATGGCGGCACGTTCGGATCCTGGTGAATCCATTGATTATTCGAGTAGTAGTTGACGCCGATCACGTCAAGATACTCCGGGCGCCCGCCGAGCTCGGGACAAAGTCGACCTCCAATCATGTCCCATGCCTGGAACTGAAACTGCCGGTAGGCTTCGGCAGCCGACGCCTCCTCAGGGTATTCGGGATCAGCAGCGATATGAATGATGGGCTCGGAGTGGAATAGACGAGCGCCTGGGTCCACCTCGCGCACGGCCTGGATCGCGGCGATCGCGGCGCGCACGAGTTGGGCTTTAAGTTCAAAGCCGCGCCCCTTCGCGAACGGATTCAAGAACCCGGCGTCGCCACCGCCCCAGGACACGAATGAAATCTCGTTCGCGGGCGTGACGAAGATCGGACCGCCAGTCTCTTCCAGAATCACGCTCGCGGTGGCCCGAGCGAAGCGTTCGAAGCGATCCACGAAGGCTGCACCCCAGATGTTTAGCCCGTCGGGCCAGCCGTAGTGGAATAAATCCCAAATGACTTGTGTTTGTGTTTCGCGCGCTGCCCGGAGCATTGAGACCAAGCTCGAAAAGTCGTAGCGGGAAGGCGCTTTCTCGATCAGGTGCCAGCGCGCGCCGTCGCGTGCGGTGCGCATGCCGAGCTCCTGGAGTCGCGCGTAATCCTGGAAAGCGAACTCGTCGTGCCGCGTCGCCGACACAAGATCAAGCCGGAGGCCGGCGAAGCGGCCCAGCGCTTGGCGTCGCGGCAGACGGTGCGTCGAACACTCGAAGCCACCTATCCAAAAGCTCTGGAAAATCGAACTGTCGGCCAGCCCGCGTGAATTGTCGGTCTCAACCAGGGTGCTGCTCATGGTCCTTAATATACACTGTGGCAGTATTTCCTGGTCGTCGGATGAATTTTGGGAACTTGCACGCGCAGGTTACTTATGTTCTTAATCAGCAAAACAACTGTATTCAAGTTTTCTGTGGCGTGAGTTGTAAACACCCACGCGCTCTGGTACTGACCTCGGCATCCGCAAGGTTGAATATGATTAATCATCTATCTGCTTCAAATGTCCGCCACCTGCGTCGTGTGAGTTTGGAACTCATCTTCGTTCTCCTCATTCCTCTCTTTACCGCTCAAACAGCACTTGCCTTTCAAGCAAGCCGGCCACTGAGCACACAGGACGAAGCCTTCGTCGAAGATCTCAGCCGGCAATCCTTTCAATACTTCTGGGAACAAGCCAATCCCAAAACAGGCCTCGTCCCCGATCGAGCTCGCATGGACGGTTCTCCGCTTCCGGAAAGCCATCACAACATCGCGAGCATTGCTGCAACTGGATTCGGATTGACCGGCCTTTGCGTCGCCGCCGAGAGAAATTGGATAACTCCTGCTCAAGCCAAAGAGCGCACGCGAAACACACTTCGCTTCTTTGCAAATGAAGCCTTTCAACAACACGGCTGGTTCTATCACTGGCTGGACGCTATAACTGGCGAAAGACGGTGGCAGAGTGAAGTCTCGTCTATTGACACCGCCCTGCTACTAGGTGGTGTGCTGACCGTCCGTCAGTGTTTCCGAGAAGATATCGAAATCAACCGGCTCGCCACACAAATCTATGAGCGTGTTGATTTCAAATGGATGCTCAATGGCCACCCGCGGCTTTTGTCACATGGTTGGAAACCTGAGACGGGCTTTTTGCGCGCGCGCTGGGATACTTACAGTGAAGACCTGATTCTTTACCTACTCGCAATCGGGTCGCCTACTCATCCAATCTCGCCAAACGCATGGTATGCGATCTGGCGCGATCGTTACCGCTACGAAGGGTTCGCATATTTCACGAGTGTCGGCGTTCCTTTGTTCATGCACCAGTACTCGCACGCTTGGGTCGACTTTCGCAATCGACGCGAAACGCGCGGAGATCGCATCGACTACTTTCAGAACTCCATCAATGCAACACTGGCTCATCGAGCTTTCTGCATTAACTTGGCTCATCAGTTTCCCGGATTTGGACCAAATGTCTGGGGTATAACTGCGTCGGACAGTGCCAAAGGTTACCTTGCCTGGGGTGGTCCGCCTCATGACCCGGCGATTGACGGGACAGTGGTGCCGTGTGCCGCCGGCGGGTCATTAATGTTTACGCCTGAACACTCCGTAGCTGCGCTACGCACGATGCGCGAAAAGTGGGGCGAGCGGATTTATGGAAAGTACGGCTTTGTCGATGCTTTTAATCCGAACAATGGCTGGGTCAATCCGGACGTGATCGGGATTGACGTCGGGATAACTTTGCTAAGCGCGGAAAATATGCGTACCGGAAACATCTGGCGCTGGTTCATGCGCAACCGCGAGATTCCGCGCGCCATGCAAAGGATCGGACTGCTTAAATATGAGAAGCGCAGCAACTTATATAATCCCACTCAGAAGGAAGCTATGAAAAGATTTGCAGGTTGGGAATGGGCAAGGCGCCAGAGAAAATTTGCAAGTTGGGAAGGGGTCAAGGCGCTTCAGCGTCGCGCCCCCGCTCCAAGTCTCAAGTTATTCAATTCTGCGGAAATCAATTGGGCTGTTTTGATTCTAATGTTGAGCTCCTTCACTATTGAGGCGGGGGCGCGGCGCTGAAGCGCCTTGACCCCTTCCCTACTTGCAAATTTTCTCTGGCACCTTGCCCCTTCCCAACTTGCAAATCTTT
>DATEDU010000322.1:0-24122 GCA_035281525.1 Pyrinomonadaceae bacterium | reverse complement strand
GAGACGTTGGTTGAGTGGCAGGTCCCATTGGCTACCGCAAATGGTTCTGTGTTGTGTATTCCGTGGCTTACACCTTCACGGCGTAGCCGAGGCCGTCGCCGACTGGCAACACTTCTGCTCGTAACTTTCGATGGTTAACGAAGCGTCGATTAAATTCTCGTAGGGCCTCGGTTGACTGCTCCTGATCAGAGGAATGAATCTCGCCCGCTACCTGTCCACCCCAAAGCAGATTGTCTACAATCACCACGCCACCCGATCGCAGACGCGGCAAGGAAACCTCAAGGTAATCGACATACTCTTCCTTTAGCGCATCAATGAAAACCAAATCAAAAGTTTCTTTGAGCGTGGGAATGACCGTTAATGCCTTTCCTCTTTCAATACGAACTCGTTCGCGCAAGCCCGCCTTCGTTAGAAATCTCTCCGCAGCCTGGATCATTTCGTCACTTGGCTCGATCGTCACAATCAAACCATCACCGTTCATTCCGCGACCAAAATGGACTACTGAATAGCCGATTGCCATTCCGATCTCGAGCACCCGTCGTGCTTTGATTGCTCGAGCCGTGATCTCGAGAAACAACGCCACCTCTCGGTCCGCGATCGGCACGCGATGCTCGGCAGCATACGCCTCCATCTCCCGCAACAACGCATCACCACCAGGGAGGAGCCGGTCAAGATATTCCGCCTGCTCCCTCTGAATGATGGCATCTAAGCTGGCTTTCATCGGTAAACTTGGAGTGGCTTAACTTACTTGGGGCGGCACTGATCTTTCAGTTGTCGTCTAAATCTTGCGCTTCGGCGCCGACGGTGACATAGCGGCGGCCGAGCCCAAGTTGCCGCAGTTTGTGCTGCAAAGACTGACGGTGCATACCAAGAATTTCCGCAGCCCGGGTCACGTTTCCCTGCGTATGCTCGAGACACCGAGTGATGTACCGCCGTTCAAACTCGCGCCTATCTTCACGAAAATCCGCGGTGAAAGGTACCTTCAAACCGTCATCAGCGCCATCGCTGGAACCGCCTGCCGAAGCTTTGATTCCCGCACTCACCTCGACCGGCAGGTCGCGAGCCACTAATTCATCACCCTCAGCCATGATGACTGCCCGGTCCATCGTGTTCTTTAACTCGCGAACATTCCCTGGCCAGTTATACTCAATCAAACGCTTCAAAGCGCCTTGCGAAATGGAGCGAGCAGGCAGCTCAAAATGCTCCGCGGCGTTGCGCGCAAAAGTTTCAGCCAACAGTGGTATGTCCTCGCGGCGCTCGCGCAGCGGCGGGATATCAATGGTGACTACCTGAAGCCGATAGAACAGGTCGGCGCGGAAGTTTCCCGCGGCAATCTCCTGCTCGAGAGGCCGATGGGTGGCGCTGACGATGCGAACGTCCACTGGCAACGATTCGTTGCCGCCCAGCCTCTCAATTCGTCTTTCTTCCAGCGCGCGCAACAGCTTTGCCTGCACGTTTGCGCTCATATCGCCAATTTCATCGAGAAAGAGAGTGCCGCCGTTCGCCTGCTCGAATTTGCCCTGCCGCCGGGCCGCAGCCCCCGTAAATGCGCCCTTTTCGTGTCCAAACAATTCCGACTCAATAAGCTCAGAAGGCAGGGCAGCACAGTTGACCGCTACAAAAGCTTGAGTCGATCGAACGCTATTTCGCTCATGAATTTCCCGAGCTACGAGTTCCTTACCGGTGCCTGATTCGCCTCGCACTAAAACCGTCGCGTCCGTCTCGGCGACTTTTTCAATCATTGAACGCACGCGTTGCATGCCTTCGGAATTTCCGATCAAGGCGCCGCGCTGGGACCTCTCAATTTCGATTCGCCTACGCAGCGAAAGATTCTCCCGCCGAAGCTGTAGAGTCTCAGCTGCGTTCTTGATCACCAACCGCAGGTCGTCTAATTCGAAAGGTTTGGAGAGGTAATCGTAGGCGCCAGACCTGACAGCTTCCACGGCCATTCTTTCTGAGCCGTGCGCCGTGACAATAATGACGAGCGGGCCGTTACCGTCTGCACTTTTTATCTCGCGCAGAAAGTCCAGCCCGCTCATACCCGGCAGATTCACATCCAGAAGCATCAAGTCGGGGGCCTGCTGCTTGATTAGAATTCTCGCTGCTTCGGCGGAATTTGCTTCTGAAACGTTGTAGCCAAACGTGCTAAGGGCTCGCCGCATGCCGTAGCGCGCGGCTTCTTCATCGTCAACAATCAGTAATCGCAACGCGTCTTTTCCCACTTTCCGGTTAGTTTAGGACCGTCCGATGGGAATTTCCTAGCGCATTGCGTGCCACAGATGGCTAGTTGGTGCTGCGGCGGGCTGAGACTACGACAATAATAGCCTCGCCGGATGGCCCAACATTCATGGTTCCAACAATCACCGGCTCGCCTTCGCGCATGCTGATGTCCGTGTTAAGGCCGGTATTTTCATAATTGATAATCGGCGCAGATGGCGTGTTCGAAGCTATTGCAGTTCCTGTTTGAATCGGAATTCGGGCGCCAAACCGAAAGCCTTCCATCCGAATGACCTTTCTGCCCTCAGTATCAGTAACGAATTTAATGCTAGTGACTTTAAATTCGTTAAAGCTAGGCGTAGCAGATGTAGCCGCAGCTGAGGCGACCAATGGCCCACCGGCCCACTGGAGAGATAAACGGCCGTCATTGCGGACGCGGTTAAATAGCGTAGTGGCCAATCGATAATTCTTAAACGGGAGCGAAGCACGCAACTGCTTGAGAACCGGTTCAAGCGAGGGCGGCAGTTTGCCCTCTGTCGAGTCCTGGTTGCTAGCAACTACGAGATGGAGTTGCGTATCAAGATTGGTTTCGTCCCATAGTTTTTCAGTTTGAGCAGCAGGCTCTGTCTGAGCAGATGCAGCCTGAGCAGACTCTGACTGAGCGTAGGCACTTTGGAAGCTTGCGTGAATTGTTATGCCGGCAATGATCAGGAGAGTAAATAGGATTTTGCCGAATATCTTTCGTGAAGTCATAGAGCGTTCCCCTTTAACGAACAGTTGTAGATTTCGGCCCATGCAGATTCATAAACTGCAACTCCGGCGGCCGATCCAAATTTCTCGGTCTAATCACGCATTAGACGTTGGGAAAGTTCCAAAGAGAGGTCAGAGAAATACTTCTTCACTCCATGAGGAGTGAGATGTTTATAGGACAGCCAACCCAACAAACTCTACACGCCGTTCGGAGGAGCGGAACTCAAGCTGAGGAACGAATTTACGTCCATTCCGCTCCTCCTAACGGCGCCTGGAATTGTTTGCCGGCCGAGCTATAGACATATCATCCTTAACGGCTGAAGAACGGAGTGAGAATTTGGACGTGAATGAACCACTCGTCCACATCAATCACTCTATGGGAATCTTTAATTCAAATCGCGAGCCGGTGCCGTTGTGAGATGGAACCAACCGTGCGGAGCCGCCAACTTCTTCCATCCGCTTGCGAACGATCGCCAACCCGAGCCCGGTCCCCCTTTGCTTCGTCGTGAAGAATGGCTCCCAGATGCGCTGTCTCAGCTCCGCAGGCACTCCCGTTCCCGTATCGGTCACGGTAATCACAAGTGTAGTCCCATTAATCCGGGGCAAAGGCGCGTTCTTATCTTCGCGAGCGGTGACAGCAATCAAGCCGCCCGCCGGCGTAGCCTGCAATGCATTTAAAATTAGATTCGACAAAGCATCTCGTAGCGTTGAAACAGCGGCGCCAGTGAGCTCTCTGTCAGTTTCGAGCCTGGTTTCCAGTACGACTCCATGTTCAGCAGCATTGGCTTTGAACAACTCAACAACCGACCGCACCAACTCATCTGCTTTTAGTGGCAGCTCTTCCGGCTTGTCCCTCCGTGCGAAGCTGAGAAGCTGCGTTACGCTTTGGCTGAGCCGATCCGTTTCGCCGACGATCAAGCTTAAGTCGCGCGCGTACTCGGCATTTAATTCCGCATCTTCGCGCATCACCTGCGCTATCGACTTGATTGCTGACAACGGATTCTTGATTTCATGGGCTACTGCAGCAGCCATTTGGCCCAGGGCAGCCAGACGTTCGCCTTCGGCGACACGCCGTTCGAGACGGACGTTTTCTTCAACGAGCCGGCAATCCTCGATCGCAATTGCTACCTGCCCTGCCAAAACCTCAAGAACAGCCTGCGCATCTGGAGTCAAGCTTGCCGATGGGCCATCAATCAACATCAACCCGGAAACTCGATCCTCTCGTCGCAGCGGATAAGCGAGTTGGAAACCTCCCGCCGAAAGCGCTGGATGTTCCTGCACCGGTTGCCAGCCATCGTTCCTTGAAACTTCCAAAACCTGCTCTACCCAAGGCTCTGGCTGCACTGTCTCAGAAGCATCTCCAGCGGGAGCATTAGTGACGATGATTCTCACTCTCCGCAGGCCGAGTGCCTGTGCGGTACGTTCTTCCACGAATTGAAGCAACTCCGGTAACTGTTGATACTGCCCGGCATGCGAACCTACGCGCGCTACGATATCCCTGTAGAACGCCGCCTCGTGCTCAAACAATTTATGAAAGCGGATCGCCAACCAACGCCGCAGCGGTGCCGCCGCCAAGGTCAGGCCAAGGATCAAGAGAGCTTCAATGACGCCTTGCCGGATTCCGTATCGAGCAGCCATCCAGTCGCCGATGGTGCGAATGCCAAACAGGTAAACAGTAAGCACGACCGCCGCAAAGGTCGCGACGATCAAACTCTCTTCAATGATCAATTCGAGATATCGATAGCGGTATATGTAATAAGCAAGCAGCACCGACGGGAGCAACGAACCCAGGTTAGCTATCGTGTGGAGATACAGACCGAGCGTTGTGCCCTTCCCCAAGCCCAACGCGAGTGCGGCCAGTATTACCAACCCAATCGCCACAAACGACGCAGCCAGCGTCCTCATGATGCGTTGCTCGCTGCGGTTCGTACTCTTCCGAGCAATCAGTAATTCTGTCACCGCGATCAGACCCAGTACGTACGCAATCCACAAAGCGAACGGAATGACGAAAACTCTCAGTTTCGTGAGCATTGGCGCATATGGCCCAGTCCAAATAAGCCAGAGCGCCCAAAAGATAGCGACTGTCGGTAAATACGAGAGGTAAACGCGAATCTTTTCAGTTCGAGTGAGCAGTCGATCATGCGCGTTGGCCCAAAGGTGAAGGTGCACGTGCAGCAAAAACGAGTAAGCGAAGGTGATACTGACGACTGCCACAGAATCTGCGAGCCGCAGCAGTGGCGTCCATCTTTCAACACTCAGGCCGAGAAGAGAGTGCAGGGTGATGAGCAGATTGCTGGTGTGCCAGCCGCCCATTGTGAGGGCCACGGCAAACAGAACTCGCTCGGGTGAAGTCAAACGATGCCGCTGGGACACCAGCTTGTAACCCATCCAGAGAGGCAGGACGGCGCCAATGCTGTACCCGACGAGTTGTAGGACTTCTAAAGGAGACATTAAGAATCAGTAGCAGGAGCAGTCGGCAGGAGCAGAAGTGTTCTTTAGTCTTTTTGTGGAAGTCAGAGCACTGACTCGTGCTGTCGTCCTGCTTCTGCTCCTGCTCCCTGCTCCTGACTATTGATTCAACGCGCTGCGCGATGAAGTTGGCGTCAGCGTAATCTCAGTGCGGCGATTGCGCGACCTGCCACTCACTGTCGTGTTCTTCGCCACGGGATTCGCTGCGCCCATGCCATTTGCCTGAATGCGTGACGGGTCGACGCCTGCAGCCTGTAACCGTTCGGACAGTACTCTCGCCCGCTCTTGAGTCAGTTGCTGCAATGAAACTTCGTCCCCCCGATTGTCAGTGTAAGCTTCAATTAAGATGTTGTAATCGGGATTGCTGGCGAGGAGTGCCGCGAGTGGTTCGAGCTTCGTTGCTGCAGATGAAATCAAATTCGAAGCGCGAGCGCCACTCCAAATCGACTCGGGCAGCACGAGCTGGAAACCTGTCGCCGTCTCCTTCATTGGTCCGAATTTTGAGAGTGTCTGTTTCAGAGCCGCATGCGCTGCAATTCTTTCCTGCTCCTGCCGTAATGCCTCTTTGCGAGCTTCTTCAGCCTGCTTTTCACCTTCCATGCGAGCCAGTTTGATCCTGGCTGAGTCGCCTTCGGATCTAACGGCCTGCAACTCATCGCGCAACCGAGCTATTTCGACGCGCTGTTCGCGTATCTGCTCATTCGTTCTCGCGGCATCTTGTTCAGCCTGCTCCCTTGCACGTTGTTCGCGGTCGAGCGCCGCACGCAGTTGTGCAATTTCCCGTTGGGCAGACTCCGCCGATTCCTCAGCGGTTCGTATTGCCTCATCACGCCGTTGAATCTCTTCCCGCCGCAAACGCGCAGCCTTGCGCGAAACTGCCATTTCTTCAGCTCGAGCTCCGGATGAAGTGGCCTTGCGCGCCAACACATCGATCTCCGCCGAATCCTGATTGAATCTCCAGGCTCGTTCGGCAGCTTCGAGATCGTTCTCAGCAATTTGTAATTCAGACGCTGCATCCTGAGCTGCACCTGCGAACTTCGCGAGCCTTATAGCTTGTCGCGCGCCCAGCAGTGAAACGGGAGTGTTTCGGTAATCTCGATCGGCAATCTCAGGCACCCGACCATCTCGAAAATAATCGCTCGAATTTCCCAGGTACTGCACATTAACTGTTTCGATTTGAGCGCCGCCTGCTCTCGTTGGAGGAAGGTTCTCCATCACAACCATTCGACTGGGAACCTTCATCAGAAAGTGAGGTTCGGCTGTGACTATCAGGGCAAAGCTTTGCAGCGGAGTGGTAACGTCGAGCTTTGAATTAACAAAAGAACTTCCGCTTCTTTTTATCTCACCCAGATTATCAACTCGACCATCAGGAGAAATAGCCCACAGCAGATACGTAGCGTACGGGCCGCCGAGCTCGGATGCGCGTGGGAGGTCCTCCAGACTTAGCTCGACTCGAGTGCCGCGGCGACCAGCGCGCCTGACCTTCGCTTCGCCTTTCAATCTTGGAAGAAGAGTGGTACCGCGAAACTTAACGGTAATTGTTTCGTCCAATGGATAAGTTATCGCCACGGTTTGTCTCGGGACATCGCTCTGGCCAAAAACAGGCAAACTGGCGGCGGCAACTAAACACAAACCAGCGATAACGATTACGGATTTCAGGGCAAGACGGCTGGTATTCATCGGAGTACTCCTAACTTCAAATGCTAGATGCGTTTGGGTTTATTGTACGAGCGAAAATGCCAATACTCTTGATGCGCCAAACCGCCTCATTGTTGCCGAACGTAACAAAAAGGGCAACAGCAATCATTGCCGATTTCCGATTGCCAATTGCCGATTAGTCAGGTTCCTACCCGGCACTGTGCAATGGGTGGGCTCGAAACCCACAACTATAATCGAATTCACAAATTGTCAATCGGCAATTGGCAATCGGCAATGTTATGGCCTTTTGTAGTGGCGGGCTCTTCGGTAGGCTGCGAACTCAACGATGAGGAGCGAAATACCAGTGAGTAGGAGGATATGAGTGAAACCGCCCTTACCCAAAATAACTTTAAGAACAAACCAGACTGCGATCAGAACGCCACCTAATATCCACAACATGACTCAGGGGGCTTCGTTCAACTTATATCCAACACCGCGGACGGTGAGCACGTAACGTGGATTCTTGGGGTCGGTTTCGAGCTTCTTTCGCAACCGGTTGATGTGAGGATCGATATTCCGCTGGTAGCCTTCGTAATCCGTGCTCCAAACGTGGTCCAACAGTGCATTACGCGACCATGCACGCCCGGGCTCAGATGCCAGCAACTCCAAAATCTGAAACTCCAACGGCGTAAGATCAATTCGCGCACCCTGCCGGCTGACTTCATGCCGGCGCTTATCTATTACGAGATCGCCAACTTCAATACGTTCGCCATCCTTCGGCTCGGCCAGCACACCCGTACGCCGGAGCAGTGCCTCTACTCGGTACTCTAGTTCTCTTGGACTGAACGGCTTTGCCAGGTAATCGTCGGCACCGGCTTCAAATCCCGCGACTTTGTAGTCCAGCGCGTCATGCGCGGTGAGGAACAATGCTGGTGTTTGAATTCCCCGAGATCTCACGCGCTTTAGCAACTCAAAGCCGGACATGCCGGGCATCGAGACATCGAGGATAAAGCAATCAAACCTTCCGGCTACAGCCGGCTCTAATGCTGCCGCGCCGCTATCCCTCTCCTCCACATGAAACCCGAGGCGACGAAAGTACTCCGCTAGCAGGAGTCGCATATCGGCGTCGTCGTCAACAATTAGAAGGCGTTTGCCGGAGTAGTTTCTGACCGTCTGCGGTTGCTGTTCCAAAACTGGTGACCTGTTTGGGGAAGGGATTTGATTTCGCCAATTGCAATCAAATTATAACTCAGTTGATCGATTTAGGGGCGAAAAGGTTTCAGGGACGATGATACGGATCGATCTCGGGACATGCAAATGCGTTCGCCTTGACTGCATGAAGCAAGGCTAAGTATAGTTGCTCGTTTAGTTTCGCGACCGTTTAGCAACCTTCCTTATACCAACGGAGCAGAGAGTTTCGCAACCAGCAATGCACGATCTCCGACGACTGCTCAAGTACCTTAGACCTCACTGGGGCACATTTACGTTGGCCACGTTTGCGATGCTGCTGGTTGGACTGCTGGAAAGTGCAATTGGCGCTCTGATAGTGCCCATCTTTGATCAGGCCCTCTCGAACGACAACGGGCAACGAACACCCACCCTATTCGGACTACAGCGCATCATCCCCGAATCGGGAGTGGATGCATGGATGACGATTTCAATCCTGCTTCTTACATTCACGCTCACAAAAGGAATCGCCGAATACTTTTCGACCTACTTGATGGCAAGAATTGGCCAGTCGGCCGTGCTGAAGCTGCGCCAGGATCTTTATAGTCACCTACTTTCTCAGTCGGCGAGTTTCTTTGAAAGGCACCGCTCCAACTACCTTGTTTCGCGATTGGTTTCGAGTGCCGCGGCAATAGAAAACGCGGTCACCAGCACCATTCGTGACATGCTGCGGGAGAGTTTTACACTAATCGCGTTTCTCGCTGCGTCCTTTTATTACAGCTGGCGTCTGACACTGGGGTCGCTGACGATCGCGCCCATCGTAGCCATTCTCACTGCCCAGTTTGGAACGCGCCTGCGCAACCTGGCTCGCGAAAGCTTCGAAGGAAATAAGGAGCTGACTGACACCGCACAGGAAGCGTTGTCGAATCAAAGTATCGTCAAAGCTTATCGGGCGGAGGCGCGCGAGTCCGCTCGCTTCGCAACGGTGGCAAAGAGAATTGTGCGTGCAAACTTGCGTACTGCCAGCATCTCGGGATTTGCGCCGCCGACAATCGAAATGTTGGGTGTAGTGTTCGTAGTCTTCGTGCTGTTCTTCGGCCAACGCGAGATTATGGCCGGACGCATGAATGCCGCGCAGTTTCTAACGTTCGCTTTCTTCCTCTTCCGCAGTTATGACCCGATGCGCAAACTCTCGCGTCTGCAAAACAGCATGGAGCAGGCCTTAGCCGCTGCGCATCACGTGTGGGAGGTAATGGACGAGCACGACCAAATTCCGGAAAAGCAGAATGCAATCGACCTGCCGCCGCTGAAGCATGGTATCGAGCTTAAAGATGTTTCCTTTGGATACCCGCAGAACGAGAGCCGGCATGTGTTAAGGAACATTAACCTGAGAATACCTTGCGGAAGCATGGTGGCACTGGTTGGAGAGTCGGGCGGCGGAAAATCGACTTTAACTAAGCTTTTTCCTCGTTTTCATGATCCGGTTTCTGGCACAGTACTGTGGGACGGCACCGACTTGCGCGACGTGAAAATCTCGAGCCTGAGACGCCAAATTGCTCTCGTCACTCAGGAGACGGTTCTTTTTAACGATACGGTGCTTCATAACATCGCTTACGGGAAACCCGAGGCTACGAGGGAAGAGATCGAAGAGGCTGCGCGCGTAGCGTTTGCTCACGATTTCATTATGGAGCTTCCTCGAGGGTATGAAACGATCGTTGGCGAGCGGGGTGTGTTTCTCTCCGGTGGTCAGCGACAGCGTCTCGCGATCGCGCGGTCGTTGTTGGTCGATGCGCCGGTATTGATTCTGGACGAAGCGACTTCGGCACTCGACGCCGAATCAGAGCGCGTGGTCCAGCGCGCCATAGCGAACCTCGTGCGGAATCGTACCACCATCGTAATCGCTCACCGGCTTTCGACGGTGCGACGTGCGGATGCGATCGTGGTAATGGAAGGCGGTCGAATTATCGAAACGGGAACGCACGCTGAACTCTTGGCACGGGGCGGGAAATACGGAAGGTTATACGAGTTGCAATTTGCTGACGAAGAAGAGGACTCCACACTCAGTACTCAGTACTCGGTTCTGAGTTCTGAGTACTGAGTTCGAAGTTTATGAAATCAATGACCGGATATGGACGGGGATCGGTGGTCGGCAGCGACTTCTCTGCAGCTGTCGATCTCAAAACGGTAAACAATCGATTTCTCGACATACACCTGAGGCTTTCGGGAGAGCTCGCTCCGCTGGAAGCCGAAATCAAACGACGTATCAGTTCACGCCTATCGCGAGGGCGCGTCGATGTGAGTGTGGTTTTTGAACGAACTTCGCAGGTGGCTTACGACTTGAATCGCCCGCTCATTGCGGGCTATGTCAGCGCCCTCAAAGAGATTCAAAAAGAGTTTGACATCGGCGGCGAGCTCGATATCAACGTGCTGGCGCGAGTGCCCGGCGCGCTCCAGCCTGCACGCGACGGTCTCAACGAAGGCATGATTGGTGGCATTGCACAAGCGCTTGATGCCGCGCTCACCGAACTCGAACGCATGCGCGAGCAGGAAGGCGAAGTTCTGCGCAAAGAGATGCGAGAACGCGTCGATAACATCGAGGCGCTTGTTCCTCGTATCGAAGCAGCCGCTGCAGGACTGTTTGACACTTATCGCAACCGTTTACAGAAAAGGATTACGGAACTATTCAACCGCGATCAGCAGTTGATTGAATTAGATCCTTCGCGGATGGCACAGGAGGTTGCGTATCTGGCCGACCGCAGCGACGTCAGCGAAGAGATGGTGCGGCTGCGTAGTCATTTGACCCAGTTTCGCGAGGCCTTGGATTCAACAGGCGAAACAGGCAAAATGCTCGATTTTCTGCTGCAGGAGTTGAACCGCGAAGCAAATACAACGTTGTCAAAGTCAACTGAACTTTCAATTAAAGAGGCGGCCTTGGCGATTAAAGCGGAAGTGGAGAAGTTACGCGAACAAGTTCAGAATGTTGAGTGAAGAGAAAAACAACGGAGCCTCGGCTGGTTGTGGTTGCCTCTTTGTTGTGAGCTCGCCATCCGGCGGCGGCAAAGGCACACTCATTCAGCGCGTATTGAAGCAGATGCCCGATATTAGTTACTCTGTTTCGTACACGACTCGTCCGCCGCGCAATGGTGAAGTTGAAGGTCGCGAATACTTTTTTGTGACGCCGGACAGGTTTGAGGCGATGATCGCCGCCGGTGAGTTTTTGGAATGGGCGAACGTCTACGGCAGACTCTATGGCACCAGCCGCAGCCAGGTTTCGCGAGAGGTATGCGAGGGACGAGACATCATTCTTGAAGTTGATGTGCAAGGCGCCGAGAGTGTGCGCGATTTGGTGCCGGACGCGGTCAGTATTTTTATTCTGCCTCCGTCGCTGGAGGTCTTGCGGCAACGGCTGTTGACTCGCGGAACGGATTCGGACGCCGAGCTCGAAGTACGTTTGCGAAATGCGCCCAAAGAGTTGGGGGCTTATAAATACTTCGACTACGTAATTATCAACGACGAAGTGGAACGTGCCGCGGGCCAGCTTGCTTGCGTCATCGAGGCCGAACGGGCTCGGCGACAACGGCAGGAATTACGAATTAAGAGTATGGTGGAAAGTTTCTGTTAGAAATTTTGGAGGAATCATCAGCAATTATGTCGACTGCAAATACGGATCTTGAGAATGTTTTGGACGAGTTTCCGGCGCCGGAGATTGATTCGAAGTATCGATTGATAATTTTGGCGGCGAAGAGAAGTAAGCAACTTCAGCGTGGGGCTCGCCCGCGTATTGAGATTGATCCGGTGAAACACAAGCCAACTCGGATCGCCCTGGAAGAAGTGATTCGCGGCAAAGTGAATTTTTCGCTTCAGCGCGAAGACGGCCAGCCAGAAGAGTAAGACTTCTTGGTTTTTCGTGTTCTTCTGTTCGTTTAGTGGGGTAAATCTGTGTAGCTAACCGGGGAGTGAACCGCCAAGACGCCAAGCGCGCCAAGATGCACAAGAAGTTGCCGCTGATCAAGATACCTCGGTTTTCGACTGGATTGTTCTCATCGCAGCTTGGCGTCCTTGGCGTCTTGGCGGTGCAATTTCCCGAATCGGCAACATACAAATTAACCAAAACCCTGTTCGTGTGTTTCGTGGATTTTTACATACTCTTATAATCTGGACCGCCTCCTCCTTCCGGCGTAACCCAGTTAATAATCTGGTACGGATCCATGATGTCGCATGTCTTACAATGCACACAATTTGAGAAGTTGATCTGTAACTCGCGCCGGCCGTTTGCCCCGTCGTCAACCATCTCGTAAACAGCAGCCGGACAAAAACGCTGACAAGGATTTGCGTACTCCTCCGCACAACGCGTCGCGCAGATGTTTGTGTCCAGCACGTGCAGATGCGCCGGCTGATCTTCATCATGGCCCACCGCCGCGTGATAGACGTCGGTCAGCTTGTTGAAAGTGGTCTTCCCATCGAATCGGAACCCGTCATATCGCTGTTCGAGGTTGTCACCACGATATCCGTACGCAGACAGCTTTTGCATGGCGACATGACCGGCATGCGCATGAGTACGATCGAAAATTCCCCACGCTCGTCCTCCGGTAACAAACTGTAATCCGGTATTGAGTAAGCCAAGCCAGCGGCCATGTGTGAAACCAGCGTGAAAGTTTCTCACCTTCCGCAGCTCTGGAATAATCCAGCTTTCGTTTACGAGTTCTTCGTAGCGTTTCAACTGTTTGCTCGAGAAGTCGCCGGCGAGCAGAGCTTCAAAGATCGCTTCAGCCGCGAGCATCCCGCTTTTGATTGCTGAATGAATGCCCTTCAATCGCTGCGAATTCAGGAAACCCGCGCAGTCTCCAACCAGTAACACGCCGTCGCCATAGATGCGCGGCATAGCAAAGTAACCTCCGGCGGCAATGGTCTTAGCGCCGTAGCGGATCATCTTGCCGCCTTCAAGCAAACGCGCGACATATGGGTGAGACTTGAATCGCTGAAACTCCGCGTGCGGATCGAGTAGCGGATCTTTGTAGTCAAGTCCCGTCACATAACCGACATTAAGCACGCGGTTTTGCATGCCGTAGATCCAGCCGCCACCATAAGTTTGCGCGTCTGACGGAAAGCCGAGTGTGTGAGTGACTCGGCCCGTAGGGTAACGATCATCCGCCAGTTCCCACAACTCCTTAACACCTATACTGTAAACCTGTGGCTCACGTCCTTCATCAAGTCCGAGTCGCTGCGTGAGTTGTTTCGTCAACGAGCCACGTGGTCCCTCTCCCAGTACTGTAACCTTTGCATGGAGATCTACGCCCGGCTCAAAATTGGGCTTGCGCTTCCCTTCCTTATCTATCCCTCGATCGCCGGTGCGTACTCCGATAACGTGGTCTTGATCGTCATAGAGGAGTTCGGCGCCGGGAAATTCTGGGAAGATGTTTACGCCAGCTTCTTCACATTTCTCTCCAAGCCAGGCTGTCAGACGATTAAGGGAGACAATGTAATAGCCATGATTCTTGAGTGGCGGCGGAGTTATCGGGGATCGAAGCGCGTGTTTTTTCGTCAGGTAGAGGAAGTAGTCCTCTTTAACGGGTGATTCAAGTGGTGCACCTTGCTCAACAAAGTCCGGGATCAACTCCTTCAGCGCCTTCGGATCCATTACCGCGCCCGAGAGGATGTGCGCACCGACTGTTGCTCCTTTTTCAATTACTCCGATTTCTATATCACCGAGCGGTTTTGTCCCCGTGTGCCCCTGTCCCCGTGTCCCAATGTCCTTTCCTAAGGCCTCGTTGTGTTTCTTGACGAGGTTTGCAAGGTGCAAAGCGCCGCTGAGGTTTGCCGGCCCCGCCCCGACAAACACAACATCCATCTCCAACGTTTCCCGTTCCATAAGTGGCAGAGTATAGCAAATGTTCTTATTTGGTGTGATTTAGTGTTCTTTGTTCGTGTTACTTCGTGGATCAATCTGTTCTATAAACTAGATTTACGATCCGCGAAATCACACGAACATAAGACACGAAAAAAACACTAAGCAGTTTTCCTCCCGTCTTCATCCTTCATCCTTCCGGAGGGTACAATGAGTTCAAATGTCAGAACACAAACACACGAATCGCTTAATCAACGAGACCAGTCCCTACTTACTGCAACACGCACACAATCCAGTCGATTGGTATCCATGGGGCGAAGAGGCACTCGCGAGAGCTCGCAACGAAAAGAAACCCATCCTGTTGAGCATCGGCTATTCTGCCTGCCACTGGTGCCACGTGATGGAGCACGAGTCCTTTGAGAACGAAGACATCGCCGCTCTAATGAACGAGAACTTTGTCAACATCAAAGTAGATCGCGAAGAACGCCCGGACTTGGACCAGATCTATATGAACGCGGTCCAGATGATGACGCATCACGGCGGTTGGCCCATGACTGTTTTTCTCACGCCTGAAGGGGTTCCCTTTTATGGTGGCACGTACTTTCCACCCGAGGATAGGCACAACATGCCGGGGTTTCCGCGTGTGCTGATCAGTCTCGCAGAAGCATATCGCGACCGGCCAGAGGATGTGGCACAAACGGCAGCTTCAGTGGTTAAGGAGTTGCAGCGCCTAAACAGTGCTCGTGTGTCAACGGATTTACTCGCGGCCGAGTTATTGGACGCGGCGTATCGCGGCATCATTAAGAATTACGACCCGGTTCACGGCGGCTTTGGTGGTGCGCCAAAGTTTCCGCCTGCCATGGCGCTTGAGTTTTTGTTGCGCACCTACCATCGAACGGGCCGACCACAGGCGCTCGAGATCGTTGCTCACACGTTACGGAAGATGGCGGAAGGAGGCATTTACGATCAGCTTGGCGGCGGTTTTCATCGTTATTCGACGGATGCTCGTTGGCTCGTGCCTCACTTCGAGAAGATGCTCTATGACAACACGCTGCTCTCGCGGATTTATTTGCATTATTACCAGTTGACGCGTGAGGAATGGGCTCGTCGAATCGCTGAAGGAATTCTGGATTACGTTGTGCGTGAGATGACCGATCCGGCTGGTGGGTTTTATTCGACGCAGGATGCTGATTCAGAGGGTGAAGAAGGAAAGTTTTTTGTCTGGACTACTGACGAGATCAAAACATTATTGGGTGAGGACGATGCCAGGCTCTTTACTTCTTACTACAACGTGACTGAAGGTGGAAACTTCGAAGGCAAAAACATTCTGAACGTTACGCGGTCGCTGCAAGAGGTCGCGGCCGAGAATAAAGTGCCGATTGATGAATTTGCGGCATCACTCAGGCGATCGCGGGCCAAACTTTTTGAAGTGCGTGAGCGCCGGATTAAGCCTAGCCGCGATGAAAAGATTTTGACTGCGTGGAACGGCATGATGCTGGCAAGCTTTGCTGAAGCGGCGGCGATTGGCGGTCGTGAAGATTATTTGGAGATTGCGCGGCGTAACGCTCGCTTCGTGCTGGATGAACTTCGAAAAGACGGTTTGCTCTTGCGGACATATAAGGATGGCAAGGCAAAACTCAATGCGTATCTTGAAGATTATGCATTTCTCAGCGACGGATTGTTGACGCTGTATGAAGTTACTGGCGAGTTGGAGTGGATTGAGGACGCATTGGCGATCGTAAAAACAATGATTGAAGAGTTCTGGGATGAGCAGGAGGGTGGACTTTTCTACACCGGCAAGAGTCATGAAGCTCTGATTGTTCGTTCTAAGGATTATTTCGACAATGCGACACCTTCCGGCAACTCGGTTGCGGCCGAAGTGCTCTTGCGCTTGGGTGCGTTGACAGACAATGAAGACTACCGTCGGCTCGCGGTGTCTATTCTCCGTCAGGTAGCAGAGCCGATGAGACGTTATCCGTCGGGCTTCGGGAGAATGCTCGGCGCGCTCGATTTCCACCTCGGCACACCCAAAGAGATTGCCATCATTGGTGATCCTGAATTAAATGAAACTCGCGCTCTTCGCCAGGAAGTTTGGAACCACTACTTGCCTAATAAAGTAATCGCGCAATCTGCGCCGGATGATAGTCGAAGCGCTGAATTGATTCCGCTGGCACGTGATCGTGGGTTGAACAACGACCGTCCCACGGCTTACGTGTGTGAACATTACGTCTGCCGCGAACCAGTTAACGAACCAGATCGACTCCGGTCCCAACTTGCCACCCAGCAGATAAGTTCAGCCTGACAACTTGGCATCGAACGGGGAGAGGGCCGTTGAAATGCCTTTCGCATTACCTCCATATATAAATGGATGGTCCACGAGCATCCACGCTAAGGTTATGACGCGCTCAATGGTAGATATCTGGCAGGAATGTTGAAAGGAGCAAACAATGGTTACCAAAAAAACCGGGAAGGCGCTCACTCCGAGATTTGTTTTCCAGTACGCCGTCAAGTTCATTTGTACGAGCAATATCCCAGGAACATCCCAAACGACCACTTCGTTGCTGCCCGGCTCATACGCAACGGTTGTTAATATTCACAACCCGAACTCAAAGCCAGCAGCCTTCCGTATGAAACTCGCCTTAGCCACGTCCACGGAGGTAGATCCACCGCAGATCTCCAGTTTTATCAACGAGAGGTTAAGGCCCGATCAAGCTACGAGAGTGGACTGCAGCAGAATCAGAGAGTTCGGGGTCCAACTGATCCATGGGTTCGAGGGATTTCTGGTCATTGAGAGTACCCTTAGTCTTGATGTGGTAGCGGTCTACACAGCAGCGCAGAACGGCGGTAATGGAGTTGAGAGTATGGACGTTGAGTACATACCAGAGCGGCGACTTCGTTAACCGGTCTATACTGTCTAACACCCACAGGGCCGAAATAATGAGTCATACAATCCTGCGTGCCGCTAGACGGTAACCGCAGGCGTCTGTCTTTCCGCCCGCCGTCACACAAATGCCCCTGTCGCACGCTCGGCAACAATTTAGCCAGGCGCTTGATTAGTGAGGCAAGCAGATATGAAAAAGTATAAGGTGTTCGTTCGAGGTGAGAATTTCCTGATTAATCTCGACGGTGTGGAGCAGAAGATGGGGTTCTATACGACTCGCTTCGTCGAAGCCGAGAATGAAGTGGCTGCGGAGTATGCGGTGATGGACATCCTGCGGAGTGACCCGAAACTAGTCCAAGGCGTTTTGAATGAGAAGTCAGATCCTCCGATGATGTACGCTGAGGAGATCGAAGAATTGAAGTCAATGAAAGGATATCCTGTCCCAGGCGCGGGATTCTCTTTTTATCCTGAAGAAACAAAGAATGATTGAGTATCGCGAATCGTTGACGAGGCGCGCTTCAACACCCTTTTTGATGGATTTCTAAATACCTCGGAGCGGGGTCAGCATAAGAATTAACCGCGTTTATGCAACGAGAGTCTGGCTCGCGCGTTAGGGCTTGTAGATAGGAGCTAGACTATGGTAGCCAAAATTGCCAATCGCATCAGCGCGTTAGTCGTTGGTCACCGCGTGAAAGCAGTCAGAAGAATTCTTTTATTTGTGATTCTCATTGTTGGATCTGCTTCTAGTCTTGCGGCACAACCGAGAGAATCGACTAACGAGATTAAAGCCTTAGTATCCAAACTTTCTTGGGATTCGGTCGGAGGTGAGTGTAATGGGATCTGGCGGATTTATCCCGATGGTCCTGTAGCGGAAAAGCTCGTGCAAATCGGTCAACCTGCCACCGATGAGTTATTGAGAGTACTTGAAGATGATAATAAAGGTGTCGCGGCACATCTGATACTCTCAGCGATCTGGGAATCGGACATCATTGTTTATGGGAGTTATTTCGAAGGTGCTAAGTTCATCCATATATATAATGGCTTGGAGTGGGCGGATGTCTTTGACACGTCGAGGCAAGCTATTAGGTACGAAGTAATGGAGTTTAGTTTGATGGTAAATGCCGAGACTTGGCGGGCTAAGGTAGCAAAGTATAGACGGAACGCGTCCCGGTGATGCCACGCCTCGTTCACAATGCGCAGTTCCTGGTCTCAGCTTAAATGTCCGTGCGAGCCAGATGATGCTCGGCGGACATTTTTCGACGCCCAATAATGTTCGGCTCGGATCAGATGATCTGGCCCGAGGGAATTGGGATGGCTATCGAGGGCGTCGAGTCTGCAAAGTTTCTCACTTACGCTCAGAAGAGGGACATCTTCTATAACAACGCTGTCAGATTCTTTCGCCTTAATAAGACCAAGTAATGTTGGAAAGACAGACGTTTGAAGCGCCCAGCTACGCGGCCTGGCCGTCACGGTTACGTCGCTTTTCGGAAATCGTTGCGCCTTGCAATCTAAACCGCCTGCTGTAGCTAAAGGAGAGCTCCCATGAGCGAAGAAGACAAAAAAGAGGAGCGTGACAAAAAGGATAAGCCCGATCGTTTGGAGTCCTTCGTTAAGTTCGTAGGAATTTTTGGCGGATTGATCGCTGCATTCGTCGGGATTTATCGATTGTGGCAAAGCAATGTGCAAAGTGCCAGAGAGCATCGGTGGAAACAGGCGGAGTTGGCGCGCGAGATGGTGAACAAGATGATGGCTGATGAAGGTTGGAAGGCAATGGAGATGATGGACTGGGACGATGAGGGCCGGGACTACGAAATCAATGGTCGTAAAGAAAAAATTAACGTTTATGCCGTATATACCACCCTGGAAAAGAGTGTGAGCGATGATAAGGACAGGCATATCATTGACCGCCTTGATCGAGCATTCTTTTTAGTGAGTCAGCTTGAGTCAGCCGTCAGGTCTGATCTAGTCAGGGTTGAAGATGTAAAGTGGCCTTTGACTTGGTATGCAGCCAAGAGGATGTGCCCACGTAAACAATTATTCGAGGCGTACATGAAAGAAGATGCAGCGCCGGAAACGCTGCAATTTTTTGAACGCTTAGATGAGTGGAGAAATTGTAGGTGAGAGTGGCAGGTCGACGGCAGGAAGCTTAACCTTTGTCATCCTGTATGGGCTACAAGCAGTAATTGAAAGGAGGAAAACGTGTCCGAGACGGATCGCACTAAGTTTTTACGCATCACTTTACTGTTGTTCGGGATCATTTTCATTTTCGGAATTTACCCACTCACCATCCTCTGGCCTTCAGGTTGGTCATGGCATGCCGAAGGTCGTTCACCCTATCTGGAGATGATAGTCGGCATTTACGCCACACTCGGTGTCTTTCTAATCATCGCATCGCGCGACCCGCTGGCCCATCGAAGCCTTATCTGGTTCACTGTCTGGTCGAGCGTGGTCCATGGCGCTATCATGGCTGTGCAGTCGGTGGTGTATCCGCACAGCATCGAGCACCTGTGGGGTGACGTTTTAGCTCTGTTCGCGGTGGCGGCTGTCCTGGCGTTTTTAATGCCGGGTAAGCGGATGCGAGAAACCTAAGGTGAAACGAATCTTCTGCCTCTTTCTGCTTGTTGCTGCGGCTTGCGAGGCAGTATTCGCGCAAAACAACTCGGTTGATGAACTGCGGCGCATGTTCGATTATGACCAGAAGGCGCCGCTTGATATTAAAGAAGTCACCGTCATAAACCGCGACGGTGTCCGCATACATGACATCACCTACGCTAGCCCGAAAGGCGGGCGGGTTACTGCTTACATTGTCGTGCCTGGTAGCAAAGGACGCTTTGCGGGCGTTGTCTTCGGTCACTGGAGTTACGGTACTCGAACGGAGTTTCTTCCAGAAGCAATGCTCTATGCGAAGGCTGGTGTAGTTTCTCTTTTGGTGGATGATCTTGGCGCGCGTCCTGCGCCCTGGCGTAAAAACGCGCCCGGCACCGAGCCGGAAGCAGTTCGGAATAATTTCATTCAATCAGTAGTTGATCTGCAGCGCGGTATAGATTTGCTTCGAGCGCGGCCTGATGTGGATCCGAACCGCATTGCTTATGTGGGGCACAGTTCCGGCGCTCGTTGGGGTGCGATACTGTCGACCGTTGATCGACGGCTTAAGACAGTTGTCCTGATGGCAGGTGTACCAACTGAAGCGACTATATTTATGGAGAGTGATGATCCTGATTTCGTGAATCTTCGCGAGACCATGCCTAAAGAGCAGTTAGACAGCTACCTCAGAATTGTCAGTCCGCTCGACGCGATCAATTATGTGCCTCATGCCGCACCAACACCCTTGCTGTTTCAGTTCGCGCGGTTTGAACAGTATTTCAATGAAGCCGCGATGCGGCGTTACGCGCAGACAGCCAGCGAACCAAAACTCGTGCTGTGGTATGACACTGGACACGGACTGAATGACATTCGACCACTCATCGACCGGGCAAACTGGCTGCAAAAATATATCGGCATGAAACCAATTGCTCCAATTCTCCAAAGTAGTTTGAGTAACTGAAGAATATGAAAATACTGTGTGGGTTCAAATGAGTTTTATTGCCGGCACAAAACTCGGCCGTTACGAAATCCGCTCCAAACTCGGCACGGGCGGGATGGGCGAAGTTTATTTAGCCAAGGACACTCAGCTCGACCGCCAAGTCGGGTTGAAGATCCTGCTGAAAGAAGTCGCGTCTGACGAAGAGCGCGTGCGCAGGTTTACTCAGGAAGCGAAAGCCGCATCAGCTCTAAATCATCCGAATATCCTGACCGTCTATGAGATAGGTGAGTTCGAAGGCACGCGGTACATGGCGACCGAACTTGTAAAAGGAGTGACACTCCGGCACCGATTGCGAAGCGGGCAACTGGAGTTGTCTGAAGTTCTTAACATTTCGTTGCAAGTGGCAACTGCTTTGAGTGCGGCGCATGATGCGGGGATTGTTCACCGTGACATAAAGCCGGAGAACATCATGCTCCGCGACGACGGGATCGTTAAGGTACTTGATTTTGGATTGGCTAAACTCATCGCGCCACCAACAGATTCAATTGATTCCGAAGGTGAGACTCGAGCCTTGGTTGATACTCAGCCCGGCATGGTGATGGGCACCGTTCTGTACATGTCACCCGAGCAGGCAAGGAGTAAGCAAGCCGACGCCCGAAGCGATGTTTGGAGTCTCGCTGTCGTGATGTATGAGATGGTCTCGGGCACGACGCCCTTTGCCGGCGAGACGGCAAACGACTCTATTGCGGCAATTCTGACGCAACCTCCTCCACCGCTGGACGAAAGCGTCCCCTCAGAATTACGCCGCATAATCAAGAAGGCTCTCCAAAAACAAGTAGACGAAAGATATCAGACCATAAGAGATCTTTTTCTTGATGTAAAAAATCTCAAACGTGAGCTTGAGTTTTACGAAAAGCTCGAACACTCGTACATACCTAATAAGACGCGCTCGTCAAATGTCAGCACCGGCGACATCAGCGAAGCTCCGACCGGGAGCCAACCGCGGGCGATATCGACGCATACAAGCGCTGCTTCGCAACAGATTTCCAGTGCCGAGTTGGTTACATCCGCAATTCGACAACATAAGTTTGGCGCGACTTTGATCTTTGCTGTGGCAGCGATCGTCCTGGCTGGGTTTGCTTACGGGCTCTACAGGTTTCTTGAAAAACGGCAAGGTGAGCAGCGAGCCGTCAATATCAAAACACAGAGACTCACTGGTGACGGCAAGACGCCACATGCGGAGATATCGCCGGATGGAAAGTTCCTCGCGTACCTAAGACTTGAAGGCGCAAGCCAGTCGCTTTGGGTAAAACAGATACAGACGAACAGCACTATTCCAATAGTAAAGTCGGAAGAAATCAAAAATTTTTCCGGAATCACATTTTCTCCGGACGGCGGCTTTGTTTACTTTAACGGCTTCACTTCAAGCGGTGGGCCACCCACTGTTTACCGCGCGCCCACATTGGGCGGCACGCCGACAAAGGTCCTCACCAACGCATCTCTGGTGCAGTTCTCGCCGGACGGCAATCAAGTTAGCTTTCTTCGCTACGATCCCAACACGAATGAGACCAGCGTTTTCATTTCTAGGCCGGACGGGTCGAATGAGCGCAAGATCGTAGCAAAAAAAGGGAGGGAGTTTCTTAGCGGATCACCGGCATGGTCGCCTGACGGCCAACACATTGCGGTTGGTTATAGTGACGGTTCGCTGGCACCCGGTCCATCAACATCAATAAAGCTGATATCGGTCGCCGATGGATCCGAATCAGACCTGGGCTCATTCCGTTGGAGAGGAAATGTTGATCTGGTGTGGCATCCCAGCGGAGATTCCCTGATAGTTGTCGCCACAGCGAGCTTAATCGTTCTCGAGCAATTGTGGGAAATTTCGTATCCTTCAGGCTCCGTTCGCCAATTGACGGGCAATCAGAGTGGTTACTATTCGATCTCGGTCACGGCCGACGGTAAATCAATCGTGACCTGCGAGGGCTATAGCAGATCAGCTGTGTGGGTTTCGCCCGACTTGAGTCCTGAAAACGCGACGCAAGTAATGCCCGCGACCTCAGATACCTGGGGGATCTCGTGGACGGCGGACAATCGCATCGTCTTCGCTTCCGACCAGACTGGCAATAACGAGATCTGGATCATGGACGCCGACGGAAACAATGCAAGGCCCTTGACCAACGATCGTGTATTTAAGGTTACGCCAATCGCTTCCCCTGACGGACGGTATGTCGTCTATATCTCATCCAACAACGGGCGACAAATGGAGCGGATTAATATCGACGGCGGAAACCTTATTGTCTTCGACAAAAGCGTCTACGCTGACAATCCCGATATTTCGCTCGACGGAAAATGGGTCATCTATGACGCGCTGGCCAACGGCACTTCGAGGATCTTCCGGGTACCCATAGGCGGCGGCGAACCACAACAATTGACCGACTATCCTGCAATCGAACCTCGCTATTCGCACGACGGGACCAGGTTCGCGTGCTTTCTAATGGATGAGAAAAACCAAGGCTGGACAAAGATCGGTATCGTGGGAGCAGACGGCGGGCCACCGATTAAAATCCTGGACGTGCCGCCCAGCACCGAGTCATTTCGCGGGCCGATCTGGACACCGGACAACAAAGGAATCACAGTCATTGTTGCACAGGGAGAAAGACTCAATCTTTGGCTTCAACCCGTGGATGGAGGTGCTCCGAAGCAGATCACGAAGTTTGGTAGTCCGGTCCTTTACCGGCGTGAATTTTCCCGCGACGGAAAACGCATCGCCATTGTCCGCGGCGAGGGAATCGGCAACGCGATCATGATAACGGACTATAGATGATAGCCTTCCCGAAAACGATTCCTGAATTCGACGCACGAACCATCACTTCATAAAGCGGATTGTTTATGAAAAAAATGAAAACGTATGTGAGCTTCGATGAGTATTTGAAGGACCAGAGTCCCAAAAATCAGGCGATCATTCGTGCGCTTCGGAGGTTTGTGAAACGCGTGGAGCCCGGGTTAAGCGAAGCCGTGAAGTGGGGAAATGGATGCTGGGTCGGCAATAACGGACCCGTAACGTACGTTTACTCCGATACGGGGTATGTGCAGTTTGGTTTCTTTCACGGATCAGCCTTGAAGGATCCCAAAGGATTACTTGAAGGGAAGGGGCAATACGTGCGTCATATTAAAGTCCGGGACCCCAAGGAAATCGACGAGCGAGCTTTTGCGGCGCTACTGAAGCAAGCCGCCGGCCCGCGCCGCTAGGCTTGGTCTCGCTTGCGAACCAACGCGTGTTTCTGACGTAGGCGTGTGGTTTACATTTCCGATAGAAAACTCCTCGAGCAGATGACTTATCAGAGCGTCGAGTTGTTGAATCAGCTTGCGGAACACGGCTGGGATGTCGAGCACATCGAGAACGCCGATTCGGAGGGGCCTAAACTTGAGTGGTGGGCCGACGAAATATGGATTCTCCGATCAGTATGGTCTCCTCAAGATTGTAGAGCCTATGTCACCTTCCTCGTTGATCCTCAAACTCCTACTGAGGGACGGCGAAGGGGCGAAGGCGTGTGGGCTGTGAAAGCTTCTTTAAAAAGACCTCGTCAGTGGATGCAGGAAGAGGGCGAGGCATGCCTGACTTTGGGACACGG
>DATEDU010000321.1:0-3399 GCA_035281525.1 Pyrinomonadaceae bacterium | reverse complement strand
GGCAACGAGACAAATGCAGAAAACGGCGATCGCCTGCTGGTGCTTCCAGAGGAGATTTCGATCGTGGCTTATCCGGAAGAGTTCAAGAGCTGGGACACGGCCGGTCTCGATGGCGTCGAGATTTACAACGTGTTCACGAATGCGCGGCGCGTAAATCCTGTCGCAGCGTTCTTCGATGTGTTGTGGTCTCAACGCGCGTACCCTGAGCTAATCTTTGCGTTGTACCTTCAAAGACCGGATGAGAGTTTGAAGAAGTGGGACCAGGCTTTGGCGCGAACGCGATTGACCGCAGTTGGCGGCAACGACGCGCACTCGAACATTGGGGTGAGTTTGAAAGACAGCTCCGGCAAAACGCTGCTGGGTATACAGCTCGATCCTTACGAAATCAGCTTTCGACTCGTGAGATTGCACGTGCTGCTCGAGCAAAACAGATCGCTCGATGCGACGAGCGTGCTGGATGCGGTTAAGACCGGGCACTGTTTTGTTGGGTTTGATTTTCTCGGCGACTCCTCGGGTTTCGCCTTTGAGGCGCAAAATCAGGGGGAGAGCAAGATTCAGGGCGACGAGATTTTGCTAAAGAGCGAGACGCGTCTGCGCGTGCGAACGCCGGTGCCGAGCCGGATCGTGGTGTTCAAGGACGGAGCTGTGTTTCTGGACGAGAGCGGGATTGATAATAAAGAAATGCCGATTCGCGAGCGAGGGGTTTACCGGGTTGAGGTTTACCTGCCGCAACTTGGGCCGTTGGTGGCCCAGAAGCCGTGGATTATCTCGAATCCGATTTACGTGAGGTAATAGGACCTATATGACCTGATAGGACCTATATCGCTTTTTCGCGATTCCGGACTTTAAAAACGGCTCCGCCCCACGGGGTGCCCTGCTAGCTGCCCTGTGGGGCGACGAACCTTTCGCCGGAAAGCTCCAGCTTCACTTGTCTTCGGAAGCGGTGCGTACGTTCACCGGTACTGTTGGAGGCCGAGTAGTTGGCCTCGCGCTCCCATGTGCCCCAAGTGTCAGGGGCTGAGGAGTACAGCCTTCCACACACTGTTTTTTCAAGTCCAGTCAGTCTAGGCCCACAACGCGGAACTGTCAAGATTCAGCTTGACCGAACGTGAACAATACAAGTCTCAAATTGCTAGAATGCAACACAAATGGAATTGAAAATACCAACACCCAAAAATTTCAGCTTTCGCCGGACCGTCGCCAGTCACGGCTGGTATGGACTGCTTCCCTTTGCCCTCGACGCAGACAAATGGCAATTGACCCGCGTCATCGACGTCGGCAAGAAGCCGCCCGTAACCATCGTCATGACCGGACAGAAAAACCACGTCCACGTCAGTACTTCGCGTCCGCTGAACAAATCCGAAGTCGCCACTTTAATGCGCGATGCTCGGCACATTCTACGGCTCGACGATGATTTGCAAAGCTTCTACCTGGCTACGGGGAATGATCCCGAGTTTGCCTGGATTGGCGAGCAGGGTGCCGGACGAATGCTGCGGTCGCCGACGGTCTTCGAAGACCTGGTAAAGATGATCTGCACCACGAACTGTTCCTGGGCCCTGACGGAAAAAATGGTGACCGGCCTGGTTGAAAATTTAGGACGCGAGACGAACGACGGCCGCCGTTCATTTCCAAATGCTGAAGCGATGGCGGCGATGCCGGCGAATTTTTTTGTAGACGAAGTTCGCGCGGGATATCGCGCGCCCTACCTTAAGGAACTTGCGGATCGAGTTGCTTCGGGCGAGCTGGATGTTGAGCAGTGGCTCAAAAGCGATTTACCAACGCCGGAACTCGTCAAACAGATCAAAGGCGTCAAAGGTGTGGGGGATTATGCCGCCGAGAATCTATTAAAGCTTCTGGGACGTTACGACGGGCTGGCGTTGGATTCGTGGACGCGAGCGAAATTCTTCAAGGTGCGGAACAACGGCCGGAAAGCGAATGACAAGAAGATTGCGCGCTACTACGCGCGCTTCAATGAGTGGCGTGGCCTCGCGCTCTGGTGCGACGTCACGAGGGATTGGTTATAGGTCCTATAGGTCCTGATATGACATATAGGACCTATAGGGTTTCTTCCAGATTTACTTATTGAAGACCAGCGTCGAGTCCTGCGCGCCGCGCGGGCTTTCAATGTGACGAACGACTGTTAGTACCTTGCCGTCGGCTGACAGCGAAAGTTTTTCACTCAAAGTACTCGTGACCTCGGTCCCATCCGGTGTTTGGAAAGTCGACTTCTGCGTCAACTCGAGCGTCTTGCCGTCGCTAGAAAGGGTCGCCTTTCTGACGAACTTGCCGCGTCCCGTATCTCCGGAGGTTTCGCTGCCGTCGAGATTGTAAGTGCGGGGGCCCATCATTCCTCCCATTCCGCGACCACCGCCGCCACCAGCACCTCGTCCTTCACCTGTCGGCGATGGACTACCTGCCGGCGATGGACTACCTGCGGGCGGCGCACCCGGCGGAGGACCACCCGGACCACCACCACCCGTGATCTTCTCTTCGATGGAGATGTTCTTGTCAGTTTGAGCAATAACCCATGAAACACTTTCAGCGTTTTGGATTCGTTGCGAGAGACCCTGGCTCTTGCTCTTATCAAGCGTCCAGGTTCCGGCGAAGTTTGGCGCAGCAGCTTGCGCAGCCAGAGCAAACACTAGCGCGCTTGTCAGGCCAAAAGCGTAAAGCAACTTTCTCATTCAAGATCTCCTTCAATTGTTCGTGATTTTGTACGAGTGGCGTGAGTCTAACAAAACATCGAACAAAAAACTGTAAGGGAATGTAAAGATTTGTATAGAGAAGGTAAAGACGGAACCTTTGCGACTTTACATGCGTACCACGCGAGCGGACTCGTGGAATTTTCTGTCATAAGAAAACTGCGAGTGGTGTTTAGTCCCAGAGAGAGAGCGCAATACTGAAACATAAGCAAGGAGAGCTGTAATGAAGTCAATCGTAAACAGGATGTTGGTGGTCATGATGGTCGGTGCATTGACGGGTGTTGTTGCATTGGCCAAAGTGCATAAGGAGAAAGTGACCTTCGAAAACGATATCAAGGTCAACGGCACGCTCGTAAAGAAGGGCACCTACGATGTCAAGTTTGATGACGAGTCTGGGCAACTTTCAGTGGTCAAGCAAGGCAAGGTTATCGCCGAAGCAATGGCCCGCACTGAGCAGCGCGTCAAGAAGGCCAGTGATTTTCAGGTAAGATCGACCACGAGTGGCAATGAAACTCTATTGGTCGGCGTCACTTTCGGTGGTTCCGACAAAGACATCCTTATCGCCAACAACGGCGCATCAACGTCGGGCAACAACTAAGATCGAGTTAACCCCATTCCCCTCTACGCCTCGAAGTTCGCGCTTTCGAGGCGTAGTTGTTTTTTTGCCGCAAAAAACACACAATGCGTGCAAATGAAA
>DATEDU010000320.1:0-2539 GCA_035281525.1 Pyrinomonadaceae bacterium | reverse complement strand
TGAAGGAACGGTTGACGGATCAGCGACCGTAAAGATATTGAGGCCTGCAAGTGAAACCGGCGGAACGAGCGCAACTCCGAAACTCGAGAAAACGCCCGTGCTTGATAACGCCGCCGTCATTCGGTTGGTCGAAGCCGGTTTCTCCGAAGGCACAATCATCAAGCGAATCCAGGAATCGCCTGTCGATTTCGACCTCTCGCCCGGCAAGCTCGACGAGCTCTACAAGAAACGAGTCACCGATCAGATCGTCGCGGCAATGGCGGCTGCCATGGGCAAAGACCGGTAGGATCGTAAAATTCGTGTTTCTCTGAGTCCCCCAGTAGGGACCCCACCCGCTAAACCCATGAAGTTATTCAACGTTTGGCAGTTTCTGCTCGTCGCAGCTGTTTTCGTGCCTCTCGAGCGCCTATTCGCTCTCCATAAAGAGCAGAGAATCCTGCGCGCGAAGTGGAGACTTGACCTGGTCTACACTTTCGTGAATGGCGCGCTCATCACGGTCGGCATCATGCTTTTAGTGCTCGCAGCGGGCCGCATTTTCGCCTATGTCGTGCCGGAATCGTTGCGCGTTGCCGTCGCGTCTCAACCCTTGTTTATTCAACTTATCGAAGCGGTTGTTACCGCCGACATCTTGTTCTACGCCGCGCACCGTCTCTTCCACAGCGTACCCTTTCTTTGGAAGTTGCATGCCGTTCATCACTCGATCGAGGAAATGGATTGGCTGGCTGCGGCGCGCGTCCATCCGCTCGATCAGATCGTGACTAAGGGCGCTTCTATTCTACCGCTGCTCGCCCTGGGCTTTTCCGATCCTGTAGTTGCGGCTCACGCATTCATTTACTCCTGGCATTCGTACTTACTTCATTCGAATGTAAGGATCAAATTCGGTCCTTTGAAGTGGGTGATTGCTTCGCCGGAATATCATCATTGGCATCACGCGAATCACCGCGAAGCTTACGACAAGAACTACGCCGCGCAACTATCCATAATCGACAAGCTCTTCCACACACTCTACCTGCCGCAAGGAAAGACACCCGAGAAATACGGCATTGACGAACCGGTGCCACGCGGCTACATCTCTCAACTCATCTCGCCTTCCGCTGGAAAATAGAATTTCTATATTAAAGAGGACCTTCCGATATGGTTGATAGCCAGATTGTCGCGAACGAGTTACAGAAACCAGTGGCTCTCGAGGTCAAGCTGTTGGACCTGGTCACGCGAGTCGTGCCGGCAGCGTTCTTTCTGATGGTCTTAGCGCAGAAGTGCAATGAACTTTATGCGTTTATAGTTAGCGGCCAGGCATTAGGGGATGCCGCAGCGTCATGGAAGTTTTTTGCTGACGTGGTGTCCCGATCCTCGACCATCCTGTTCGTGGCTCTCCTTTCGATCTTATTCATCATCAGACTGAGCCCGATCAAGAAAGCCAAAGGAGTATCGCCAAGGGTGTTAGCAGTGGCGGGTACTTTCTCCATGGCCCTGGTGACCTTCTTTCCGCGCGCAAATCTTTCGCTTACGCAAACTGTGATTGCCAGCTTCCTAAGTCTGGTGGGAACGGGCCTTTCGGTCTTTGCCCTGGCGCACTTGGGCCGATCGTTTAGCGTCATGGCCGAAGCAAGAAGATTGGTTACTTCGGGACCATATCGAATCATGCGACACCCTTTATACGTGTTTGAATCCGTGGCATCGCTGGGGATCCTGTTACAGTTTTTCTCCTCTTACACGGCGCTCATTTATCTCGCCCATTGTTTCCTGCAACTTCAGCGAATGAAAAAGGAAGAAGCGGTTTTGGAAACGGTGTTTCCCGAATATCAAACGTATAAATTAAAGACGGCGAGAGTCATTCCCGGCGTCTACTGAGCGCGTGGCCAAAATGTCACAGCATCGGGTAGATTAAACCGTCTGTAGCATCAAGACACACGGCGCGCAGAGTCTAACTACACCTCACACACCGCGTAAGCTTAGGCAATTACTTCACTTAACTCGGATCCGGGCCGGAATGGCACAGCCATTGCCGATAGGTTCGCGGCCTTGGACTGTCATAGTCTGCCGAGGCGGCAATAAAAATAGAGAAACTTGGAGAGCCGATGCGACCGATCAAGCATGCAGAGCGGGGATTGACGTTGATAGCCGGGGGCGTTTTCAACGCAATTCAGTCAGTTAATAAATACAAGCCAAATCCTTCATTCACTCCAAAATGGTCCGACAAGCCACTGCTCAAGTCGTGGCAAAAGAGCAAGCCAACGCTTGGCTGGCCGCGAACTACCGACTCGCTTTGTCCGAACTGCGTAATCGAAGCGCGCGAAGCAATCATCAGCGGAAAAAGGGAAGTTACCGATCTGATTAACGAGAAGGTCGGCGAGATCAAAGCGCAGATCATCGAACGCGACGGCCAGATCTGGATGATCAAGGATTGTCCGACCCACGGTCACTTCGAAGACATGATGGCCATCGACTCCAAGTTTCTCACGCACATCGAGAAGATGTTCCCGGGGCGCGACATCGACGCGCACAACGACGAGAAGCTGCACAATCACGGTTCCAGCAC
>DATEDU010000319.1:0-3593 GCA_035281525.1 Pyrinomonadaceae bacterium | reverse complement strand
AGACTTGCAATGTCTATAACATGCTGAAGATGACGCGAACGCTTTTTTCACTCAAGCCTGAGATCAAGTATGCGGAGTTTGAAGAACGTGCGCTGTTCAATCACATTCTGGGATCGATAGATCCTGAAGACGGAAGAACTTGTTACATGGTTCCTATCGGCCGCGCGGTGCGTCATGAGTATCAGGATATGTCGCGCAGTTTCACATGCTGTGTAGGCAGTGGCATGGGAAGTCATGGTCTGCATGGTGATGGGATCTATTATGAATCCGGCGATCGTCTCTGGGTAAATCTGTATGCGCCTTCGACGGCGCAATGGAAGGAAGCAGGTGCAAACCTCGTCATGGACACCGGCTTTCCGGAAGGTGACAGCGCGACATTAAGACTCACCTTGCAAAAACCAAAACAATTTACGTTGGCGCTTCGACGTCCTGCGTGGGCCGGAACTGGATTTGAAGTTAAAGTCAACGGCAAGCCAGTTAAGACCGATGCTAAGCCTGGTTCGTACGTTGAACTGAAGCGAACGTGGAAGACGGGAGATTCGATCTCGTTAACTCTTCCGAAGACTTTGCGGATTGAAGGACTACCGGATAACAAGAACGTCGCAGCGTTGATGTGGGGGCCGCTCGTTCTTGCCGCCGATCTTGGACCAGAACCAGAACGACGTGGCAGTTTCGCGGGGCCGACACCGTCGCTTTTGACTGAAGATAAAGCTGTGGGGGAATGGTTGCAGCCCGTACCCGACAGGTTTGGCGTTTTTCACACGGTGAAGGTAGGACGAACCGCGGACGACAAAGAAAAGGAATTGGAGTTTGTACCTTTTTATCGCTTGCACCGCCGAATGTACGGAGTCTATTTCGATCTTTATTCGTCGGAAGGATGGAAGAAAAAGCTCGAGGAGATCGCCGCCGCCAAAAAGAAGCAGCAACTTTTGGAAGCGGCGACAATAGGCTACATAGCACCAGGAGATCCCGAGAAAGAGAAAGCCTTTAATCAACAAGGTGAAGAGACGAACCAGGATCGAATGAATGGACGACCTGGACGTCGCTCAAAGAAATGGTTTTCTTACGACATACCGGTCGACTCGAGTAAACCGGTTACGCTGTTAGTGACCTACAACACTGACGAACGCGGCAAGCGAACCGGAGAGGTTTTTGTTGACGGTCAACGGGTGGGAGAACAATCAATCGAACGGAGTCCGCCGGGTAGCGCGACTGGGCGCTTCTTCGATGTGGAGTATCGGCTACCGGCTGAATTGATCAGGGACAAGAAAAAGGTGACTGTTAAATTCCAGGCGACTGGCGGCAATGAAACGGCGACTGTGTTTGGACTGCGCACAGTGCGTGGTGATGCTGAACGATAGCCGCATATATATAGGCCGAAGAATGTGGACGACTGTTCATTTCCACTTATAAGCGTCAGCCACACATGATCGTTTGCGATAATTATGAACGCGTGTTTTATATCAGACTGCACCCGCGCAATAGTTCTGGAAATCAAACTCACCGTTTTACACTTCGAGATTTCTTGAATTCGACGTGATCGTCGCATTATCCCGAGAATCCGGGGCTGTGGTAGCAAGGCATGTTACCTGTTTGCCGGCACTGGTAATTGCAACAGCTTTGCCAGTCGAACGTATGCTTTGCGAGCCTCGTTTAACTTTGCTTCGTGAAGCTTAGCAAGGGCGCGGATATCACCGTCGCAAAACGGACAAATCCTGGTTTTGGGCAATACGTGACGCCGGCAGCCTCGGCATAAGATCAAGTTGTCGGATTCAGTAGGCAAGCCAGGTTGGACGTGTTTTGTGCTGCGTTTTTTGGATGGAGTTATTTGCACTAATGCATTGTTCGACAGTGGCATCGCGCTGACACTTGAAGCATCGCTGGTTTCGAGCAGTAGCTCAAACCGCCCGTGATCGAAAGGCACTCCAGGCGCGCTTTCTATCTGTACAATTCTTTCGCGAAGTCCCTGTTTTGATAATTCCAAAGCGCGATGATGGCAAAACGGATTGTTGCCCGCGCGACCAAACAAAACGTGTGTGGTCCACGTGCAGCCCGCTTTGCATACGTCCGCGTAGTAACAAGTACGACAGAATCCCCACAGGTCTTGATTTGTGCGAGATCGATTGATCGCCAGCTCGTCAGTCTTCCACCAGATGCTCTCGAGGCTAAGGTGGCGTATCTTGCCTCCGGCATAAGGAGATGTCGGCAAAGAGGGACATCCTTTGATGGTGCCGTCGGCTTCGATGCCGAGGGTGTTCTCCCCAGCATTACAACTGGTCCAGTAAACTCGGTCGTCACCACTTCCTCGCCACAACGATTCGTAAGGCCCGAAATATCCGATATTGTTGCCCGGTTGCAGCAATAATCCGCGGTCGGCGCCTTCCTGGTAAAGATCGGCAAGCAGTGGCATGAGGTCCAGTAATTCATATGGCTGGAGCAACAGCTCGGGATGATCCGCGGCACGACCCATCGCCACAGTGAGTTGAACCTGCCAATTCTTCGCGCCCTCCGCGATGAAGAGATTCATCAAATCGCGCAACTGCGGAATAACCAGTGACGTGATCTGCGTGTTTACACTCGACGTAATGCCGTATTTCTTGACCAGTCGAAGCGCCTTGAAAGCAGCATCAAACGAACCTTTCACACCCCGAAGCTCGTCGTGCAGTCCGCGGAGACCGTCTATAGAGATGCCCAGTGCTTGAAGACCAGCGTCGACCGCTGCTTTTACCCGCTCATCATTAAGATTGAGTCCGCCCGATTGCAGCGTACAATCCATGCCTTGATCGCGAATCTCACGGATGATTCGTAGCCAGTCGCGACGCAGATAAGCTTCGCCGCCGATCAGCGTCACTTCGCGCGTGCCCATCCGCGCCAGTTGACGCACAAGATCCAGGCACTCGTCAGTTGTCAATTCCTCGGAGCGTTTTTTGCCCGCACGTGAACCGCAGTGCTGGCATTTGAGATCACAGGCGAGGGTAAGCTCCCAAACTGCATGCACCGGTACGAACGCCGAGCGATCTTCGGAAGAAAGATAGCGCGTTGGTTCGGCCATAACTCTGTTCCGACCGATGTCTAGCTGCCGGCGATTTTTTTCTCCAGCGCGTCCAATGCTGTTTGCACTTCCTTAACATGCTTTCGCGCCTGGGCGGCCATTTTCTTCATTTCCGCTGCGTTGCCGCGCTTTATGGTGTCCCAAATGGGTATTCCGTAAAGCGCCCGAATCGGCTTTTCTAAGGCTGGTACTTTCGACTTAACCGTTGTCGCTTTAATAGTTTTGCGTGTTGCCATACTTTCTCCTTCCTGGTGTCGCGTTGAATTAACGTGAAATGTTGTTGTTTGGCTAAGAGCCTGATTACTGCTCAACTCATTCTCTATTGCTGCTCGCTTTTCGAGTAGGCATGATCTCCCTTCCGGGCATTACCCCGGTATGAATCGGGTCTCCATAAGGCGGCACCGGCCGCTTTCAACTCTCGCGGCTGATGATTTACTTTTCGAGGATGCTTTACGAGTTGGAGGAACTTTCTTACGAGTTGCCATTGAGATTGCCTCTACTTTGCTTGGTGAAGCAAGAAAATTCAGCAATTGTTAACGGA
>DATEDU010000318.1:0-13578 GCA_035281525.1 Pyrinomonadaceae bacterium | reverse complement strand
AGTTTCCGTTTTGGAGGCTGCGACTGTTTTGGGAGTAACTGTGGTTTCGAGTGCGTCCATTTTGCAGGGGCGTGTTGCGCATGGATTACCGGAAGACATACGCGAGCCTTTGGGCTCGCTCGCAACGGACGCTCAGACGGCAATTCAGTTTGTCCGGTCTACGCCCGGCATCACGACTGCACTGGTCGGCATGAGCAAACGCGCGCACGTTGAAGAGAATTTACGGCTTGTGCGCGTCGAGCCAATTCACCCGGAAGAATTTCGAAGAGCTTTCTTCGAGAATAGTGATTAGTGATGAGTGATAAGTGATGAGTGATAAGTGCTGAGTGCTGAGTGCTGAGTGCTGAGTGATGAGTGATCGGGCAAGTTGGTCTTTCTTATCACTTATCACTTATCACTTATCACTTATCACGTATCACTTATCACTAAAGATAGAGGTGTAAGACAATGGCCAACTCGAGGTTCAACTCATTTACCGAGTTCTGGCCTTATTACGTTAACGAGCATAGCCGTCCCGGCACTCGCTTGTTGCACTTGATCGGTACAACCACCGGCGTTGCCTTGCTCGTCTACTTCATCGCTTCAGGCAGATGGTGGCTCTTCCCTCTGGTGCTCGTGCCCGGGTATGGAGCTGCGTGGGCCGGTCATTTCTTCATCGAGAAGAACAAACCTGCGACGTTTCAGCATCCGCTTTGGTCGTTCATGGGCGACTACAAGATGATTGCCCTCATGCTGACAGGAAGAATGGATGCCGAGGTGCGACGCCTATCGGCAGAAAGTGATAAGTGATAAGTAATAAGTAATAAGTGATGAGCCGTGAGCACGTTCCTCTTCCTTATCACTCATCACTTATTACTTATCACTTTTCGAGGAGTGACGGGTGGCGGTCGCTTACACTATCGATATAGAAACGCTTGCGCTTCCCGACTTTCGTGAACGTGTTGGAGCTCAACTCGAACGCGCTCTCCGGCTCGGCAACATGCGGCTGGAGCAACAGCAGAGATACCTGGAAGACATCGCGGCAGAAGAAGAGCGCTGCTACCAGTTGGGCTCGTTGAGCGCGATCTCGGGACGGGTTCTTTGCATCGCCGTACATGTGGGACCCGTGGCTGGCGCCGAGATTGACCCCCGCGTCACTACCGGGAACGATAGCGACCGTGTCAGTAACGGGAGCGATAGCGACCGGGTGAGTGCCGATAGCGACCGTGTCAGAACCGGGAGCGATAGCGACCGGGTCAGTGTCGATAGCGACCCAGTCGGAACCGGGAGCTATAGCGACCGGGTGAGTGCCGATAGCGCCCCGGTCAGCACCGGGAGCGATAGCGACCGGGTGAATACCGTCACCACCCAAGGTGTCAGGGAATACATATTTGGCATTGACGCCGCCGGAAACGAAGAATCAGAAAGTGACTCACTCAAAGCCTTTCTCAACCTGCTCAAGACATATAACCCAGACACGGACGAGATAGTGGGACATAACATTCTCAGCTTTGACCTTCCATTTGTCTTTCAGCGATGCCTCGTCAACGACATTTGCGTGCGCGCCTACCTTGACGCTGACGTTTGTACTCGCAACGTTTTTGACACGATGCATCGATGGTGGCTCGGCTCGCGGCGCAACGTGAGTCTCGACGACCTTGCGTGGGCTCTGGGAATCGCGTCGAGCAAGACGCCCGAAGTTGAGGGCAGTAAAGTTTTCGACCTTTATCAGGCAGGGCGGCTCGCTGAGATTCGAGAGTACAACCTGAACGACGTGCGCGTGACACGGAAAGTCTACGAACGCCTCATCGCCTGCTTCGGCAGATGACATAACCGCAGGCAAAGGCGGCCCGCTGTTGTTACAGTGTTTCATTTCTGCAACACTACTGTTAGACTGTTGGCAACTTCGCTGGAGAACGCGGCTGAATGCTTGAAGTGCTTTTAAGTTTACTGATTGGTTTCGGACTTGGCTGTTTGCTCGTCTGGCTATTGGTGCGCGCCAAGCTCTCGCACGAGTACCAACGCGCGAAAGCCGAAACCGCCGTACAATTCGCCACTCTGACCGAAAGAGCCGCCGCAAAAGAACAGGAGCTGAAAAAACTCCAGGAGGCGTTCGCCAAGGAGCTCGCTCAAGGAGAGACGACTCGGTCCGAAATCACGCATCTCAAAGCGGCACTGGAAGGTGAGCGCCGCGCCGCATTCGAACGAAATGAATCGTTCAGGCGAGCTGGAGACGAGTTGACGGAAAAGTTCAAAGCGCTGTCTCGCGATGCGCTCAAGGACAACAACCAATCGTTTCTGCAACTGGCGCAGGCGACACTGGAAAAAATTCAGGAGACTGCGAAGGGCGACCTTGAGATCAGGAAAAACGCGATCGATGAAATGGTGAAGCCGCTCAAGGATTCCCTCGAAAAAGTCGATTCGAAGATTGGCGAGCTCGAAAAAGTACGGGCCGGCGCTTATTCGGAACTGCGCGAGCAGGTCAAGAACCTGGCAGCGTCGCAGTTTCAGCTTCAGGCTGAGACCGGCAACCTGGTGAAGGCGTTGCGGGCTCCCCACATACGCGGCCGTTGGGGCGAAATACAACTCCGCCGGGTGGTTGAGCTGGCCGGCATGGTTCAGTACTGCGATTTTGTGCAGCAGGAAACCGTCCCGACGGAGGACGGACGCATCCGCCCCGATTTGATCGTAAAGCTCCCCGGCAACCGCACCATCGTAGTCGATGCTAAGGTTCCCTTCGACGCTTTCTATGAATCCATTTCGACGGCGGACGATGAGGTTCGATGTGCAAGACTGAAGGATCACGCCAGAATTGTCCGCACGCATATCGGTAATCTCAGCAAGAAATCATATTGGGAGACCGTGCAACCTACTCCGGAGTTTGTGTTGCTCTTCCTGCCGGGCGAGACCTTTTACAGTGCGGCTCTGGAAAACGATCCGAAGTTGATCGAAGACGGTGTCAATCAGGGCGTCATTATCGCGACTCCGACTACGTTAATCGCCCTCTTGAAAGCAGTCTCTTATGGATGGCGTCAGGAACAGATGGCTTCAAATGCTCAGGAGGTTAGCCGGCTGGGGAAGGACTTGTACGATCGACTGCGCGTCTTCACAAATCATTTTGCAGACATCGGTCGAGGCTTGGATCGAGCACTGGATTCATACAACAAAGGCGTTGGATCGCTGGAAGCTCGTGTGCTGGTGACGGCGCGGAAGTTCAAAGAGCGAGGCGCCATCGGCGGCGACGAAATCGAGGTGATGGAGCCTTTGGACAAGACAGCAAGGCCGTTGAGTTTGGATGAAGGGGGTCTGTTTCCTGATCTCGTGGCGGCTGCAAGTGATCCGGCGGAGGATGATGCGTTCCCGTTGTTAAGTTCGAGGACCGCTGGAGCAGGTGAAACATAAAACATTGCCAATTGCCGATTGCCAATTGCCAATTGGTATCCTAGCGAGAAATCGCCGAGTGTTATCAATGACATCAAATCGGCAATTAAATCGGCAATTGGCAATCGGCAATGATTCGGTGGAGATTGTTTTTTGGCGAAAGAAATCTGGTTAGGGCCACTTCTTGGAACCAATCGTTCGCGGTTAATAGCTCGTTGCAGCCAGCTTGTCTCCGAAGGTAAATCAGACTCCTTCCTCTACCTCGCGGCCTCGCACCCGCTCCTCGAACTAGTCACCGAACAGATTCTGGACGGCACACGCAATCTCGGAGTTTGGGGTGAGCTTCCGGTTTATCTTTTCCGCGGTTTCGTCCGACGCATTCTCTCGAGCGCTGTCCATCAAGTGACCGGCGCGACGCTCGCCACTCTCACTCCGATCGACCGTGAAGAGCTGCCGCTCAAACGAAGCCTAATCTCGCAAATCCTGAAACAACTGGCTGGCGCTGGACAACTGAAAGCGCTCAACACCCTCGCGCACCGAGAAGGATGCGTGAACACCCTTTCCACTCTTATCGGCGAGATTCAGCGGGCAGCGAAGTCACCTGCCGAGTTTGCGGAGATTGTTTCGAAGCGCGAAGAAGACTTTGGCCCGGGAGTAGATAGAGCCGCACCGTCACTGCGTCCACAGATCGACTTTGATAGAGACGTCGCGCTGATCTACTCGACCTACGCAACTCTTCTTCAACAACACAATCTGACTGAAGCCGATGCCGATCAGTTGCGAGCATTTGAGATCCTTAAAGGACAGCTCGACAGTCGGGTCCCGTGGCTCGAAAACTTGCAGTTGCTCGTTATCGATGGATTCTTCGACTTCACGCCGGTTCAAGGGGAGATGTTGCGGCAGCTAATCCGGCAGATTCCGGAAGTCATCGTTAATTTAAACAGCGACGAGCGGAACCCGGCGATCTTCGAGCCATTCAAGGACACAGTGGAACAGCTTCGAAGTATGGCGACGTTCGACGTAAAGCAAAGCGATGAGATTGCTGAGACGCGCGGAGCTCTTTCCACTTTGCGCGAACGCCTTTTCAAGCCGGAAGACTTGTCCGACAAACTTCAGTTTGTCGCTGCAGACAACACGCTCGAGTCCCCCGCAACGGACGACAAGCTGAAGCTTGTCGAACATATTCGCCTCTTCACCTGCACGGACCGCGAGACCGAAATCCGCAAAGTCGCAAAAGAGGTCAAACGCCTCATCCTGCAACAGAACTATCGTCTCTCCGATATTGCTTTGGTTGTCCGCGAGCGCGCCTCTTACGCAGACACGATTGTGCGAGTCATGCACGACGAAGGAGTGCCGTGCAACCTGGAACGTCGCATTAACGTGAACGACATTCCTGCTGTGCGAGCCGCGCGCAAGCTATTTGAAATGCTTGACGACATCGCGCGCGACGACAACAAAGACGTCAGGGTTTCCGATCTGGCCGATTTAATCAAATCGGAATACTTCCGTCTCGACGAAATGGAGTTGGCGGAGTTAGTCGAAACCTTCGACGAAAAATACGGCGCACTGCTGACGAGTGAAAGCACGAACGGCAAACTAAACGGTTCGGGTCGCATTGACAATTTTAAGTACGCCCTCGGCATTGGCCGTTGGGATCCCGACACACTGGAGAACACGATTGCGTTTGTGGGCGGCGCTTTGAACGTGAATAGCTGGCTCGAGCGCGCGCGCAAGCTCCTTGCGAATTGGCAGCAGGTCAAACTCACCACTGACCTCGTCCCTTCGGAAACTACGAGTGAAGTCGCAGAAGACAAAGCCGATCAGATCCAGGACGCTGACAAGTTAGCGATTGACGATAGGGGAGTCGAAAAGAAACGGCGGCCGTCACGTGACGTGCATCCCGCCGCGATCGCCTGGGCATCACTCGTCATTGGTAGCTTCGCTGATCTGGTTCGAGATATGGCGCGAGAAGGCACACCCCGTGACTTGCGGGTGAGCTTGATGTCCTTGCTCGAGCGGTTTCGATTCGCGAAACAAATCAGAACGCCCGCACGCACCAATCTCGACGAGACTGAGCTGCCTGCACTGATGCTCGATCTACGTGGGCTTGAGAGTCTCCGTCGCGCGTTTGGCGTTGCGGTTAAGAGTATTGAGATAGCGTCTTCGATTGATCGAAGCGGCTGCCAATTGAGGCTGCCTGGATTTCTCGGTGAAGTGACGCGGGCTCTTGATGTCGAAATTTCAATCGGCACTCACGATCACGCGGGCTTGCCGGTGCTCGAAGCCACTGAGGTCCGTGGTCTTCGCTTTCGCGCGATCTTTATTGCCGGACTGGTTGAAGGAGGATTCCCGCTGCGAGCAAGTCGCGACTGGATCTATCCGCACGAAGAACGGGAACGGCTGAAGCGCGATTACGATTTGACACTGGAGGATATTTCTCCGGCGACGTTGCTCAAGGAAGAACATTACTTCTATCAAACTGCTTGTCGGGCGACGGAAAAACTGTATCTGTCTCAACCGATGCAATTGGAAGATGAGACTGAGACCGTTTCCTCGTACTACATCAACGAACTGGCGCGAGCCATCGCACCCTTCGAACTTAAGAACGAACTAGTGCGTCGCGACTTTGACGGCGCGGAGATCTTCGATGCGTCCACCCCCGTCCAGTTGAACATCTCTTTGATTCGTCAGGACGAACGACATCGTCACAAGGCCGGACGCGAAGGCTTGCTGCCACTGCCTTTGATCGATGAGCTGCGGTCGCGCGCACTTCTCACGCCTGCCACGATGCGGCGGATAAACATCGAGCGCGAAAGAGCGAGCCGGCATTTCGGACGCCACGATGGACAAATCACGTCGCCTGAACTGATCCAGATGTTGCAGCAGCGTTTTGGACCAGAATACGTGCACAGCGCGAGTGGCCTCAGCACTTACGGAAATTGTTCTTATCGTTTCTTCGCGAATCGTGTGTTGCGGCTCGAGTCGCGCGGGGAAGCTGCGCTCGATCTCCAGGCGATTGATGCGGGAAAGCTGCTGCACGACGTGCTGCGGCGGTTCTTCGAAAGATATAGAGGACACAAGTTGCTCGACTTGGATCGGGAAGCGTTGAGACAGGAGTTGCGCGGCGTTGCCGATCAGGTCTTCATGGAGCACGAGCGCGCGGTGCCTCCGTTGAATCCGGACATCTGGAAGATTGACTGCGAGATTCGCAAGATCATTCTCGACCAGGTGTTGTTATATGAACTCGGTGTGCGGCGGCAGACGCGAGCTGATGTTCGTTCGCGTTATTTTGAAGTTGCGTTTGGAATGACGCCTCGCACAGCCGCCGATCCGCACTCCAAGCCTGAACAACTCGAGCTTACGCGGGAGGATCAGTCGCGAACAGTCAGTACCACCCGCGGTAGCGGGTGGGTAAAGCCACGCTTCCGAGATTCAATTCGAATTCAGGGACAGATAGATCGAGTCGACGAAGCTGCAGACGGCACTCTCATCGCCTATGACTACAAACTCTCTGTTGGCGCCGATGCAGAAGATATGAAAGCGGGCCGCAGTCTGCAATTGCCGATTTACCTTGAAGCGCTCGAGCGTTTGCTCTTGCCGGGCCGTGCCGTTGCGGGTGGGGGCTATTACATCCTGAAAGCGAAGCCCGGCCGGCGTAACAGCGGTATCTACCGGAAAGATTTCGCAGACTATCTTGGACTGGCGGCACGAAACTCGATTCTGACGGACTCGGAATGGCAAAAGGTGAGGTCCGAGGCGATCGCGCGTATTTGGGAGTTCTTTGAGCGGATGAACGCCGGAGACTTTCGGGTCAGGCCGTCGCAGGGTAATGAAACATGCCGGTTCTGTGACTACTCGGCGGTTTGCAGGTACGACAAGTACCGCATCCAGTGGAAAGAAAATCAGGGCAACTGATCACAGAACCATTTGCGGTTGGCAATGGATGCAAGCACTCAAAAATCGAAGAGATTAGAACCAGCGCAGGCACTCGCGGCGCATACGCTCGACCGCCATATCTCAGTCATCGCAGGCCCTGGCGCAGGCAAAACACTCGTTCTCGTCGAGCGCTATCTGCACATCCTGCGCGAACGCAAACCTTCTTCCATCGATCAGATCGTAGCCATCACCTTCACCAACCGCGCCGCCAACGAGATGCGCGAACGTCTCAGGAAATCGCTGGACGTTCTGTTAGCCAAGTCAACGGGCGAAGAGCGAGAGCGATGGAGACGCTACAAACGAACGCTCGACGGGGCCGTGATCACCACAATCCACGGCTTCTGCATGCGCCTCTTACGAGAGTTTCCAGTCGAAGCCGGATTGGATCCCCAATTCATGCTGCTCGACGAGCATCGCGCCGCAACTTTGCTCACGGCAGCGGTTGAGGAATCACTGACGGAGTCAATCAGCCGGCGCGAAGAATCAATCGTGCGTCTGACTGCTGGCATTGGCCGCCCGATGCTCGCAACTGCGTTGTTCGAAATCTATTTGAAAGTTCGCGGCCACGGTCTGTCGTTTGACGACGTTCTCAAACGAACTATCGAAAGTCATTCCGCGCCCCAGGATTACGAATCGCTCTGTGACGAGTTGGATGCTCGGATTGCCGAGCTCACGTCAATGCGCGGGCTCACGAGTCGCGCAAATGAGAAGGCAACGACCATTCGCAATTACTGGCCGCGTGTCCGATCCATCTTGCGCTCGGCGCAGACATCATTGCCTGACTACTGCGGCGCAATTGCAGAATTTCGCGAAGCTGGGCGTCCCAACGCTAGCGGGCACCTGGCCACCGTTGTCAAACATCTTGATGAACTCTTTTGGGGGGAGAGCAAGCAGAAGTGTTTTGGCCGGCTGCCTCAGATGCGCTTCGACCTGCTCGGCAAGGATTACGCAGTTGCATTAGTTCGGCTGCTTAAAACGATCGACCGCCGCTTTACCGAAAACAAGCAGGAACTCGCGGCGTTGGATTTTGACGATTTGCAGGTGCGAGCGTTTGAGCTGCTGCTGCGTCCCGAGGTGCTGCACCGCGCGTCGCAGCGCTACCGCTACTTTCTCGTTGACGAGTTCCAGGACACCAACGGTTTACAAAGGAACTTGCTCGAGGCACTGGCACTGAATCCGAGCGCACGCGCGAACCTTTTTATCGTTGGGGATCGGAAGCAGTCGGTTTATGGTTTTCGGGGAGCAGACGTCGATGTCTTTGCAAAAATGACCGATGTTCTCGAGGCTGCCGGTGGTGACGTCGTTCCGCTGCCTCTTAACTTTCGCAGTCAACCCCCGCTAATTAATTTTTTCAATTTCCTGTTCGCGCGGTTTTTCCAACCGGGTGAGGTACGTAAAGAGGACCAGGCAGAACTCGGTTTTGTAGATCACGAACCGAGTGTCGGCAAACGCGAAGCACGCGATACGCCTCCGTTAGTCGAGTTGATGGTCGATCGACTTGCAGGCGAGGACGATCCACGAATCTCGCAGATCTCAAATTTGAAATCTCAGAGCCAGACCGCTCGCGAACGTGACGCACGCCAGTTGGTCCAGAGAATTATTTCGCTGACAGAAAGCGGCTCGTTTGAATATCGCGACATAGCTCTCTTGTTCCGCGCGATGACGGACGTCCCCGTTTATGAAGGTGAGTTCAGACGCGCAGGTATTCCGTTTCAAACCGTCCTCGGCAAAGGATTTTACGAACGCGAAGAGATTACCGATCTCATTCAACTCTGTCGCTTTCTCGATAATCAAACAGACGAACTCGCACTGGCTGCCGTGCTGCGTTCCCCGCTCTGTGGCATTTCAGACAACACTTTGTTGGCACTGCGTCTTGGGCCTGCTATTGGCGAGACTGTTATCGGCGATGCTCCCAAACCTCGAAAACACCCACGACCACTCTTTCAGGCTCTGCGCCGGCAAAGTGAAATCGACTTTATTGACGACGATGAGCGTGAGGCTTTGAAGAGTGCAGCGAATTTTCTGTCGTCTCTGATAGAGCGGCGTAATCGCTACCCGATTCGCGAGCTGCTGCGCTTCGCCATCAAGGAATCAGCATTCACGACTGTGATCGCTGCAACTTTCGATGGCGCGCAGCGGCTTGCGAATGTCGACAAGCTATTCAATCTGGCCGAGCGATTTGAGCGCTCCGGAGCCCATCTCATTCGCGACTTCGTTAAGTATGTTCACGACTTCGAAACCATCGGCAGCCGTGAAAGTGAAGGGCAGCTCGACGACTCGGCGAATGCCGTCAAGCTGATGACGATTCATCAGGCGAAAGGTCTCGAATTCCCCGTCGTAATCATTCCCGATTTGCACCGTACCAAGGCTTCGTGGGAGGGATACTTTCTCCTCGACCGGCACCGTGGGCTGACTTTGAAAGTTCCTGATGGTCGCGGGCAAATGGTTTCGGGCCGCACGTTCGCATCGTTCAACGAGCGGTCGAGGTTACGTGAAGACTTTGAGAGTATGCGGCTGCTTTATGTGGCTACGACGCGTGCTCGCGATCGGTTGATCTTGTCGGGAGCTACCAAGGACTCGAGCAGGCTCGTGAAGGGTGATGATAGTTGGTTGGAGTTGATCTGGCAGGCTCTTGATCTAGGGGAGCGATCGCAGAGTGGTTTGGTGGAGTTGGATCGGGAGACGCACCTTCAGTTGACGTTTAATTTGGTTGAGGAAGAGGTTGCGGCTACAGAACCGGGAGCGCAGCGACCGGGTGATTTACCCTTAACCGGGTCGCTGCGCTCCCCGTTCTGTTTCCCCCTTCTCTCACCCATTGAATCCAAACCTGATACCGCGGTACACCGCTTCAGCGTAACGCAACTGATCAACTACCAACGCTGTCCGCGGCAATATTACTTCGATCGCATCGCACATGTGCCATCGGCCGATGAGCTTGCAGTCTGGAATCATGCTGAAGCGCCTGAGCCTCCCGCCAATCTGACGGCTACACTCAAGGGCGCGGTCATTCATCGGTTCTGTGAGACGTACAGTGCGGCGGACCGCGGGGAACAGGCGCGTCAGAGTTCAGCGGAGTACGCTCAGGAACGGCTTAGGCAAAGTCTCGCGGATGTTATTCGAGTGCGGCAGGCTCGGCTGGCCGACCGGGTCCTGGACATTAATTCTGAGGAGGCGTTGAAGGAATTGTGGCCGCTCGCGGAGAGCTATCTATCCAGCAAACTTTTTCAGCGCGTCGAATCGGCACGTCGTCAGTTCGAGATCTTAAATCTTAAATCTGAGATCTCATCGCGAGTTCCGGCCACAGATGTCGGGCTCTGGAGCGAAATAAGCTTTCGGCTGCGACGGCCGTTGGGGATCCTCACCGGCACGATAGACAAACTGATAGTTACTCCCTCAAGTGATCGAAACAGTTTCGATGTTGAAGTCATCGACTTCAAAACCAATCGCTTTGCAACTCCATCAGTAACGGTTGCGCCTTCAAAGAAGCTAGTAGCGAGTTCTGCAGCGCGATACGAAGCCGCCGCCGCACAAATGCAGTTCGACTTCACCGCAGCTCCGGTTGACTATCCAGCTAAATATGAAAGTCACGCCACTGTTGAGACTATGGACGGTCAACAATCAATCGATGCTCAAGTGCGGCAGCTTGCTTCAGACTATCAGTTGCAGATGCAGGCTTATGCACTCGCGGTGCGCGAACTGATGCAAGGATTGCCAATTAACAGCCTGACGGCAACGCTTCACTTCCTTCATCCCCGGATTGAGTATCAAATGCCGGAAGATTTGTTGACGCAGGAGTCCTGCGGTGAGGCGCTTGATCAGGCAATGCTCAGGATCGTTTCGTCTCATGAACCCGTCGATTTTCCTGTGCGACCCGCCACGCACTGCCGCATGTGCAACTTTCTGACAATTTGTCCACCCGGTCACAAAGCCGTCCAACCACGAACAAACACGAACAGGAGTTGACGTGATGAGCAAAGAAAACGCACAGGTTGGTGAGCCCGCGCCGGAGTTTACGTTGCCTGATGGTGATGGCAAGGATTGGCGATTAGCCGATCATAGCGGCAAGGTCGTGGTGTTGCTGTTCTACCCCGGTGACGAGACCCCAATCTGCACGCGACAAATGTGCTCCGTGCGCGATCGATGGGAGGATTACTCGGCGACCGGCGCTGAAGTCGTTGGCATCTCTACTGACTCGGTCGAGTCGCACAAGAAGTTTGCTCGACATCACGATCTGCCTCTGCGACTTCTTTCAGATGTGGATGGCACAGTCGCAAAGCTGTATGGAGCGCAGTCATTAATACCGGGGAAAGTTGCGCGATCTGTTTTTGTGATCGATGGAAAAGGAATCATCCGTCATCGTGATGTGCGGCCGTTAGGATTGTTCAGACCCAAAGACGATGACGTCCTCAAAGCAATCCGAGAAGCACAGCTCAACTGACAGCGGTTTTGGTCGAATCGGTGTGACGTGTCTATAATCTCGGATGTTCAAGGAGATCAAAGAATGCCTGAGACAATCAAGTGCAAGCACTGCGGCCAGAAGCGTCCCTCACTCCCGTTCGCACCCTTCCCCAACGAGCTGGGGCAACGAATCTTTAACGAGATCTGCCAACCGTGCTGGAGCGACTGGCTACAAAAACAAACACAAATCATCAACCATTACGGCTTGGACCTCACAAACCCCGATGCGCAAAACTTTCTCTTTGACAACATCAAGGGATATCTGTTCAGCGAAACCCAGCCCGTAGCCGAGATCGATACCACCAAAGAAGGCACCGTAAAGTGGTAGTTTTTACTGTCACGGCCTGATGCTTGCTTAAGTCTGCCCCGTTCGATCCCCTCGTTCGGAACCCCCACTTTTTGTTCGTGCTGCTCAGAATTCGGGCCTTTCTACTGCCTGGGTTATGGCGTGTTTTGAGTCGCGCGTACGTTTTTAGAACTCAAATCACAAAGGACGAACAGGAGGTCTCAAATCGATGAAACGCTTGTTTGCAGGAATAATTACGATTGCTACAGTCGCGCTTGCCTTCTCCGCGTGTGGAGAAACGGGAAACTACAATACGAATGGCAACGCGAACGCCAACACGAACGCTAACGCCAACGTGAACGCGAACACGAATGCTAATGCCAATACCAGTCCCCGGGCAGGTACTCGTGAAGACTACGAGAGAAACAGGGACAGATATCATCGAGAGGCAAAGGAGCAGGGCCGGACAATTGGCAGCGGCCTCAACGACGGCTGGTTGTGGGTCAAGACCCGTTTTGATCTGGCCGCAGCCGACGATTTGAGGGATTCGACCATCAACGTCGATGTCGATAACGACGTCGTTACCCTGACCGGAACTGTGGCTAACGCCGCGCAGAGAGGCCGAGCGGAACAAGTTGCCAAAGCTGTGGAAGGCGTCAAATCCGTCAGGAATCAGTTGAAGGTAGCAGCGTCCGGCGGTACCAACAGGAACGCAAATACAAAAGGGTAACGGGACGAAACTCAGTAGCAATGCGCTTTTAAAATATTTTCGAGTCCTCATTCACACCGGGCTTTAGCCCCGTGATTTGCGGAGTGTTTGCCTAAGGAAACCGTTTAAACGGTTTCCTGCCGATTTGACTTTCAGATCACCGCGCTGAAGCGCGGTGTGAATGAGAATTGTTGAAAATTCGTTCCCAGTATTTACTGCTACATCGTTCTGAGTTAAGCTTCGCCTCTTCTTTTCAAAATCTCCAGCTGGCCGGTGTTTTTTCTACACCGGCCATAAAGAATTGCAACTCGTCTTGTGGGGGATTGGATTGCCTATGTCAACCGTCCGCTTGCGCCTGCTCGCCGCACTTCTCGCCGTTGTCGTTTCCTTCTCAGTCGTTCCGCTGCCTGCCCCGGTCGCGGCGCAGCGTAGTGGGATCGACACTTACGCCATTACAAATGCACGCATCGTCACTGTCAGCGGTCCCGTCATGGAACGCGGTACCATCGTCGTTCGTGACGGTTTGATTGCAGCAGTGGGAGCAAACGTCACTGTGCCCGGCGATGCGCGCGTGATCGATGGCGCCGGACTGACGGTGTATCCGGGGCTGATTGATGCCAACACCGCCCTGGGCCTTCCGCAGCCTTCTCCTTCACCGTCGCCATCGCCGACTCCTGGCGGAGGCGGCGGATTTGGACAGCTTCGACCGCTCACATACTTAACCGCGCCAAACTCAACGCAAGTTCCAGGTCTTCAGCCGGAGGTGATGGTTGAGGACTTTATCAGGCCCGGAGGAGAGCAAATCGAGTCAGCTCGCAGCCTGGGCATT
>DATEDU010000317.1:0-15646 GCA_035281525.1 Pyrinomonadaceae bacterium | reverse complement strand
ACTGCTGTTGACCTGACGACGACTTGGGCGTCGGTGATGTTCTCCCCGTTGTGACCTTCGGTGAATTCGACACCCATAAGTTGCAGGCGATCGGTGACGGTCGATCTCTTCTGATCGGAGCCCGACACGCGGAAGCCCAGGTTGACCAGCACCTCGGCGATGCCGGACATGCCGATTCCGCCGATGCCTACAAAATGGACGTGCTGAATTCGTCTGAACATTTTTTCTTAGATCTGAGATCTTAAATTTGTGCTTAGGTCTTAGGTCTTTGTCTGTCTCTGCTCCTGCGTACTGCCGCTGCCCCTAAGCGTCACCAACTCCTCAATCATATCCACCACTGATTCCGCTGCATTCCCACGCGCCAAGCTGCGACTAGCTGCTTCCATCTTCATCACTTCATCCGGGCTGCGCACCAGGCTTTCAATTTCTTCCGCCAATCTGCTCGGAGTCAGCTCTCTCTGAAGGATCATTTTTGCCGCTCCCTTTTCTGCCAGTGCCTCCGCATTCTTTCGTTGGTGGTCATCGGCCGCAAACGGAAACGGGATCATGATCGACGCTTTACCAGCAGCAACAAGCTCAGCCGTCGTCGTCGCGCCGGCTCGACAAATCACCAGATCCGCATTCGCAAAAGAAACCACCATGTCGTCGATATAACGCCTCACGTCTGCCGTCCATCCCGATTCAAGGTACGCAGTCTGAACGCGCTCGAAATCTGCTTCGCCCGTTTGATGCGTAATCCACAATTCATTTCGCATCTTCTCGAGTTCGGGCAACGCGGCGATCATCGCCTCGTTAATAGCTCGAGCCCCTTGCGAACCTCCAAAGATAAGCACCGAAAAGCGTCCGGGCTCTCTCTGTTTCGCTCGTATCTCAAAGAACTCCCTCCGCACCGGATTGCCCGTCACGACACCCTTGCCACCAAAGAACCGAAGCGACGCTTCGAATGAAACAGCTGCTCGATCGACGAATCGAGCCAGCACTCGATTGGTCCAACCCGGAAGCGCGTTTGACTCCATCACGAGAGTCGGCAGTTTCATCGTTGCTGCCGACAACAACACCGGCCCTGAAACATATCCGCCTGCGCCCACGACAGCGTCCGGCCGAAACTGCTTAATGACCCGCCGCGCTGAAACAAAACTTTTAGGCAGCACAGCCAAGCCGCGCGCGCGCGCGATCAAGCTCACGTTCTTCAACCCCGTACTTTCAATGATCGAGAGTTCAAATCCCGCCTTAGGTACCAATTTCGTTTCGAGCCCACGTGCGGTGCCAACGAACCTAACTTCCGACTGCGGGCTCCTTCGAAGAATCTCGTTCGCAACCGCGATGCCCGGATAGATGTGACCGCCGGTTCCCGCGGCGGCGATCAAAACGCGCATTCCCTTTACCCGAAGCGCGACGAAACGATCCGCCTTCCGACGACGCGCGGTTCCTCCAACTGCTGCCTGTCACGTGCAAAGAACGATCTCAGCAATCCAATGTTGATCGAGCCAACACTCTGTTGGGAGATATTGAGAAGTATTCCCACTGCCGCGAGCGTTGGGACCAATGACGAACCGCCATAGGAAATAAAGGGCAGCGGAATGCCTTTCGTCGGCACCATCGACAGCACGACGCTTATATTAAAGAGCGCCTGGGCGACGATGGCGACGACAATCCCCAGCGACAACAACATTCCAAAGCGGTCGGGCGCCAACAGCGAAGTGCGCAGGCCGCGCCAAAGAAAAAGACCAAATACAGCGACGACGGCGAGTGCTCCTACTAGTCCTAACTCCTCGCCTACAACGGCAAAGATGAAATCGGAATGAGCAAAAGGTAAGAACAACATCTTCTGCTTGCCTTGAGCAAAGCCAAGACCATTCGGACCTCCCGACCCGACTGCAATGAGCGACTGCACCACTTGAAAACCGCTTCCCTGCGGGTCGGCCCACGGATCAAGAAAGGTGATCAAGCGGCGAATTCGAAACGGAACGAAAATCAACAGGCCGAGCAGTGCTATGAATGCGGGCGCGGCAGCCATCGCCAGATGCTTAAGTCGTGCGCCGGCGGTGTAAATCATAATTAAGAAAACTACACCCAGCATCATCGCCGTACCCAGATCTGGTTCGATTACTATTAAGAATGCCAAGCCTCCAGTTACAAGCGCACACGGCATAAAAGTTTTCCAGAAATTCCCCTCTTCGCCTGCGCGTCTTTCCAGGAAGTACGCAAGAAAGATCACCAGCGCCAATTTCGAAATCTCGGATGGCTGAACTGAGAAGAACTTCGTTTTAATCCAGCGATGCGCTCCGTTAACGCTGGGAAATGCAAAAACCGACATCAACAGCAACGCGGTTAGTACCAGCAAACCGTAAACGATCCGTTTATTTCTCCAATGCTTGTAGTCAACTTGCATTGTCGCCAGCATCACTGCGAATCCTATCGTGGTCCAAATGCCTTGTTTGACTACATAATGAAATTGATTCCCGGTCTCACGTTGGGCCATCACGGCCGAGGCGCTGTAGACCATGACCACGCCGAACAGCGCCAGACCTACTGTCGCTGCAAACATCCACTTGTCCGGATACAGCTTTTTCGCCATGATCAAAACGTCCAACGTCCAACGTCCAAAGTCCAACGTCAGGTAACAGGACTTTGGACGTTGGACATTGGACTTTGGACTTGACCCTTTGGACTCAGCTTTTGAACCTCATGCTTGAATACGCGTCCGCGGTGCTCGAAGCTTTCGAACATATCGAAGCTCGCGCAAGCCGGTGCCAGTAGAACGACGTCACCGGGACGCGCCAACCGAAATGAGCGTTGAACCGCGTCCGGCATGTCGGAGGCTCGTTCGTGTGGCGCAGAGCCATTCAGCTCTTTGCCGATCGTCTCTGCATCCTCACCAAGCAAAACTAGATGTCGAACCTTCTCCTTCACGAGCTCCGCCAACGGGGCGTACGGCGCTTTTTTGCCCCTTCCACCGAGGATCAAAACGATCTTGCCCGGATGCTCAACGAATGCTTCTAAAGCTTTGAGCGTCGCATCGACGCTCGTCGCTTTCGAGTCGTTGTAGAACTTAATCCCGTCGATTTCCGCCACGAGCTCTAGGCGATGCTCAACCGGTTCGAAGCCCCTGACCGTTTCTCGCATAGAAACCGGATCGGCGCCACAAGCAAGTCCAGCGGACAAAGCCGCCAGTACATTCTCAACGTTGTGCAGGCCACGCAGCTTCATTTCATCGCGTAACATCAGTACGCGCTCGCCATCGGCCGTGCGTGAGATCAGGTCGCGACCGCGAAGAAAAAGACCTTCTTCCAGCTCACTCCGGACGCTGAATTTCACGACGTGGGCTCGCAGCCCGGTAGCCCACGACGAGACCACTTCATCGTCGGCGTTCAACACTGCGACATCGTCAGCGGTTTGATTCATGAAGATCCGGTGTTTGGCTGCGGCGTAATCGTTGAATGATTCATAACGGTCCATGTGATTAGGCGTTACGTTCAGCACTACGGCTACCGCCGGATGAAATTCCTTGATCGTCTCCAACTGAAAACTCGATAGTTCGGCTACTGTCCAACCGTCTTCGCGCGAGCTCTCGACCATGCTGATGAGCGGCGTTCCGATATTTCCGCCAACCTGCACCGTCAAGCCGGCGCCTTTCAGCAATTCGCCGATCAACGCAGTCGTCGTCGTCTTACCATTCGTGCCGGTGATGGCTACGATTCGGCCTTTCAAAAACCGCGCGGCCAGTTCGACTTCACCGATCACTTCCGCCCCTGCTCGTTCTGCATATCGAATCGGAATGCTCTTGACTGGCACTCCAGGGCTGACAATCACCAGCTCGACGTTATCCAGCAGCCAACTCGGAACGTCGCCGGCGACGCAACCAATTCCTTCTTTTTTAAGAACAGCCGCATCGGTGGTCCACTCCTCGACAGGCTTGCGATCGTTTAGAGCTACCGTGGCGCCTCGCGCCGCTAGAAATTTGGCGCAGGCGATCCCACTACGCGCCGCCCCTATTATCAAAACTTTCTTGCCAGCTATTTCCATGTCCGACAAACTTTAGTTTGTCGCGTCTTGCAATTTGTCCCAGGCTAAACGACAAACTAAAGTTTGTCGGACCTACCTCAACTTCAAGGTCGACAAACTCAACAACGCAAAAAGTATGGCCAGAATGAGAAATCGAAAAACAATCTTCGACTCCTTCCAGTCCTGCATTTCAAAGTGATGATGCAAAGGCGTCATCTTAAATAGGCGCCGGCCGGTTCCGGTGGTCCGCTTTGTCATCTTGAAAACGCTTACCTGCAACATCACCGATAGCGCCTCAATCACAAAGACGCCGCCCACCATCAGCAGCATGAACTCCTGTTTCGTCAGCACTGCCACGGTGCCAATCGCGCCACCAATTGCCAGGCTGCCGGTGTCGCCCATGAAAATTTCAGCGGGTGGAGCGTTGTACCAGAGAAAGCCAAGGCTGGCTCCGGCCATGGCGCCGCAGAAAACTGTCAATTCAGCAGCTTCAGGCCGGTGAGTCAGGTCAAGATAGCCGGCCCAACGAGCATCGCTACTCAAATAAGTAAACGCTGTAAGCGCGCTCATAGCGATGAAAGTCACGCTGATGGCGAGGCCATCAAGACCGTCTGTCAGATTCACCGCATTGGAGGAGCCCAGCAGTACGATGATAATCAGCACCAGGTATGGAATTGGTCCGAAGTCAGTGATTCCGCCGGGTCTGGACGTATCCTTCAGAAAAGGGATGCTCCAATTCCACGAATAGTCGCTGGCCAAATAGTAGGTCGAAACTAGAAGGACCGCCCAAACTCCAACTGCAATTAAGAGTTGAGCCGCGAGCTTCTGTTTCCCCGTCAGACCCAGACTTCTTTGTTTCGCCATCTTGGCGTAGTCATCAAGGAAGCCGATCGTGGCAAACAACAGAGTGGCGATGATGACGGTCCAGATATAGATATTGGACAAGCGAGCCCATAGGAGAGTCGAGATGAGTACGGAACCAACTATCAGGACGCCACCCATCGTCGGCGTACCTCTTTTGGCCATATGGGCTTGAGGACCTTCTTCCCTGATCTGCTGGCCGATATTCCATTTTCTGAGGGCTTCGATAAGTTTGCCGCCAAAGATAAGTGAGAGGAGCAATGCCGTGATCGTCGAGTATGCCGTGCGGAAAGTGACGTACTGGAAAACATTCAGGGCCTTAATTACAAACCAATCCTTCTCCTTGAAGTGGCCGAAGATAAGTTCGTAAAGAAGCCAATAAAGCATTTCTTATCTTTTCTCCGTGATCTCCGTGTCTCAGTGGTGAATTACCTTCGTAAGTTCTAAGTTCACCACAGAGTCCACGGAGGGCACGGAGATGAAATTACGTTCCATCAATTGCTCTCTTCAGTTCCCACGAGCGGGAACCTCTCGCGCAATGCGCTGACAACCTTGTCAGTCGCGACTCCCCTTGAGCCTTTGACCAAAATCAGATCTCCTTCCTTCGCTTCGCTCATAATCGCCGCTGCGGCCGCAGTCGAGTCTTCGAAGAACCTGGTTGCGTTTAGTCCTTCCTCCTCGGCGCCGGCGATGATGTCCGCAGCCAGACCTCTTACGCCCCACAGAAGATCTATGCCTGAGCGAGCCATCTCTCGTCCAGCTTCGCGATGAAGCGCATCAGCTTCTGGTCCAAGCTCAAGCATCTCCCCGGCTATCACGATCCGGCGCTTCCCCGCGCCCCGAGCGTCAGTAATCGTACGCACCATACTCACCAATGATTGTGGATTTGAGTTGTACGAATCGTCCACTACGGTAAAACCAGCCGCGAACTCGAGAGTCTCCCCACGCATCTGCGGCGGTTTGACTGATCGCAAAGCCTCGGCAATCTGTTTCGGTTCGAGACCAAAGCAAGTTCCCACCGCCGAAGCCGCAAGGGCGTTCATCAAGTTATGCCTTCCGCTCATTGGCAGTGTCGCCGGTACTTCGCCCACCGGAGTCTTCAGCCGGAACTTCAAAGAGCCCAGACGTTCAACGCTGATCTCTGACGCAGTAACATCGGCCTTGTTTTCGATGCCGAAAGTAATTATGGGCCCACGATGCTTTTCGCGCATCTTGATGACCAATTCATCATCGGCATTCAATACCGCTGTCCCGCCTGGCTTCAGACCCTCAATCAACTCTGCCTTCGCATCGGCAATGTTCTCGATGGTTCCCAAATACTCAAGGTGCACAGGAGCTACCATCAACACAACGCCGATGTCGGGCGGCGTAATGCGGCATAGACGCTGAATCTCATGAGTCGGCGAAGACATTCCCATTTCAAGTACTGCCACGTCGAATTGCTCCGGCGAATGTTCGTCACTCACCATTCGCAAAACTGAGAGTGGCAGACCAAGCCCGTTGTTGTAGTTGCGCTCGCTCTTCAGTACTCGTCGACCGCCTTGGGCCAATACATGAGCCGTGAGCTCTTTCGCCGTAGTCTTTCCCGCACTGCCGGTAATACCGACGACCTTTTTGCCCCAGGCGTCATAAACTCGCCGAGCAAGCGTTTGCAACGCAGCAATTGCGTCTTCAACCAACAGCAGTCGATCACGCACCGAGCCGAGTTGCTGCACATGGTCCATGCGAGCTACTGCGGAAACTGCCCCTTTCGCCAGCGCCTCTGGTATGAACGCGTGACCATCGACGAACTCGCCATTGAAACCGGCGCGGGCGTAGTCCTCCTGCGATAACGCGAAGAAGAGTTCGCCCGCGTTCAACGACCGCGAATCGATCGAAAAATCTACAATTTTTTTGTCAAACAACCCGACGCTTAGATGCGTGGCATCAGCGTCCATCAATATCGACGCTTCACGAACATTCACGTTATTCCCGCCCCTTCAAACTCATGTGATCCCGGTTCGGTGAAAGCGGCCAATTCGGGTTGCGGTTCCGGGTCAGTTTGAACCCGGTTCTTTTCGTTGATTCGACTCGCACGCAACCGTCTGCGACACGCTTCCACTCTACAGCTTACTCCATTTTCCGGGATGTCTCTGAGCGCGCTCTGATGGGGGATCATTTTGGCTCCGTGATGTTCGGTTTGGTTCGGCTAATTCTCCTTGTTACTTCGTACCTTGATCCATGGGGAAACTAGTTTTCTCTTGCAAAATCCACATACACAACCTGGCCGGTCGATACTTCCTGACCGGGAGCCGGCCTTTGTTGTACAACGCTCCCGTCGCCGCGAGCGTGAAGTTGCAATCCGAGGTGCGCACATGCGCGCGCTACGTCGCGAACACTTCGCCCGCGCAAGTCCGGCATTAGGATGGCTTTGTCACTGGCCGGTGCGAAAACGATCTCGCCGCCCTCACGGGTGCCGGTGAGACTCGGGAGAGTCGCTTTGCGCTCGGCTTCAATGCGCGCTCGCTGCTCTTGCGCAGTTTTTTCGGCAGACTTCGCTCCGGCGATCTTTTGATTCGAACTCGACTGCTGCTTTTGTGCTACCAACTGTTTCTCAGTGTTCAGCATTGTGTCTGGAGCAATACCAAGATCGGGCAAAACCTTTTCCGCAATTTCTCGAAACACCGGGGCTGCAACCTCGCCACCGTGATAAGCGCCACCAGGCTCATCTATAACAACGATAATCACCACCGCTGGGTTTTCTACCGGAGCGAAGCCTACAAACGACGCGACGTGCTTGGTAGCCGAGTAGGCCTTCGTCTTGGGGTCGATCTTTTGAGCAGTGCCAGTCTTGCCGGCGGCTGTGTAACCGTTCAACTGCGCCGATTTGGCTGTGCCGTTTAGCGTAACCCCCTCGAGCATGCGGCGAAGCATCCGCGCGGTCTCGGGTTTCACGACCCGCCTTTGTTCGGGATTCGCGCGGTAGACTCCGTTACCCCACGACGTTCGAATCTCTCGAACCAGATGCGGAGTTACTCGGACACCATCGTTCGCCAACGCGCCAAACGCCGCAGCCATTTGCACTGGAGTAACACCAATCTCTTGACCGATCGCGAGCGAGCCTATTGACGATGCCTGCCATCGCCGCACGGGACGCAGCAATCCAGCGGTCTCACCTGGAAGCTCGATTCCGGTTCGCGAGCCAAAGCCGAAACGTGTCATGTAGTCATACATGGTTTCGTTTCCGACCCGCAGCCCGAGTTTGATCGCGGCGACGTTGCTCGACTTCTCCAGTGCCTGGGTAATGCTGAGAGTGCCAAACGCGGTGTGGTCGTTGATTACTCTTCCGGCTACGGTGATTGCACCCATCTGACAGTCGATCCTGTCTTCCGGAGAAACCAGTCCTTTTTCGAGTGCGGCTGAGAAAGGAACGATCTTGAACGTCGACCCCGGCTCGTAAATATTTTGCAGAGCCCAATTGGAACGGGCCCCCGGAACAACGGCGCCCGCGTTGTTCGGATCAAAAGTCGGTGCGTTCGCTAACGCGAGGATCTCTCCCGTCTTAGGATCGAGCACGATCGCGGTTCCGGATTTTGCTCGAGTGTCTTTAACGGCTGCTGCAAGCGCTTGTTCGGCGCGATACTGAATCGACTGATCGATCGTCAGGATGATTGTTTGGCCTGGCTTTGCCGGAACCTCAAAACTTTCGTAGGCATCGCCTGTGGAGTCTTTCTCAATGAAAACTTTTCCGCGTTCACCCAGGATCTCATCGTTGTACACCTGTTCGACTCCACCCAAGCCCGTGCCGTCTACACCAACAAAACCCAATACATGCGACGCGAGCGCTCCATTCGGATAGAAACGTTTCGGTTCCGGCCGGAAGTGCACGCCGTGCAAACCTAACGACCGAATCTTGTCCGCTTGATCCGCGTTCAATCTTCGAGCCAGCCAGAAAAATCTCCGTCCACTCTCTTTTGCTTTTGACAGATCATCGAACAGTGTTGCTTCGTCAGTGCCAAGGATGGGTGCGGTCGTGTTGGCTATGCAGCTGATGTAGCCGGTGTTTTCGAGTTCGCCTGGATCGACAAAGATTGATTCCGTTTGAATGCTGCGTGCGAGCTCGCGCTCTTGGCGGTCAAGTAGCAACCCGCGCTCTGGTCCTATGTCCAATGCGTATTGCTGTTGGCGTTGTGCACGTTCTACCAGACGATCGTGGCTGGTAATCTGCAAATGGACCAGGCGTACGCTGACGGCCATCATCCAAAAGACGATAAACGCCGCGACAAACAGTGCGCGGCGAGTTGAAGTATCGGGCCGAGTTTTTGATTCCGCTTTAAATCGAGTCAGTATTGCGGACATCGCTCCCTTCCAACATTCTTAGAGTTCAATGGGTACCGACCTGTCCAGGCTCGATAGGCTTGAGTCCGAGTCGCCGAGCCTCCGATTCCAGGCGTGCCGGCGCCGACGCCTGTTCCTTCTCTAATAGGAGTCGCTGGTTTTCTGCCCAAAGCCGTTGCCGTTCAGTGCGCAGATTCTCACTATCGTATCCATACCGAACTGCAGCGAAATGCTGGCGCGCAGCGAACACAAAACCAATCGCCAGGACCAACCCGCAAAACAACAGTAATGCCAGACGCTTTAAGGCTCGAAAGTCGCGTTCACGGCGAACGCGAGCGTTACGTTGTTCCATAGGAAGTCTTCGCATCTCCAAGCTCCAGCTCAGCTAATCAGTGATAGTGATGAGTGATAAGTGATAAGGAATGAGGCCGGTTCGACATCTTTTTCTTATCACTTATCACTTATCACTCATCACTTTCCTATCACTCATCACTTATCACTCATCACTTTCCTATCACTTATCACTTTTTCAGAGAGCTTCCGGCAGGCACGCAGCCGGGCACTGCGCGCGCGCGGATTTTCATCGATCTCACTTTGCTCAGGAGTAACCGGACGCTTAGTCAGGATTTCCACCACTCGCCGTGCGCCGCATACGCAAACAGGAGTTCGCGGCGGGCATTGGCAATATCCCGAGAGCCGGCGAAGCTCCTGCTTGATGATGCGATCCTCGAGCGAATGGAAGCTAATCGCTACAAATCGTCCGTCCGGTTGTAAAAGATCTACTACTGAGGCGACGAATCGATCCAACTCTTCGAGTTCACGATTCACCGCGATTCGCAAGGCCTGAAAGGTACGTGTTGCCGGATGAATTGCCCGGCCGCCCTTGCGATAACCGACTGCACGTTCAACGAGTTCAGCCAAAGCCCCGGTGGTTTGAATGGGCTTTCCCTTTTCCCGACTTTCAACGATCCATCTGGCGATGCGACGAGACCTTCGCTCTTCGCCAAATTCAAAAAGAATGCGAGCTATCTCTACTTCGGGTAGTTCGCGCAAAAGATCAGCCGCGGTCGCGGACTCGCTCTGCGCATCCATGCGCATGTCTAATGGCGCGTCAAAACGAAAGCTAAACCCCCTTGTTGCCGAATCGAGCTGGAGTGAGGAAACACCAAGATCAACCAGCACACCGCTGACAGCTTTCCTATCACGTTCGTTCAGGATGAAAGTGATTTCCCGAAAGTTGGCGTGGACGGGCTGGAATCGTTCGCCGAAGCGCGACAATCGCTGCTTGGCGTAATCGAGCGCTTCTAAGTCGAGGTCGATTCCGATTAGATGTGTGTCGGGGGAACTCTCAAGAATCGCTTCGGAGTGACCACCAAGTCCAACGGTGCAGTCAACAAAGAGACCTCCTCGCTCAGGAACAAGGAAATGGATCGTCTCTTCCAGCAGCACGGGGCGATGGGGCGCACCTCTGCCCCCCAAAGGCGCAGCCATCACCACCGCCCCGTGATCTTGTTCAAAGAACAACTAACCATTGCCGATTTCCGATTGCCAATTGCCGATTTTTAAATTTCAGATTTCAAATTTGCGATTGCCGATTTAACAAAATGCTGTGTCATTGCTTCCAACCGGCAATTGGCAATCGGCAATCGGCAATGTCAGATTCCCAGCCGCGCAATCGCTGCCTCGTCTTCTTCCGTGTACGGATCTGAAAGCAAACGCTGCTTGAACTTGTCCAGCTCCCAAACCTCGAGGTACGTCAGATAACCTAGAACAACAACGTCGCCGACAACCCCCGAGCTTCGGCGCAACAGCGGATGAATCAACAGACGACCCTGGGCGTCGATCGTCGCTTGCTGCCCGTAGTAATTCGTTCTGTCAAGGAACTTGCGGCGCGCGGGGTCCATCGTCGGCAAGAGCGAAAGGCGTTGTTCAATAGATTCCCACTCAGGCAGCGGGTAGATGCGAACGTTCTCGCCCGTCAGGCTCGTGATGTAAAATTCCCCGCCGTGTTTCTCTTCGATCGGTCGCCGGAATTGAGTCGGCACCTTTAGCCGACCCTTGACGTCGATCCGGGCCGTGTAGTTTCCCCGAAGCATTCATTTGACCGATCAAGAGAGTTAAACGGGTGGCCGCTCAGGAAAAGTTGCCAAATGATCGGCCTGCTACGAGGTTGGACCCACTTCCGACCACTTTCGACCACCCAAGCGCGGATACTACGCTCGTGTACCCTGCGTGTCAATAGGAAAAGCCGGAAAAATCTAGGGTTTTCGACCTGTTTTGGCTGACTTTGGGAAACTTACTGTTCGCCTATTGTCTGCCTGTGGAAAACGCGCGTTAGAGAATTTTCTGGTTTTTGGTGGTTCGCGTGTTACCCTGCTACATCCCTTGACTGAGTAACAGCTGGATGGAGCCTAACCTCGGACGTCTGCCCGAACTTCTCCTCTTCGGCCTGATCGCCGCGGGAGCAAATTTGGTTGGCGGCCTGGTGTTGATTAAGGCTGCGCCGCACCGCTTTGGCGAGCGTATGCTGAGGTACCTCGTCGCTCTGGGTGCCGGTTTTATGTTGGCTGCGATCTTTATCGAAATCGTGCCGGAGACAGTCAGCATCTGGACGGACGGCAAAAGCGGAAGTAGTGCGGCGCAATCAATACTCGGCGCGATGACATTACTTTTAGCTGGATACCTCATGCTGCAACTCTTTGAACACACTCTTGCCCCACACTTCCACTTTGGTGCAGAGACGCATCCCGAATCTTTCATGCGACCTTCGGCTGCGTACACAGCCGTAGGGGGCTTATGGATTCATACATTCTTTGATGGAGTTTCAATCGCGGCGGCTTTTTTGGTGAACTTCAGATTCGGGTTGCTCGTGTTCATTGCCATTCTGTTACACAAGATGCCCGAAGGATTCACAGTCGCCTCGATCATGCTCGCGTCTGGACGCTCACCGAATAAAGCGTTGTTGGCAACGGCTGCAATTGGCGCGGCAACACTCGCCGGGGTAATCGGTGTGGCGTTGCTGGATACGAGAATGAACTCAGCCATTGCTTACGCGCTTCCCTTTTCCGCAGGTGTAACGCTGTATGTCGCAGCCAGTGACCTGATACCCGAGGTAAATCACCATGAACAACGAAACCCGACCGTCTCCATCGTCGTTTTTGTAGGAGTTGCGTTGTTCTATCTCTTGCACAAGTTGATTTCACCGGCGGGATGAGAAAGACGATCCACGAAACCACACGAACGAACACGAAAATCTTATTCGTGCTATTTGGTGTTATTTCGTGGATCGTCCGGTCTCAACTCACGAAAAGGAAACTTGTCGTCTTAGCCTTGCTGCTCGGGACCTTAGCCTCATCGAGCGCACAAACAGCTCAATCGCCAATTCCTCTTCCTGAACCTTTCACTCCCATCGTCGACAACGCGAACGTCATCGACGCGAATACAAAGAGTCGCTTGGAAGCGATTTACCTGAATCTGAAGCAGAGGGCCAATATCGAATTCGCGGTTGTGAGTGTACCGACAACTGGCGAGCGAGACATTTTCGAATATTCACTAGACATAGCACGTGGTTGGGGAATCGGATCCAAGGAAGGCGAGAAGAATGGTTTTCTGCTCGTTGTGGCTATTAACGATCGGAAATATTTTACGCAGGTGAGTCGTCACCTCGAGGGTGATCTACCCGACGGCGTCGTCGGGCAGATTCAACGGGAACGACTCGTACCTCAGTTCAGGCGCGCGAACTATAGCCAGGGTGTTTACGACACGGTTCAAGCTTACGTTGCGACACTCGCAGAGAAGCGTGGCTTCAGCATAGACGGGATCGATCAGAGTTATGCCTATCGCGGTCGACAACAGCCGCGGAGCCAACCAACCGGCACTCGTCGATCTGGCGGTTTCTCTTCAGTCGTCTGCTGTGGGTTGATTCTCGGTGTCATAGTCATAATGTTTCTAATTTCTGCAAGCCGCGGTGGCCGAGGTGGAGGCCGTGGCGGCGGTTGGGGTAGTGGCCTCGGTTGGTTCCTGCTGGGCTCGCTTTTGAGCTCCTCGAGCAGAGGAGGTTGGGGTGGCTCGAGCAGCGGATGGAGTGGCGGCGGCTTTGGCGGCGGCGGCGGTTTTGGTGGCGGCTTTGGTGGCGGAGGAGATTTCGGCGGCGGCGGCGCAGGCGGAAGCTGGTAGCGCGACTCTTGTCGCGAGTTGGCACGACAAGGCAATTGCCGCCTGGTTCTGTTAGTATTCGATAACCCGAGAAATGGTAAAGACAGTAGTCCAGGAAGCGCTGAATAGTTTGATTAACGACTTGCGCGCGACGCACGGTGACAATCTTGCTTCCGTCGTGCTCTATGGATCTGCTGCAGCCGGCGACCATCACGAACTTCGCTCTGATTACAATTTGATCATCGCGCTGAACCGCATCACTCCGGAAGATCTGCGCCAGGCTCAGGCGCCGATGCGCGAGTGGCAGCGGTTGGGCCATCCACTTCCGGTTTACTTCACCGTCGAGGAACTCTCCGATGCGGCCGACGTGTTTCCCATCGAATTTCATCAGATGGCAAAAGCGCGCGTGGTATTGTTCGGCAAGGATCCTTTCGAATTCGTCAAACTCTCCGACGCCCATCTGCGGCATCAGACGGAATATGAGCTGCGAAGCAAGCTAATCCAGCTTCGCCGTCTTTACATTCCGGCTTCTGTATCAACTGAAAAACTGTGCGACTTGATGACCGACAGTCTGGCGAGTTTCGCAGCTTTGTTTCGTGCGGTGCTTTTACTGCACGGCCAGGAGGCGCCGGTGGCAAAACCTGATGTCGTGCGCGCGACCGTTAATCTCCTGAAATTGGACCCTTACCCTTTCGAAAGAATTTTTGCTATTCGCGCAACTGGCGAAGAACCGGCTACAGATCAGGAAACGAATGACCTGTTTGCAGCGTACATGTCGGAAGTAGAGCGAGTTGTCGAGGAAGTAGACGAAATGAGAAATATAGAACCTCATCCCCATAGCGACCCAGCCGACCAAAGAGCCCCTTTGAATTTAGGAAACTGAAGATCAATTGGAGATACAGATGAAACAGCGGATTTTGATTCTTTCGTTAATAGTTTTCGCCGCAGTCACAAGCAGCGGTTGCGGTTACAACACGCTTACGGCGAAACAGCAGAACGTCAAAGGGAAGTGGGCCAATACCGAAACTCAACTTCAGCGCCGGGCGGACTTGCTGAACAATCTCGCTGAGTCGGCGAAGATGGCTGGCGTTCAGGAGCAGGAAGTGTTTGGAAAGATCGCTGAAGCACGGTCACGTCTGCTCAACGCAACGCAACAGGCGCCGCAAGGCGAAGGCGGAGATAAATCGCCCGAACAAAAGCAAGCTGTCATCGATGCGGCGAATAGTTTCGGCGGAACAATTGGACGCCTGCTGGTTCTACAAGAGGCCTATCCGCAACTTAAGTCGAATGAAAACTTCCTCAAGCTTCAGGATGAACTGGTTGGAACTGAAAACAGAATTGCCACTGCGCGCAAGGACTACAACGACGGGGTCGTGGACTACAACACAACCCGAAACAGTTTCCCGACGGTGGTAACGGCCGGCTTGTTTGGCTTCAAGGAAGAGCCTTTCTTCAAGGCTGAGGAAGGCGCGACTCAGGTTCCGCGGCTTGATGCAAATTCACTAAGACAGAACGCGAGCCCGAGTCCGCAAACGTCGCCGGCAAAATAAATTTAGAATCCCCTGCTGCTGCACATCGCGCAGTGGTCGCATGGTTTGCCGCCGGGCTCGAGACTGCAAGTCTTCTCTTTCTCGAAGAAGTCTACGAGCTCAGCGACCGTTGCTTCCTCCACGCCGAACTTTTCCTGACTGGGATGCGCCATCGATGCGTTTACGCCGGCAAGCCATGGCGAGTGTGTGAGAGGTACGGGCCGATTTGGAGTTTGCTTCGTGTATTGCGGGCTTGTGACTTCACCCGCTCGAACCTTCGCCTCGATTTGCGCGAGTCTTTTTTGAAGATCCGTGAGGCCGGCTCGCATCGCAGCGAGTTCACCACTTAGGTTGTCGTTCGGGACACTTGCGGTGGGACTATCAGACAACCGCCGCGCAATCCTTTCAGCAACCAGCCGCGCTTGATCAGATTCGGTGCTCATTGCCGACATTGTAAGTCAGAGACTATTTCTGTTCCAGCAGATCGATCCGATCCACGACGCCGACAATCGCTGAATCAATCGCTGCTCCAGGCTTTCCAGTAGCAGCTGTTGATGCGCTCCAGCCTTCCTGCACAATCAGAACAGTGTCGCCGACTCCTGCGTCGACGGAGTTCAAAGCTAATACAGTCATCGCCGTTTCATCTCCCTCGGGAGTGATTTGTTGGCACAGCATGACGCTGGCGTTCTCGTAGCGCTGGTTCTTTTGTGTCGCGACGATGTTTCCCAGAACGCGCGCCAAAATCATCTTCCGGTTCCCTGCGTCACATGCTGGTTAGA
>DATEDU010000316.1:0-9023 GCA_035281525.1 Pyrinomonadaceae bacterium | reverse complement strand
TGATTGAGTGCGTCGCGGAGTTCGTCAGGCGACATGCGCGTGCGTCGTTCGATTGCGAAGCCTGCGTCGCGCAAAGGTTGCAGACCGCTGTCGCTTACTTCGTCGGTTACTAATATTTTTGTTCGGGTCATCAATGCCGCGGATTATAACGGTTTTTGTTCGAGTGATATCCACAGATTACGCAGATTACGCAGATAGTAACAAACCAGTTTGGTCTGTCAGTCTGTAAAATCTGTGAAATCTGTGTAATCTGTGGACAGTCCTAATAGTGATACACTGCGCCGGCCGAGTTCGCCAGGAGGACGCCGTGTGATTAACACAGTCTGTCTCAACACCGAGTCCAAGCAGTTCATTGAAAATTGTCGGGCTGCTGATATCAGCGAACTACGCCTCGAGCCGCAATTGGCGATCTGGGCCGATGTCACCGACCCGACCAGCCAGGACTTTGACGACCTCGCCGAAGAGTTCGGATTCCATCACCTGTCAATCGAGGACTGCCGGAACGAGCACCAGCGTCCGAAGATCGAGGAGTATACGGGCTACTACTTTATGGTGCTCTACGAGGCCGAGCTCACAGGACCAAACGACCGACTAGAACTCCGCGAATTGAATATCTTTCTCGGCAAGAACTATCTGGTCACAGTACACAGTCGTCCTATCCGCGCGATTGCGACCACGCGACGCCTTTGGCCCGAATGGATCGACAGATCGGAGCAAGGCTCGGGTCTGCTGGCCTATCTCCTGATCGACGCAATCGTGGATGACTACCTACCGCTTTTGGATGTCATTAGCGACCGCATGGATGATCTGGAAGACTCTATATTTGGCGAATTCCAACCCGAAGCCATCGAAGAAATATTCATTATCAAGAAGAAGTTGCTGTACCTGCGGCGTGCCGTCACTCCGTTGCGCGATGTCTTCAACACGTTGCTGCGGCGCGAGCAGCCGATTTTCCCGCGCGAAGCGCACATTTACTTTCAGGATGTTTTCGACCATCTGATCCGCGTCGCCGACACCATCGACACGTTGCGGGACATGCTTAGCTCAACCATGGATGCGTACCTCTCAGTTTCCGGCAATCGCATGAACCAGGTGATGAAGCGACTGACTTCGATTTCAACGATCCTGATGTCTGTGACATTGATTGCCGGAGTTTATGGGATGAATTTCACGCTCATGCCGGAGTTGAAATGGCGATTCGGCTACGTCTTTGCGTTACTCACAATGGTTGGCGTGGGCTTGGGACTCTATGCATATTTAAAGAAGATTAAGTGGATATGAACAGACAACTCGCACGTCTGATGAAACACCGGATGAGACGCCGGGCGGGCGACACGGCCGAGCTTGCGGCACAACTCGCTCCATTAGAGGAATTGGACAAGCATGCAGCGGAACAGCAAGGCGCGAAAGGTTACAAGCCAGCGGACACAGGCCAAGTCAAGGGAGCAATAGTAGTTGATACTGGTAATTTGGCACTGCCGAAAGATATCAGTGAAGGTGGAGACGAAGGTTGGGGCATCGAGCCAGTTGTGATCGTGATCGTGTCTGTGGTGCTCGCGTTTATCGGATTTATTGCCTGGCAGATATCAAGGATGCCGGTTCAGTAAAGGCTTTCATCCTTCTACATCGGTCCTGCATCTTTAATTTCATCGGGCTCGTCTAACGTTCCGTCTGGTGATGGTCCTGAATCGCGAGGTCTACCTCTAGAACTGGTTTCAGACTCTTCAATCTCTCGCAACGTTTCGTCGTTTGTCGCTTCTGAGTTTCGGTCGTCGAGGTTCTTATCTTCTTCTTGAGCCGTCGCTTCCCTTCCCTTTGACTCGTGCATGTGACCTCCTGTCCTCTCTACATCAACCAGCGCACTGAAACCGCCAGAGCCACGACGACGGCAGCGTAGGCGCCAGCCACCACATCGTCGGCCATAATCCCCAGGCCGCCGTGCAGTGACTCCAGCCTACGCGCAGGATATGGCTTTACGATGTCGAAAAAGCGGAAAAGAGCAAACGCCAGTAACAGCCATACCCACCAAAGGCGGTCAATTACCAACGGCACCGCGAGTAAGGCGATGAATTGACCGGACACTTCATCAACGACAACTATTCCAGGATCCTTAATCCTTAAGACGCGTTCCGCGCGAGAGGCAGCCCAAACGCCAAGCACGGTGACAATCGAGATGATCAGAAGCTCGCTTACCAGGAACGCCCAATGGAAAAGAGCATCAGCTGTCGCGTTGGTATTTGCGAATCCACCAAAGATCGCAACGCGAAGGCACAGATAAAGACCGACAGCGACCAGCGAACCATACGTGCCTGGTGCGAGTGGGAGATACCCCACGCCGAAGGTCGCAATGGCTAGCGCAAAATAGTTTTTCCAGGAGCGTGACGGCCGCGGCAAGCCGGCGGGAACCTCAGCCGTGACTACGGTAGGATTCAACTCATCGCTGGATTCTTTGATCAATCTAAATGATTCTTCCGACCAAATCGTATTCCTGGGCCTCGGTGATTTGCACATCAACCATTGCGCCGGGCTGCGCGACGAAGCCTTCCGGCGCGTCGTTGATCAAGACACATCCATCAATATCCGGCGCCTGTGTCTCCATCCGGCCTTGCCACAGCAAGTCGCTTTCTTTTGACTCGCCTTCAAACAGCACCCGCACCATTTCTCCAACACGCGTTTGGTTGCGACGCCGCGAGATGCGCGATTGTTCTTTCATCAGTCGTGCACGACGCCGCTTGGCGATTTGCGCCGAGACCTTGCCGGGCAGTTCGTAGGCTGGTGTTCCTTCCTCATCCGAGTAAGTAAACACACCTACACGATCGAACTCCACATTGCGCACAAACGTCATCAATTCTTCAAAATCCTCATCCGTCTCACCAGGAAAGCCGGTGATGAACGTCGTTCGCACCGCGATTCCCGGCACACGGCTCCGCACTCGCTCAATCAATCGTTCCAGCGAAGCACGATTGCCACCACGCTTCATTAGCTTCAGAACTTTCTGCGAAGCATGCTGCAAAGGCATGTCCAGATACTTCACTGCTTTGGGTTCTTCAGCCAGCACATCCAGAAAGGCATCACTGATGTGAGTTGGGTAGGTGTACATCACACGTACCCACTCAATCCCGTCAGTATGCGAGAGCTCGCGCAGCAAGTGCGCAAGAGCATCCTGCTTACCGAGATCTTCACCATAACGCGATGAGTCCTGGGCCACGAGGATCAACTCCTTCACGCCTTCCTCGGCAAGTTGATGCGCTTCGGCAACAATCGACCCGAAGCGTCGACTGCGAAAATGGCCACGCATCTGCGGAATAAAGCAGAAGGCGCAAGGTCGATCGCATCCTTCGGCGATCTTAATGAATGCGTAATGTCCAGGCGTCGCGAGAATGCGTGGAGTGGACTCATCGTAAAGATACGTCGCACTTTGATTGCCGAGAGGGAGTACAGGGAGTGCGCGAGTGTTTGTGCGCGGATCGCACGCGGCGAGAATGTCATTTATCTGGCTGGTTCCAATAAACGCATCGACTTCCGGCATCTCCGCCTTTAACTCATCTCGATAACGTTCAACCAAACATCCGGCAACGACCAATCGCTCGGCTTTCCCATTCGTTTTGAAACTGGCGGCTTCGAGAATAGCCTCTATCGATTCTTTTTTCGCTGATTCAATAAATCCACACGTGTTCACGACGATAGTATCGGCGTCGCGAGCATCAGCGGTTAACTCAAAACCCTTCGCTTTTAGTTGGCCCATCATCACCTCGCTGTCGACGAGGTTCTTAGGACACCCAAGACTGATGAATCCGACTTTAGTCATTGTTCAAGTTCTGAGTTCTGAGTTCTGAGTTCTGAGTGCTGAGTTCCAAGTTCCAACAACTGGGCACTACTACTCAGAACTCAGTACTCAGCACTCAGTACTCAGCACTCAGCACTCAGTACTCGGCACTATTTACCTGCCCTCCAATGTCTGTAGGACCTGATTAATCTCGCGCATCTCGTTCGCTGAGAGTTCTTTGCCGCCGAACCTCACCTGGTTGTACACGCGCGTCACCATCATCGCGTCGCGCAAGCCCAAGCCTTTCGCGAATTCCAGCGGCGTCTCATGATCGGGTCTTTTAATACCTTTCCGCGCCAGCAACTCTGTCAGTCGCTGGTAGAACTCGATGGCGGTCTTCTCCGATTTTTGTGCGCGGCTCCGGATTGCGAGCCCCTGACGCCACCCAAAACGCAGAACCCTGCGTCCCACCACGGCCAGCACAATCATCAACCCACCGAGGACGATGAAAATTAATGCAGGCGAGATAGAAGGAGCTCTTTGCTGGACACTGTCGGCCATTTGTGACACCGCGCGACGGAAATCAAAAAGCTGGTTGTGGAACGATGTCGCTAATGAACGCTGCTCTTGTTTGTCGTAACCAACCACGTACTGAAACCACATCAGCTCCAGGGCTTCAGCGTACTTTCCTACTGCCGCTGCAAAGCCTGTTCGCTGCGGTTCCACTCTGCCGGCTGCAGGCGTTGGATCGAACGTCACCCAAGATTGCGTTTGTGGAAAATAAACCTCAACCCATGAATGCGCGTCGCTTTGTCTCACCGTATAAGCACCGGCGGTCTCGTTATACTCACCCGGCAGAAACCCGTTAACCACGCGCGCCGGCATGCCCAGCGTTCTAACCATCACCGCCATTGCCGTAGAAAAGTACTCGCAGTGTCCTTCACCAACATTGAAAAGAAAGTCGGAAAGCGGCGTTGGACCAGTAGCCTTCATCTCCAGCGAATAGCCGAAGTCAGATCGCAGTTGGGTCTCGATCGCTTTTACTCGATCGTAGCGGTTACGAGCATTCGCATTCACGATAGTCGCATTCGCGTAAGTCTCGATTCGCGGGTCGAGGAATCGCGGAATAGTGCGATAACGATCCAACGACGCGGGATACGGCACCGTGTCTCGCCGCAAGGTGTCAGGATCAGGCTCAGTCGTGTCAGACACGACCTTATAAATGAACCGCTCGAGATCGTGTGGTCGCGATTGGATCGAGCCTTCGCCGTCCACGCGAATAACTGGAAAGTCACCTTGAAGCGCTAGTGCGCGAGGCGCGGCAAACAGTACTGCCGAACTCATGGGTTCGAGAAACACGGTCTGAGTAGTGATGTGTTGCGGAGCTTCGGTGGTACCGAGTCGAAAGAAGCCGCGCTCAGGAAATTCTTGCTTCAGCCGCCGCGCCTCCGCTGACTTTCTCCAACCACGACCGGTGAATTCATCCAGCGCTACTCCCCGCCATTTCAGACCGGTGCGCATCTGTGGCTGCTCGCCTTCGATGCGCACTCGCATTACTAATTCATTACTCTGCTTGAGCGTGCCGACTTCGCCTAATGTCACGTTCTCAGAAAATCCGATGAAGTTTGTGAGGGCGGCGCCCCCGCGCGTGATCGTAGCCGAGCCGGCGCGCGGAGCCACCAGGAACAGCGGCAGAGCGAGAATAAAAATCAGAAGAAGCAGCGATACGGCGACAACCGGTAAACGTGCAGCTTCCAGATTTCTTCTGTCTGGATTGTTTGCGAGTCTTTTGAAAACTTTCGAGTCCGGCGGCACGAGTAAACGCGTCTCTGCAACTTTGACTTTTCGCCGCGCCTTCTGAATTTCAAAAGCGATCACTGTTGACAGTGCGCAGAGTAGATAAAGAGTGAGACTGAAGAAGAAGGTTGGGCTGAAACTCAGGCCCGCTGCTAACAGCACTTCGAAGAAAGATATAAGGTAGAGAAAAACCCAATCGCGATCGGCTTTTTTTTGCAGGAGCTTTATCGCAGAAAGAAAAACGATGAGGTGTGACAACGCGTTAACGCCGAGTCTACCCGGTGCTTCACCGACCGATCGTTGGTACTGCCAGTCAAGAAAAAACAGAGGAACTGAAAGGAGCACGATCACCAACCCCACGCGCTCCGATAACTGCCATTTGCTTCCTTCGAAGTTCCACGCCACGATCATCACCACGGCAAACACGGTCGCCAGGCCAATGTGTAGACCTCCGGCTAGCACCAGTGCCAACATGGCAACGGCAATCATTGTGTAAGAGGAGGCTTTAAAGTAAGTCCCGAAAGTCATAACATGTCCGACAAACTTTAGTTTGTCGTCTTTTTCCGCGTCAGCGACAAACTGAAGTTTGTCGGACTTATTTCAGCCGAATCTCGAACAATTTCGGCCATAACTTGCCGGTCACGAAGAGCCGGTCTTGGCCCTGGTCGTACGCAATTCCATTTAGAACCGCTTCGTCGTCATTTAGTTCGCCGCGCGGCATTATTCCAGCCAATTGGATCCAGCCAACAACGCGTCCAGTTTTTGCGTCGATCCGCGCAATCCGATCTTCCGTCCAGATGTTCGCGTATATTTCACCGCGAACGAACTCCAACTCATTAAGTCTCGAGACCAGGATGTCCTTGTCGGACACGCTGATGGTTTTGCGTACCTGAAAGCTCGCCGGGTCGAGAAACCTTAGTTGGTTCGTCCCGTCGCTCAGAATCAGAGAATCTCCATCGTTAGCCAGTCCCCATCCCTCACCTTCGTACTTGAACTCTCCGATCTTCTTGAAGCTTGACGCGTCATAGATGAACCCTGTTCGATGCTGCCACGTGAGTTGGTAAATCTTTCCTTTCAGCAAAGTGATGCCTTCGGCAAAGTATGGAGTCGGTACGTCCACCTTCTTTAACACCTTGCCGGTCTCGAGTTCCACGTCACGCAAGCTCGACTTGCCTTGGCGGCCCGTGCTCTCGAGAAACTTGCCTTCGTTGAAGACGAGGCCCTGCGTGTAAGCGTCGGGATCATGAGGATAAGTTTTGACGATTTCGTAGCCGTACTGCGGAACAAGTCCGTCAGTCGCTGGCTTTGAAGAATTGTCTGCAGCGTTGCGTCGTTCGGCTGCACGTGAATCGTTCGCGCCCGTACTGGTCTGGCACTGGAGGTTAGCCAGCGCCAATAAAATCAAAAACGTGCCGCTGATGCGCCTCCGGGCCGTCTGTGGCAGCAAGTCCGATAAGGTTCTGATCAAGGTCATACAGGCATTTTGCGGGACACTTTCACGAACGGCAAGCTACGAGTGTGTTGCTGCAATTTCGTGTCTGTTTTTCGCGTTATTTCGTGGATTGAGCTTTGCGTTTTGCGGAGATTATCGTTGCGTTTCGAAGCGCCTGATCCGCCGCTCAATTTCTCTGAGGATCTCCTGCACCTGAGACAAGTCACTTTTGTTCAAATAGGATGACAGCTTGTCAACCAGCGGCTTGAGGGATGGACTATAGGTTTGAATCAACGTGGCGACGTCGTTCTCGTAAAGCCCGACGCGTGTGAAGTTCCCTTGCCGGTATAGCGATGGAAGAGCGTAGAGTTTGAGCAGTATCAATCCTTCAACTGTGGCACAAGGAATATCTTGTTCGACAAATCGCTGCATCACCGCATGACATTTTCGAACCTCATCAAACACCGGATTGCTGGTCAGCCGCACATCGACTTTTAGATTGCGGAAATGGCCTCTAGCAAAATCGACGTCACGGCTCTCAATGTGAAGTTCAGGCAGTTGCCGAAGTGAAGACACTGCCATAATCAGATCAATATCTTCGGTGTTCCGACCCTCAACATATTTCAATAAAGCGATGCCGCCAACTAGAACATATTCGATTCGATGCTCGTCTAGATAACTGAAGAAATGTGCAACAGTCTCGATGAGGGAGTCTGCATCCACGGTAGCTTCCTTTCCAGGGTGGAAAACAACTGCATTGCGAACGACTTCGCCAATGTGAACTTTGGGTGAGATGTCTGCCGAACTCATGCAATAGTGTTGCTAGTTTAGCTTATGACCGAGGTCAGTGGCCATGAAAGTATTTAAGTTCGGAACCTTTCCCCAGGGGGAGAATGCGGTTAATATCCTAAGCCATGAAGAAGCGCCAAGCCTTATCGAACTTACGTCCTGAGCGTCCGGGGAAAGTATTGCCGCAAAGGTCTGATGGAAGCGCTGAGTCTGAAAAGAATCGCGACCGAGAACTCTGATCCGCCAAAAGCCGAGTAACTCCCTAGCAAAAATCACCCTCAGATGAAAAGACATTATTACTCGTCCTCAATTGCCAAGTTCCTAGAGACTTCTTCGGAGGAGGTTGTCGGCACGCTCACAATTAACAGTGGCTTTGCCGTTGAACCAACGCAGCGCAATGCGTGGCTAGAAGAAATCGCGATCCTTAGATCTGCTCTGCGGGATCTCGATGGGCAGATTTATTTCGAGTACTCAATTCCGCGAATGGGCAAACGCATTGACGCGGTCTTACTAATCGGTGCCGCTCTATTTATTCTGGAATTCAAAATCGGAGAACGCCAATTCACTTCGTACGCCGTAGATCAGGCCTACGACTACGCACTCGATTTGAAGAATTTCCATGAAACAAGTCGGGACTTACTCATTGCTCCAATTGTAATTGCTACTGAAGCCACCGCATCTGCACCGATGATTACCACTACCAGTCATAATGACAAAGTTCTTGCACCGATGCGTTGCACAATCGAACTCCTCCCCAGCACTCTCCAACGCGTCGTGGAATTCACAAGCGCTGGTGCCATTAATGCGAATGAATGGGATAGCGGCAGGTACTCGCCGACTCCAACAATCATCGAAGCTGCGATGGCCCTCTACAACAATCACTCTGTCCGCGAAATTTCCAGAAGTGATGCGGCAGCCACTAATCTGACGAGCACCTCTGCGGCTATATCAGACATTATTGAGACTGCGCGAGCCACGCCTTTCAAAGCTATCTGCTTCGTGACGGGCGTGCCGGGTGCCGGTAAAACATTGGTTGGCTTGAACATCGCGACACAACGTCGCGATGAACACGACGAACTCTACAGTGTATTTCTATCAGGCAACAAGCCGCTCGTGGACATATTACGAGAAGCGCTCGCTCGCGACAGAATTCGACGCGATAACGAAGCAAAGCGTAAGACGAGAAAAGGGCAGGCGATGAGTGAAGTTAAGGCATTCATACAAAACGTGCACCATTTT
>DATEDU010000315.1:0-6827 GCA_035281525.1 Pyrinomonadaceae bacterium | reverse complement strand
GGTTAACGTTCTTCAGGCCGTGGTGCTGACTGATAAAGAGAAGATGATGGTCACGCCGACATACCATGTGTTCAGGATGTACAGAGTGCATCAGGGAGCAACGATGATCCCGGTCGATGTTAGTGCCCCGCACTATAAGTTGGGCGATGCATCCTTTGTCGCTCTGAACGTGTCGGCTTCGCGCGACCAACAGGGCCGGGTGCACTTATCGGTGGTAAATCTCGACCCGAACCGTGCGGCAGAGATCACGACTACGATCTGGGGACAGGAGATTAGAACCGCCACAGGGGAGATACTTACGGCTTCGGTAATGAATGCGATGAACACGTTCGATCGACCGAACACCGTCAAACCAGCGCCCTTCAGCGGCCATAAGCTTCAGGGGTCGCAGTTGAGCCTGAACATACCGGCGAAATCGGTCGTGGTTTTGGAGCTCCAGTGATTTGCACATTAGCCGAGAGTTCCTCGCGGTCTTACTCTTCGGGAGTGTGTTGTTTGCCGCTGCTGTTCTTACGCATGCACAGCGCGCACACGGAGACTGCGCGACGGCGCATAATCGCTGTCGATTGTCGCCGAGTCAGAGGTCCGCGAGATCATTCCTTCAGCTGGACCAAAGCATAGTGATTTTAACGCATCTAATCGTCCCATGAGGGTAACTGCTCCGCGGCCCAGTCTTGTTCCGACCATCGAGCCTGTTTTTCTGCAACTTCGATCTGACAACACGAAAAGGCCATGCAGTTGCAACTGCTTTGGACCAAGATATTCATTACGTTGTTGTAAAGGTGCTGGAATGCTGTATTCGGCTGAATTGCTGCCAATGCAACGGTAAAGACGCTGCGCTTGGGGTTGGAATTCCGGGAGGCTTACAATACCATTTTCATCGGACTTCCAATCAACATCCATTGAGTTAGTTCGTGGCCTTGCGAATTCCGGCAGAAGCATATCCAGAACCTGTCCCGGAAGCCAATCCTGTCTGATTCCAAACTACTAAGCACTTTTTATTTCTCAAGGTAATCTCAAGAATTCCTCAACCTAGAAAACTAAACTTACGATGGATAAGAGCACTGAGGGAAAAGTTTTTTTGTCGTGCCTGCGGACAAGCCTTTAGATTGCCAAGGCGTGCGGGCCGCAGAATCTCGATTTGTCGACGAGTTTCGAGTCAGAGCCGCCATGCGATCTTTAAGAAAGATTGGTTCCGGCATGCAAAGAGGAGAGAAAAAATGAAAGGGAAAGAGAGTTCGAAGACACTGCCAGGACTCCGAACATTTTCGGCCTCGACGCCTCTAATCGCTTTGGTGATTATTGCTATCGCTATCGGAGCAGCCATCGTGCTTCCATTATCGACGCACGCGGCCGACCCCGCTTCAGCCACGCTGGGTCCGACGCTGGGGAACTCGGTTTCCTGGCGTGGCACGGCGCCCGGTGGCGTTTCGGACGGCGAAGGGACATGCGTCGAAGGGGTTAACTGCGAAACGTTCACGTTGAACGTTTCCGGCACGCAGGCCGAGTGGGCCGGCAAGCGTATTCGCCTTAAGATCAACTGGCAAAATGATGTGAATGACTACGACGTTTACGTCCACAAGGACACACTCAACGGACCGTTAGTCACACGTTCAGCCGATGGTTTCACTAACTCAGAAACTTGCTTCCTCGATCCGGAAGCCAGCGGGACTGGTAACTACGCAGTGCATGTCGTTTACTTTGCGGCGACGGCTGCCGACCAGTACAGTGGGCTGGCAACAACGGAAGTCAAGCCCACAGGTGGCACGTCCAGTGAGGCCCCGCCGAGGTATTTTAATTACGCGGCGCCCGGCGGCCTTGGGCGAAGCGCGGGCGAGCCCTCGCTCGGCGTTAATTGGACGACGGGCAACGTGATGTACATTTCCGGTCTTGAGACGCTGCGCGTCAGTTTCGACGACGCTTCATCGCCTGCCCAATCGACATGGACCAATAGCTCGGCTCTAAACACCTCGCTCAGGACACTCGATCCGATCCTTTTCACGGACAGCGATGTCGGCGCCGTAAGAACTAACCGCACCTTCGTCTCGCAGCTCGCCGGCAGGACCAGCCTGATGTCATTCACCGATAACGATGGCGACACCTGGACACCCAGTCAGGGTGGTGGCATTAGTTCAGGAGTGGACCATCAGACAGTAGGAGGTGGCCCATATGCCAGGAACCCGGACGGTAGTCTGAAAGGCGGGGCCGTGCAACGACCCGGACCAGACGGGAGGATTTACCCGCATGCGGTGTACTACGCCTCGCAAGACGTCGGTCTGGCCGAGGCCGCCCGAAGCGATGATGGCGGCTTCAGTTTCGGTCCCGCAGTTCCGATGTGGACGCTCGCTGAGTGTGGTGGGCTACACGGAGCAATCAAAGTCGCCCGCGACGGCACGGTCTATGTGCCTAACAAGAGTTGCACTGGTAAGCAAGCCGTCGTCGTCTCCGAAGATAACGGTGTGACTTGGACCACGCGCACCATTCCGGGCTCGACTTCGGGACGCACCGATCCATCCGTGGGCATCGGCGAAGACGGAACCATTTACGTTGGTTACGCCAATGGCGACGGTCACGCTCGTATCGCCGTTTCAGGGGACCGCGGCCGGTCGTGGGAGAACGACATAGACGTGGGAGCCGCAGTCGGTATACAGAATACAGTCTTCCCAGGTGTAGTTGCTGGTGATAGCGATCGTGCTGCCTACTTCTTCCTCGGCACGACTACCGGCGGCAACGGCACGGGTTCCGATCCGAATTTCTCCGGCACGTGGTATGGCTTCATCGCCACGACTTACGACCGTGGCGCGACGTGGGTCGTAGTCAACGCTACGCCCGGCGACCCGGCGCAGCGGGGGTCAGTATGCACGAACGGCATCAATTGCCCGTCCGGTCCTCCGGACACGCGCAACCTGCTCGACTTCAACGACGTGACGATTGATCAGAAAGGCCGAGTGGTGGCGGCCTACGCCGACGGCTGTATCACGCCTGGGTGCATTCAAGGTGTAGACAAGAATAACGACGGAAACATCAACAGCTTAGATAACGATGGCTCCGAGCTGGCGACGATCATCCGCCAGTCGGGTGGCAAGAGTCTGCTTGCCGCCTTTGACGACAATCGCATCGTTCCCGACGCACCCCAGCTAATAGTAAATCTCAGCGGTTCGTCGGCAAACCTTGCCTGGTCGACGCCCGATAATGGCGGTTCAGCCATCACCGGTTACCACATTTACCGAAACAACGCGCGAGTCGCCAGCGTTGGAGCCGAAACAAACTCCTTCACCGACTCGCCAAGCGGTCCGGATGTCGCTTACCGGGTCAGCGCAGTGAATGCAAACGGCGAGGGAGTTCTTTCGAAGGCGGTGTTCCCAACGATACCGGAAACTGCCTGCGTCGTGCCGGGCATTACTGTGGCGAAAGACACGTCTGATCTGGCGCCGAACGCGCCGGTTGTGCCCCAAGTCAACATTGGGTCACTGCACATCGCTGAGCCTTTCCTGGGTGCAGGCGTGAATAAACTCGTGTTTACGCTGAAGGTAGGCGCGGGAGCTGTTCCTGCAAACACACAGTGGTATGTCATCTGGCAACGACCTGTGCCTGATGCGAACCATGACCGAAACTACATTGCCCTTAAGTCGAGTCTGACAGGTGGGCTTACCTTCGAGCATGGTCGGGTCAGCTATCCGCTGGTCTTTACCAGTCCCGCGCCGAACCAAGGCAACATCCCAACGAAGTTCGGAGACGCCGCGGGCAGCTACGACCCGGCTACCGGTACGATCACCATCATTGTAGACAATAACCAAGTGGACAGCCCGACTGCCGGCCAGAGCCTGATCGGACTCGAGGTCAGAACGTTCCTGGGTCGCAGTGACAGCCTGCCGATAAATCAGAACATCGCGTCTGACTTTGCAGTGGGCGCAACCTACACGCTCGTCGGCAATGCATCGTGCTTGCAACCACCGGCGGCCCCGACCAATCTCGTGGCCAGCTCGCCAAGCAAGGGTAAACCAACCGGTGAAATTACGCTCACCTGGAAGGACAACTCGGACAACGAGGAGAGCTTCCACATCGAGCGCTCGACACTTGTCGACAGTGGTTTTGAGCAGATCGCGACGGTCGGTGCGAATGTAACGACGTATGTCGATCAAGCCCAGCGTAAGGTCACTTACTTCTACCGCATCCGCGCCGGTAACAGTAGCGGCAAATCCGCTTACTCCAACGTCGCGAGTGCTCGTGCAAGATAGCCAGTGAAGCGCGACGCGGTTCGAATAGCCTGGCCGCGTCGCGCTTCTGAACAATGGCGACGGATTCAGATGCAGAGATTTGGAAAGAACTTAAAGGATGGCAAAGAGACTCTTTACATCACTTTCGATGGTCTTATTAATTGCGGCGGCTATTCAGGGCAAAGGCAAGGCGCTGCCGCACGAAATACTAAGCATCAGTCTGGGGATGACCCGGTCCGATGTCCATGCACGCTTGCAAAAAATTGGTCACCTCGAAAAGGAAGAACGAAAACGTCAGGAGGTTTGGAGGTTAAAGCAAAATGCTTTTTTCAGTCATCTACTCATCGGCTTCGATAGCGATTTCAAGGTACGCTATTTGACGGCAGTCGCCCGTCCTAATGGGCGGCGGTTGCGATATAGCGATTTAGGCGACCTCAAACTGGCGAAAGAGATGCGGTTGCTGCGGAACGTCCAATACGAGTGGCAAGTACCAGCTAGTGGTAACCTGCCTGCTTATATAGTGATGGCACGCGGCACGCATCCGCAATACCTCACAACTTATTCACTAAAAAGCGTCGATTAATGGAATTAAAACAGACTCATGGACCACTCTTAACAACTTGCCGCCGTTTCTGGACCACTTGCGAGGGCACACTTTGACATCATTTTGCATCGATTCTCATCGACTCACGCGACTACAATCTGACAAATTTCTTGGCTCTCACGTAGTCGTCAACCTTGTCGACGTGAACAGCAATCGACGCAGTGAGCAACAGGATGAGCGCAAAAAAAGTGTTCGCGTTTTCAGGTGCCTGGTTCAGGCCTCGCGAAAATGTCTTTTATGGTCTCGGCGGAAAAACTCCCTCAGGAGCGACGATGTAGTAACTGTAACCCGCTGGAGCTGCGCTGGTTAAATAAGCCCCGTGTTTTGGTCTATCGGAAGCGAAGCGCCATTGCACTGTAGCAACGCCTGAAATGACTGTTGATACGGCAACAGAAGTATCTCACCGAGAAAAGGATTCCGCGACTCCCAAGACCCTCAGTTAAATTCTGTTCTCAATGCCTAGTTGTCGCAGTATCATCAGCTCCGCTACTTACAATGCAAAACGAATAGTTATTCATTCATTCGGGGAAGTTGATGCCGATTTTGGTGGAGGTCGTGAGTCTCGCCGTTGAAGAGGCGTTTGATCGCAGACCCGCGATCGGTCAGCGTTTCTTGGTGCCTGCACAGAAGCTACTCACGCGAGCGCGACCAATATTGGTCAACGGAGTTTCTCGATGTGTTGGCGAGAGACATGGATCAGGCATCAAATTAGGTGTCATGAATGTTGATCTCTTCGTACCAGAACTGAATTTTGTTTTCGGTGAAGCAACAAACACGCTTCGTACGGCGGTGTTTTCTATTGCCCGGCTTGACCGACGATCTCGGCGAAATCAATGCGAAAAAAACTTGTGACACTTGAAGATCCTCTAGCTGCGTGGAAGACAATTCCAGCCCGGATTGGAAGTTCAATCAACGGCTTGACCGAACGTGAGTTTGATCTGAAGGGTGGATCTGATGGGTGGACCATCAGGGAAAACGTCCACCACCTGGTCGAGGCTAATCTGGTCGCGGCGAATATTATTATCGCGGCGCTGGCGACCAACGGGGGTTACTATGACTGGACGTGGGTGAATCCGGACAAGTCCTGGATGCGTCGAGTTGGATATGATTCCGCTGGCATTGATCCGGCAATGAAGTTGTTGCGAGCGCTTTGCCAGCACATCTCAGGATTGATTGGCAACAATCCGCAGGCATTTTCCAGAATTGTACAACTCAATGATACGCCGGATGGACCAAGATATCTGATGACGGTCGAGGACCTTCTGCGGCAGGAAGTAGAGCACGCGGACGAACACTTGAAAGTGATTCAGGGAATCCGCAACCGTCATTCGCGCTAAGACTTTCAAATCGAAGTAATCGTTGATGACAGGTACTGGCAAGTCGAACATTCCATTGGGAGAACGAGGCAGACCTAATTTGTGGAAAGTCCTTCCGTAGGCCACTCTTTCCACCGAGACAGAAAAACACCTAAACAAGCTACTCCACACTGACTCTGCAAAAATAAAAAAAACCGAAGCCGTGTACGGTGAGGCGAAGAATATCCGTTAAATAACGTGGCTGGACCGATGAAGGCTACGGCCCAGCCAATAATTCCAACCACGCGCGAAAAGTTGTTGATTTTCAAGATAGAGACTGAGCAGAAGTCCATCGGGAACGATGACGCGATGAAAAAGACTTTTGTAAACCTCTCGGTCAGGCGAGCTTCTATTATGTTCCACGTCATCGTCTTTCTTCATTGACGAGATATAGGTTATCCCACGTGGAGAGAAGCTTCGGTGGCAAGGCTTGCCACCGCTGCGACCAGATCGCTTGGTGTTACAGGCTTGGCCATGTGAGTTTGGTAGCCGGCTACGCGGGCACGTGCTGCATCTTCTGCGCTAGCATAGCCGGTGAGTGCTAACGCGGGTATTGTTCCACCTTTTTCGGGTTCCAGCGCTCGCACTGTCCTGATCAAATCGTAGCCGTTCTCACCCGGCATCCCGATGTCTGAAACCAAAACGTTAGGG
>DATEDU010000314.1:0-11981 GCA_035281525.1 Pyrinomonadaceae bacterium | reverse complement strand
GTCGGCGAAGCCGACGAATGAAAATAGCCCACCGATTCATCGGTGGGATTTGCGATGCACCGTTCATGTAGTCCGTGAAACGGACGGCTGGATCCCTAAAACGGCGGTTTTTCAGTCGTCCGTTTCACGGACTTCCATTGCCCTACCCGCCGCACCCAGCGCTAAAGCGCTGGGCTATTGTCATTCAGTCCGCTTTGCGGACTGACGGTCGGAACTTTTGGGGCACAGCGGCCTAAATTTCCAAAACAGTCAGAGACGCTTCTCAAAGAGCGAATACTCTTTATCGACTACAGCGCCAAGTTTCTCCAGAGAATTCTTCAGCACAATGTTGTCATCCATCACCCAACTTAGCTCACTCGCGACATAACCGTGATGCCGGCCCTGCTCGATGGTGCTGAGGATGAGCAAACCAGCAAGCCCGCGACTCTGATAGTCAGGCAAGAGTGCCATTACTGCCGTTCGAAACTCCCGACATTTTCCAAACCACTTAGCACCCAGCAGCTTGATGAGTCCAAAAGGAAGCAATCGTCCATCGGGCACGTGCCGGAGGATCGCATTTATGTCAGGAATCGACAACGAAAAACCTACCGGACGATCGTTGTGCTCGAGAAAGAAAACGAGATTGGGATCGAGGATCGGTCGCATTGCCTTCGCCATGTACATGAACTCGGCTTCAGTCATTGGCACGTGTCCAAAGCCGGACTCAAAAGCCTGATTGTAGATCTGCCACATGATCCGTGTTTCTACTGTAAACCGGCTCATATCTGGCTTGCGTACGCGCAGCCCCGACATGCGCTTCTCCACAACCTCGATTGCGCGCCTGAGGCGAGCTGTATTCAGATGCTTCCAGGCGCCATACGCAGTCATGCCCATCTTGCGTTCGAAGCCGTACTCTAAAAGGAAGTGTTCGTAATACGGAGGATTGTAGGGCATGAGGATCGACGGGGTGCGGTCGAACCCTTTTGTCAGCAAACCAGAGCATTCGTTAATTGAAGGATTCGCGGGCCCGCGCATGTATGACAAACCCTGTGACCGGAGGTATGCACCAGCTGCATCGAGCAACATCTCAGCCACGTCGTAGCGTTCAACGCATTCGAAAAACCCAAAGAACCCAACACCATCGTTATGTGTCTGCAGGTGCATTCCATTCACAATCGCCGCGATCCGGCCAAGCACTTGACCAGATTTATCCTCGGCGATGAAGGGAACAATTTTGCTGTGAAGTAGGAACGGGTTCTTCCTGGAAAACAATAACTGTTGCTGATCGCGGCGCAGCGGAGCTATCCAGTAATGTGAGAAGCGATAAAGTTCGTAAGGGAAAGCGATAAACCGGCGGCGATCACGAGAGTTGCTTACCGGCCGAATCCGAATAGACGAATGCGAGGGGGAGGCGCCGCTAGTTTCGCGCACTGCCGATACTCCTCAAGTCTTGCTCTACGCAACGCAGGACATCATCGGCAAGGCGTCTGAGGTGGACTTTCGTGTGAGTTGTAGGGGCCGCCCCTACAGATGGCTCTCTCTCGTTTTCCGACGCAACCGTACGATCGCACAATTCGTAGAGGAAGGTCCGGTGATGGTCCTCGAACTGGCGGAAGCTCGGACCCCACCGCGTGAGAAAGTCGTAAGTCACTTCTACCAGCGCATCCTCTGCGCGCGCTTTGTCCTTCAACCCTCCTTGCACGCGCACATACAACTCCGGAAACAACGCGGGATAAGACTTTCGGAAGTCGTCGGGAACGGTGAACACCTGTTGCTCTGGCTCCAGGCTCATCTCTCCCGCTTTCAATTGTCGAATCTGCTCGGCGATGAAGAGTTTTAGGTGAGGAACTCGCAGTGCTTCCTGATATTGATAAGCGACGGACGCCATAACGCGTTCAGCCATGAACGGAGCGCGCCGCAAGGTGTAAAGAATCAGACGCAAGGCCGTACGCCGCCCGTCACGGTCCATTTTTGCAAGCATGATCACTAGCAACACGAGTTTATTCAGCTCGATCCTGAAGCCACCTTGCGGCGGACGATCGACCTCCGAAAGAAGATTGTGAACACGCTGCTCAAAATTCTTCCAGTCGCGGAGACGAGTCACGAGACCAATATAACCCTCAAGCAGGGCGACCATCGTCATTCGGTGCGGAATAACGTTCGTCAACGGCTCGACATTCGAGGTGCGGCGCAGAGCATCTTGCTTAAAGACCCGGCCTTCCTTATGCAGACGGGTCCAGAGCTTCGTGCCCGTCGGCGCCTTTAAGAGATTAATCATCGGAACGGGGACGCCAGTTTCCTGCAGGAATGCGAAGTGATGGTCAAAGATGGTCGAGTCATCGTTATCGAAACCAACAATCATGCCGCTTTGAACGATCATGCCGTAGCTGTGAATCTTTCTCACGGCACTGATCATGTCGACGCTGTAATTCTGCGGTTTGTTCATCTCTTTCAGACTCTCAACATTTGGCGATTCGATGCCGACGAACACTCCGCCAAAATTCGCTTCGGCCAGCAAGGCCAGCATCTCTTCGTCACGAGCTACGTTAAGAGTGACATTGGTGAGGAAGGTCATAGGACGGCGAAACGAGCGATTGAGATCGCGCAACTCTTTAAGCAGATCCTTTGCGTACCTCCGGTTGCCGATAAAGTTGTCATCACAAATCAATGCTCGCTCGATACCTAACTCTTTCAGCGCCTTCACTTCTTCCAGCACGCGAGCGATCGGTTTGTGCCGGGTCGCGCGACCGTAGATGTAGATCACGTCGCAGAATTCACAATCAAAAGGGCAACCGCGCGTAGTCTGAACCGTGCCCATCATGTATGAACCAGCAGCGATACCGTTCCACTCAGGAAGAGGCGAGTGAGCCATGTCTACCTTACCGACCTGCCGGTAAAGATTGCTATGTGTTTTCCGTTCGTAGTCGACGATGAATTGTGGCCACGTGTATTCAGCCTCGCCAATGAAAAGAATGTCGAAGTAGTCGCGGAACAGATCGGGTTCCGAAGACACGCCTGGTCCACCAACGACAGTGAGAAAGCCGTGCTGTCGAAACATGAGGCCGAGTTCATGCATGCGACCGGCGTGATTGATATAGCCCGTGACTCCAATCAAATCGTAATCTCTACCCGACAAGTCTTCATCGGTAATCTGACCGTTCACGCATTCATCCCAAACTTCGACTTTGATCGAGTTTGGAGTCAAAGCTGCGACCGTAGCCAAGCCGAGCGGCATGATGCCCACTTGAAAAGGGGACCATCTCGCCTGAGCAGACTTTCGCATCGACTGCGAGAGTCCGGTTGAGTACTCGTCGAAAGCAGGATTGACCAGAAGAATTTTCTTCATGAGCATCCGATGTCCGACAAACTTCAGTTTGTCGCTACATCGACAAGCTAAAGCTTGTCGGACATTTACGATCGTGCGAAGACGCGGCGGCGCGGGTATTCATATTTCGGAAACAGCACACTCGAGAATCTGCGCAGCAACGAATGCTTCACTGCACCCCGATATCGTAAGTAAAGGTAACGTGGGCTCTCTTCGGCGCCCATCCGGCTCTTCATCGCGTACGAAGTTTGACCCAGCTCGAGTCGTGTAGCCCCAGCGTCGATCGCTGAGGCAACGACGTCCAGGAGAAGGTTTTGGTACAGCTGCCACTCCGGCTTGCGCTCATCTTCCATACCGGCAAATAAGAAGGTCGCGACATTGCCAGCGAACAACATCACGGCCATCGCGAGGGGGCGTCCATCGAGCTCGATTAGAACAACCTTCGCCTGGTTCCGTAGACAAATGTCGAGCAGTCGGAAGAACTCTGCATTCAAGGTTTCAAGCCGCTGTTGAGCACGGCGAATCGTCTGAGAGTACAGCGCAAAAATGGTTTCGACCTGAGCATCCGCCGCATCCAGATGCCGGACTCGCAAACCAGTTTCACGTCGCGCGCGCAGCGTCGACTGCACTTGCCTGCGGTAGCTCGACTTCATGCTCGCGAGGTATGAAAAGAAAGAGTCAAACGGTAGTGCTATCGAGCATGACGGAAGGCTGAAGGCGCGAAAGTAACCTCGTGAAAGCGCAAAATCCATTTGTTCGCTTTCTTCGGGAGTAAATTCTTTAAAACACAGCAACCGTGTCGAGGTACTCGCGGCAATCCGCTCCATCACTTCGATCACCGCCCCGAACGCGTGATTAAAATCAACTTCGGAACTAATCTTCAGACAAGGCTGGGCTGAAGAAATGGGAAGTCCACAGAAGAGCACTGGAAGCCGGAAGAAATTGGGCCACACGCTCTTCATTACCCGAACCAGCTTGCGCGTGAGCCCGTTCGACAACAACTCGAGATTCACAATAATGCGATGGAGCGTCGCAATGCCAACAACCGCGTCATCTTTCTTAATGACGAGATGCCAGAACTCCGCGTTTTCGATCCGAGCTTGCTGGCAAGCACGAATGAAGCGATGCGACATGAGTAGATCTTCCGGCCCCAATAGCGCATCCCATTCGGCCGCATCGATTTCGTCAATGTCACGATAGACACGAATATCGAGCACGTTAATTGATTGCATGCTCGTGCCTGTGAGTGAACTCTAATTTCTTCGTGGGTTCTGGACCACGATACTCAGCGTGAGCTATCTCGCGAGGAGTGTGGTGCAGGTGGCCGAAAAAGAACTGGCGACCAATCTTCAGTGCGCCGAGCCACAACTGCCAATAGCGCCATGTGTAAATCGGCGGCGCCGTGCCGAGATTGAGTCGCCCAATACGTCGAGGACTCAAGCAGGCATGAAGATAGACGCCCAGAAGCGAACGATAGTACTGCTTCAAAGGCTGCTTCGTCTCGACGAGCATGTGCGAGAGATCCCACAGTCCATGAGCGCGACGACTAACGGTCAACCGGTCACGATACTGATCCCAAATCAGCGTGCCGGGCATCGGCGTTAACGGCGAGATGTTAAGGAAGTACAAACGATTGTCGTCGATGAACCGCTTGAGCCGTTTCCAATCCTCAGCAACGTAGTCGGGTTGCGTAATCAGAGAGCCGTAAATGTCGACTCCGTATTTTTGCAACATCGCAATCGCGGCGCGGTTGTGATCGACCGTTGCCATTTTGTCCATGCCTTCAAGCTCAGAGTCCGTGGTCGCTTCGAGCCCGATAAAGACAGCACTCAAACCCAGCGCAGCCCATTCGGCGATGATTCCCTCTTGCTGTGAGACAAAGTCAGCGCGTGCGTACACCAGGAACTTCTTGCGAATTCCTCTTTCTTTTAGCAGCTTTGCTAGTTCGGACAAGCGTGCCGGGTGGATGAGAAAAATATCGTCGACAATGTAAACATGCTCGGCTTCGATTTGAGCGAGCTCGTCAGCGATCGACTGAGCGCTTCGAGAGTAAGTAGCACCATCAGTAATTCGCCACGTGTAGCAAAAATTGCATTTGTACCAGCATCCCCAGGTTGTTTTCATTGTGGCGACCGGTCGATTCCACAGGTAGTAGTACCGGTGCTTCAAATGTGACACGAGGTCGCGACGAGGGAAGGGAAGGCTGTCGGCTTTCGGCATGTAGGTACGGGGCGGTGTGCGAAACAACTCCGAACCTCTCGGCAGGGCCAAGCCCGAAACGCCCTCGAGCGGCACCCCTTTCTCAAACGCGTCCACTACGTCGGGCATCGTTGTCGTTCCATCGCCGATCACCACGCAATCAATTGCCGGATCCACGAAATCTTCGGGAACTTGCGATGCCTGCACTCCACCGACAACGGTGAGACACTGCGGTGACCACTGTTTGACTTCGCGGCAGATCTTGATCACCTCATTAACGCCGCTGATGTAGCAGCTGGTTCCGACGACGTCAGGCTTGAATTTCTTCAAGCGCCGGCTGAAACCCTTCTCTAAAATCAAATCGACGATCTCGACTTCGTGCCCATCGAGACCTGCAGCGACGTACTCCAACTCCAGCGGCTCGCAGATCATGATGTGCTTTAAGCCAATCGTGTGTCGCGGCACTGGCGGACGAACTAACAGAATGCGCATAGCTCTCCTCCTCGAGGTCAGATGATGCCTGGAGTGATCCGGCGTTGAATATGTCTGCGATAGTGAACGTTGACGCCGAAGATGAAGGCGCTGAGATAAGGCTCCAGTTCGGCATTGTTTCGACCTACACGATGTAAGATGCCCTTCCACGAAAACATCTTTTCGTAGAGTTCCCAAAACTTCGATTGCAGTACGTCGGGTTCCATGCGACGCGGTTGAAAGACAATCTGGCCGCCGGTGTAGTGAACGAAATCGCCGTCACTGAGCAACCGGCCTTCCGACCGAATTTTGTCGTACATTGGCGTGCCGGGAATCGGCGTCAGAATGTGAACGCGCGGTACTGAGATGCGGTTGTCCATGACGAAGTGATAAGTCGCATCGAAGGCAGACTCGTCATCTTCATCCAGGCCTATCATCATTTCTGAAGAGATATCGATCCCATATTTGCGGATCGTTCGAATGGCCTCGGGGTATCGGGTCGTCGGATTCCACGTTTTATCAATGCTCGAATTATTCGCAGCGTTGACTGTCTCGAAGCCAAAGGAAAGCATGCGACAACCGCTACGTCGCGCGAGCTCGAGCATGTCTTGTCGTTCAGCAATGTGCAGGCTGCACTGGCTCATCCAGATGATCTTCTCTGGTATGAGTGCTTCCCAAAGCTCGCGACAGTAGTCCCAGTCGACTCCGATGTTGTCATCGATGAATGCGAAATAACGTGAGCGACGAATGCGTTTTGCTTCGCGCACGTCGCGCAGCACCTGCGAGACTGGACGCTTGCGATAGCCTTGGTGAAAAAAGGCGGTAATGGAGCAGAAGTTACAGGTGAAAGGACAGCCTCTCGTGGCTTGCACTGGAGACCACCGACCAAAATTCTTTCCGGTTAACAAGTCGTAGCGCGGAAGCGGCAGAGTGGCAATATCAGGTGGAGTGCCCATCCGGTAGATCGTTTTCAACTTGTTCTCGCGTGCGTCGCGCAGCACCTGTGGCCATGTATTTTCGGCTTCACCAATTACGATCGAATCGGCATGGGCCAAAGTGAGTTCAGATGGAACCAGACTCGCGGCGATGCCCCCAATGACTACTTTTCGACCTCGCCGTCGAAATTCGTCACCGAGCTGCCACGCTCGGAAGAGTCCTGACCCCATGCCGGTAAGTCCAACCAAATCCCACGGCTCATCGAATGGAATGTTGCCGGTGGTTTCTCCGACGATGTGAAGATCGACATCGGGTGGAGTAACCGCTGCGAGCATCTGAAGGGTCAGGCCGGGAAGGTGAACACGGCTTTGCTTGATAGGGACACCGGAAGAGTCTAAAGCGGTTGGCGCTACCAGGAGAACGCGCATGTCTATCGACTTTCTGCTCGCTGAAGCTCAAGAGCCTAGCAAGCTCCTCAGCTTGCTCAGGAGCTGAGCAAACTGGTCGTTTGCAATTCCGCCAGAGTGAATCCTTGTCTGTCTGCCATTTGAAGAGCCCACTCGACCCGTGCCGGTGTGAGTGGCCCATAGGAGCCATGGTCCTGTATACCTTCGAGTCCCATCAGCAATGTCTCCGCCATACAGGCGAAGACATGACCGGGTGCAAGGGGAACGCCGGGAATGATCAGATCGGGATCGCAAGGAAGACGCACCACACCTCCCTTTATCACGACTACGTCGCTACGGTTGAGCGTCACCTCGCTAGCAACATCCGGAGGCAACGATATATCGCATATGACGGTGCGCTGAGGTCCAAGATGTCGAGAATAAACAACCGGCTCAGCTGAGTTCGAAGCCGATATAATGAGTGAACACGATCGCAGTGCGTCAGGAGCCTCAGACACTTCGGGCTCGATCCAAGGCGCTAACTCACGAAGTTGTTGAACGAGCGGCCGGCAGCGCCTCGCCGACCCCGGACGCGTAATGAGGACCAGATTCCTCACTTTCGGCGCCATGAGCAGTGCATATGCTTGCGCGATATTTCCGGTTGCTCCGACGACGCCAAGAGTAGCTCCCTCGAGATCGATGCCTTCGCGCTGGACAGCAGTCGTTAACGCCCGCACTCCCATCCCGACTGTAAGTGCATTGCCGGAAGTCAGCCCGATTCCCGGAGTGCGAAGTCGCTTACCGTTAGAGCTAATAATCGAGTGAAAGCCTCCCAACCCTGCGACGGTGCAACCGCGATCGCGAGCGAGCTCGACAGCCTTGTCCAATTGCTTGACGACGTGGTCGCGAGCTCGCGATCGATACGCCTCAAACAGATGCTTCGACGTATAAAAAAGACCGATGACAGAAAGGTGCACGCGCGCTCCGAGTTGAGAGTGAACGTGCAGCTCGTCGTAGCTGACCGGACCCAAAAACTGGGTGGCCTTCATAATCAGGTCGTCAAGAGCGTCAACGTTGAATGAAGTCAATGAAGGATCCCACTCGACGAGATGCTCTGCGTCAATCGCATGTACGATGAAAGCGACGCGTTGATTCGTCTCCGGCTTCTCGCGATTGATGCGTTTGTAGAGAGGAGGTCCCGTTGGCTTGGATTGTGGCCGGCCAATCAAATGTCCGACTAAATGCGGAACATCCTCTAACTGCACCGCCTGGCAAAACATTTCCAAAGCTTCGGCAAATCGCTTCAAGTCGGAAAGCTCGATGTACGCTGAGGGTTCGATGCGTAGCGTAGATGGATTGCTGAGCGTGGGAGCGATCCTGATGTTATGAACGTTAAGAAAATAAGAGGCAGCAATGTTGCCGAGTAGCTCGTGCTCGGCGATGGCGCGAAGAACTTTGGAATTCGAAGGAGATGCGTCACCGAGCTCAACGCCGATCATGAGTCCTCGACCTCGAACGTCGCGCAACTGATCGGGATAGGTATCTTGAAGTTCAGACAATTTCTCCAATAAATAATCACCGGCGATTTTGCAGCGAGCAGATATCTCGTCACGTTCCAAAATTTCCAGTACGCGGCAGGCTATGCGGCAACTGATCTCGTCACCGGCAAATGTCGAGGTATGTAGTAACGAAAATGATTCGATAAACCGTTTTTCTTTGATTAGAAGAGCACCGATCTTCGTCACGCCGCCGCCGAGTGCCTTTGACAAGCATATGTAGTCGGGGTCGAGACCAAGCTCTTGCGACGCCAGAAACGCGCCAGTCCTTCCCATTCCGGTTTGAATTTCATCGACGATCAGTGGCACTCCGGACTTGCGACATAGATCGCTAAGCCAATCGAGAAAATCAGTTGGAAGCGGAACGATTCCGCCTTCACCCAGGATTGGCTCGATGATCGCACCCGACACATTATCGATTTCGCTCTCGCACTCCTCCCACGAGGACACGTCCCATGGGTCAAGGAAACGGACTCGCGGCCCGAGCTCTTTGAACGGTTGGTGGTGTCCGTACGTTAATTGGATCGAGCCGAGCGTCTTGCCGTGGAATGAGCCGCAGACGGCCCAGAACGTGTCGCCGCGTCGCTCGAGATGAGCATGTTTCAGAGCTGCTTCAATTGTTTCGGCGCCAGAGTTCGTAACGATCAAGCGGTATGGGCCAAGCTTCGCACGAAGCAGTCTTTCAAGCTCTGCTGCGCCGGGTCGAGCTGATACTTGGGCTGAAAAGGGAACCTTGTCGTCGATGAGGCGACGCATTTCATCGATCACGTCCGGATGATTGTGACCGAGAAGGTTGGTGCCGAATCCGCCGATCAGGTCGAGCACTTTGACGAGCGTTGAATCTCTCGATCCATTCTCGCTTGCGAGCGCGCCTCTTCGTTGCCAGAGGTAGTCACCTTCGGCTCGCTCGTAGACTGCGTCGGCGCGAAAGGTTCGAAGCAGATCGGCAAGCCCATGCTGCCCGTTGTTACCGGCGCCGAACGACGGCGCGAATGAGCGAAAGGCGTAAGAACCGTTCCGACGCTCACGAAACGTTTGGGGAAACGCTGCGATTTTTTCGGTTGTTACTTGCGAGATTTTTTCCGGTGTTATTGACATGGCGTGAACTCACGTTGGGGTAGCTAACAGCGAACAGCTAACAGCAAACAGACAGCTCTCACAGGTTCAGATCTCAGATGTCACATATCAGCTATCAGTGATCAGTCTGTTCGCTGTCAGCTGTTCGCTGTCAGCTGTTCGCTACAATGTGTTCGGCGATTCGTTCCGATAACGCACTAATAGTCGCCGAAGGGTTAACACTCAACGCCGTCGGAATAATCGACCCATCCGAAACATACAATCCGGGATAATTCCACACTTGACCAAACTCATTAACCACTCCCTCCGAGGGGTCATCTGACATCGCACATCCGCCGAGCGGATGAGCAGTCAGTAGCTTCTTGAACGGCCAACCCCAAAGGATGCTCGTCTTGTATCGGCCTCCAATACCGCGACTCAGCTCTTTCAACGCTTTCTCCATTTCATCGAACATCTCGCGGCTGCGGCTGCTGTCCCATGCGATATCAATGTTTTCCCCCGACAGTTTCATGCGACCATCGGCTGCATCAGTTCCCATTCCAAGATACGGAAGGAAGCGCGGTGTAACTCCACCCTGAAAAAGTTTGTCGGCGCCGTCAGTGAACGCCGAAGCGGGACTGAGACCCACAGTTCGCATGAAGTATTTCCTGATGAACATGCCGAGGTTCTTCAGCCGGTTTGGTACTGGAAGGCCGCTCTCCAGGTACCAGAGGAACGGGTCTGGAAAGCCAAGGTCTTCGATGTAAATCCGATTCTTGCTCGTCGAGAAGTCTGCACCTGCCGTGATACTCGGACCGCAACCCGGATCGATCTCACGATCGCACTCAAACGTGCCTGCAAGCAGGAAATCACCATTACCGGAAAACTTCTCACCGACCATGCGCCCGAGGTTCGGCAGAGTCTTAAATGTGTCGCGACACCGCAGCAGTATCTCAGTCGACCCGAGCGAGCCTGCGGAGACGATTACTCTCCGACCAACTACCGATCCGTTCTCAAACTCGCCGTTTTTATCTTTATCAAAGTGTTTGAAGTGAACTCGATACCCGTTGGTGTCGACGGGATCGATCGGTTCGATGTACTGCACGAGATGAAGTGGGAAAACTTCAGCGCCGTTTTTCTCGGCTAACGCAATGTAATTGAGGTCGAGCGTATGCTTTGCGTGAACGTGACAACCAAGCATGCAGTTGCCGCAGTAGACGCAGCCGTCCTGTCTGATGCCATGGCTGTTGATTCGTTCGGGCCCCGTGTAGACGCAGATGTTGACGAGTTCACCGGTGGCGCCGATTTTTTTGCTGGCGTCCAAAAACGCTTTAGTGCGGTTGGGGAGTTCGAGCTCGGCCGGAGGCGTTAGCGGTTGAGCTTCGAGCATCTCTTTGGCTCTGTCATAGTACGGGTCAAGCACATCGCGCTTGACTCCTTTGGGCCAACGAGGATTCTCGAAAATTTCTTTCGGAGTTCTGATGTGTACGTTGAAGTAGACCAACGAACCGCCCCCGACTCCACTTGCCTGAATAACATCGATCTTGTTGAAGGCGCGATAATCAAGGAGCCCGAAATCCTTGTAGTTCCAAAACGCGCGAGCCACTTGTCCCGTCGTGCGGGGAAAGTCCTTTCGACCCCAACGCTTGCCACGCTCCAGAATGCACACCGAGCGGCCTGCCTGAGCGAGGCGGCAACCGTTGATCGCTCCACCAAATCCGGAACCGATCACGACGACGTCATAGACTTGCTTCATGATTTCATTCACACCCGGCTTCAGCCGGATGTCTAGTTCTGTCCGACAAACTTCAGTTTGTCGCTAAGTCGACAAGCTAAAGCTTGTCGGACAAGGACCCTAAAGGGTCTTCAGGAATTCAACCAGCGCCTTCTTTTCGTCCGCCGTGAGATTGGTGCCCCAGAGATGTCCTTCATTGCCGTTTCCTTTGACACTCACGTCGTAACGCCATCCTTCTCGCTCGGCGTCCGGCCCACTCGAGACGAATCCGACTCTCTGCTGATCGTAAACATCGTAAGCGCGGTAAAAAGTCTTGGGCCGATTCTCGGGAGGCTCAA
>DATEDU010000313.1:0-6182 GCA_035281525.1 Pyrinomonadaceae bacterium | reverse complement strand
ACCTGCGACCGCGTACGCATGACCAAGGTAGGCTTTTTCTTCGAGACTTCCTCCGGAGAGCGTCACCGAACGTTGAATGGCTGCGATGGCTTGCTGCGGCTGCTTCTTTTGCAAATAGGCCAAACCCAGGAGGCGATGCGGCCGGAAAAGATCTCGGTCTATCTCAATTGACTTTAAGTGCTGGGCGATCGCCTCATCATACTTGCGCTCAAAATAGCGGATCCATCCGGCAGTCGTGCTGATGTCCAACGGAGACACAAATTGCTGCGCGTGTCTGGCCACTGCGTTCGCCTCTTCAAAGCGCCCCATCGCTGCCAGGTATTGGCACTGCATGTAATAAGCTTTCGCGTAATTCGGGTTTAGGTCACTCGCCTGGCGGACATTCTTCTCATAACCTCGCCAATCCCAGTCGCAGAACCGTACCATCGACAGCGAAACATGTGCTTCCGCCAGCATCTCGTCCAACTGAACCGCACGCTCTGCTGCGTGACGGGCTTCGACAAGCGCCTCTTTGGGTGGAACGAAGTAGTAGGTTGCTAATGCAATGTAACTGTCGGCCAGACCGGAATAGGCAAGTGCGTAGTTAGGATCTTTTTCAATGGCTTTGCTGAAATAGCTGATTCTCGTTTTGATACTCTCTTCTGTGAATTGACGTTCCTGATAGCGACCCTTCAAATAAAGATTGTGGGCTTCGATGTTTAGGGATCTCATCTGAGGCGATGGCGGCGGCACAGATGATTTGCGAAAAAACCTTGAATACAAGAATGAAGACAGTAACAACACGGCTATGAAGCTTAGGACTGCGACCTGCCACCTTGCTTTCGTCGATGAGAGAAACATTCTCCGCTCACGCGCAGTTATTGTGACAGGTGTGTTCGCCTTCGTTTGCTCCGCGTGGTCCACAGTAGTGACGACTGCGTCCGACTCGCTGGCGCTAACCGTCTCCACCTTTCGTTCCAGCTTCTGCAACTCCGCACGCAACTCCGAGACGTTCTGGTAACGCGCCTCGCGCTCCTTCTCGAGAATGCGGCTGACGATCTGCTCAAGCTCCGGCGGCAAGTCTCTCCTCAACTCGCTAATGGGCTGTGGCTCGTGGTGTAAAATCGCCGCCATCACATCGCTCGGCGTCTCTCCCTGGAAGGGCCTGTGGCCGACGATCATTTCATACAACAGCACTCCCAGGCTGAAGATGTCTGTACGGTGGTCCAGTGAGAGTCCGCGCGCCTGCTCCGGAGACATATAGTTGATCGTCCCCATTACTAATCCGGGCTCAGTGCTCGTACCAGCCGCCATTGGCATTGATGGAAACAATCTTGATTCTGACACTGCCGCCGGTTGTTCCATAAGCTTGGCAAGCCCAAAATCCAGAACTTTGACCAGACCGTCAGGCCGCACCATTACGTTGTCTGGCTTGATGTCGCGGTGCACGATCCCGTTTGCGTGGGCAGCCGCCAGAGCACTCGCCACCTGGACAGCAACTGAAAACGTTTCGGCGAGACTCATCCTTGCGCCCGCCATACGCTGGGTCAGCGTTACTCCTTCAACAAACTCCGTGGCAATGAAGTGCAGACCTTCGTTCCGTCCGATTTCATGAATGGTAAGAATATTGGGATGGTTGAGTGCGGAGGCCGCCTTTGCTTCGAGCTCAAACCGGCGAACGCAATCCGGTGTTTTGGTGAAGTCTGAGGGTAGGACTTTGATGGCTACTTTGCGCCCGAGCCTACAATCCTCAGCCAGGTAAACCTCTCCCATTCCTCCCCGGCCGAGTTGGCTGATGATCTGATAGGGTCCTATGCAAGAGCCAACGCGATCTTCAACTCTGGATTCTTCGTCACCGTCAAAGATTGGAGCATCAATAAGGCTGCTCTCTCCCTCGGAAGCCGCGATCATTTTCTCGGCTTCCCGACGCAACTGTTCGTCGCCGCCGCAGGCCGCTGCCAGAAAGGAGGCCCTGGCCTCGGGCTGCAGCGCGATCGCTCCATGAAAGAGAGCTTCAAGGTTTTTCCAGCGCTCGGGGGTCATGATTAATCGCTGATTTCGCCAAGAAGCCATGCCCGCGCCATACTCCAGTCGCGTTTTACTGTGGCCGGCGAAATCTTAAGAACTTCGGCGGTTTCCTCGATCGTCAATCCTCCGAAGTATCTCAATTCAACGATCCGCGCCTTCTCGGCATCAAACGCGGCCAACCGTTCGAGGGCTTCATCCAGCGCCAGGAGATTGACATCGCGTTGTTCTGCTAGTTGGTCAACCTCACTCAACGAGAGTCTAATCCCGCCGCCACCTCGTTTAGCTGCGTCTCGACTTCTCGCGTGATCTACCAGAATGTGTCGCATTCGGGCGGCGGCGATCCCAAAGAAGTGTGCGCGATTTTGCCAATCTATTTCGTTTTCATTAGCCAGCCGCAGGTATGCTTCGTGAACGAGCGCGGTTGCCTGGAGTGTATGAGAGGGTCTTTCCTGACGCAGGTAATGTTCGGCTAAACGCCGCAACTCACAGTAAACCTGGGGCACTAATTCATGCAGAGCAGCTTGATCGCCGTTACGCCAGCGGATGAGGAGTTGGGTTATGGTTGACGGAGATGTCATCACAGCCCTGGGACCGTCAGGTAAGAGGATAAGAGACCGGGCACGACCTCCGGCCACAGGGCTAATTCTAGTATGGTGCCAAAGAGCAGACAACGAAAAGCCGATCAAATTGTGAGGACTTCCTCGGGCGGTCTTTATTACTGCATGAATTCTGCCACTTCGCAGAACACCTTGATGGCGCCGTTAGGATTCGTGAGCTTCGCAAACAGTTTCTGATAATTCTCCAGGCCCCGCACCGGATGCGTTAACAGCCGCGAGAGCCAACCCGGATATTCCGCTTCAGCCTGGGCCAGATCCTTGACGCCCATTTCGAAATACTCGCGATTAGCGTTCACGGTTCCAACCATCACTTTGTTTCCAAGCACGAATTCGAGATTGATTTTGTCTGCCGGTACCTCGACCTTGCGATCGCCGCCCGTAACGCTCGATAGCACGAGCACGCCATTCTTCCCAAGCGCTTGCATGCTGTCGAACACAACCGGTGAGAAACCTGTTGCTTCAAAGATGATGTCGAACGGTCCGTATTTCTTTGCGCCCTCCAGAATCGGAACATCGTCGGTTGTTTGATAAGTGGCGCCGATGGCTTCAATCAAATCCGAGTTCAGATAAGGTTTCGGTGTTTTGCCAAACGTCGTCACCTGCAATCCCTTCAGCCGCAGAACCAGGGTCGCCAGCAAACCAATCGTTCCTGCCCCCATCACTGCCGCACGCTTTGGCTTCCATACCTTAAGGCGACGCTGAATCTCGTATGCTTGAGCAATCCCTTTCTCGACGACTGTTGTGGGCTCGAGCAACACGCCGACTTCCTTTAGACCCTGCGGTATCTTCACAATGAATTCAGCATCGTCGACGTAGTACTCGCTCATGTAACCATGACGGAGGTTGATACCACGCTCGAAGTACGTGTCGTCCGTCGTCATATCATTTGTGCCGATCAAGTCGTAGATGCTGGAACCTGGTCGACGAACAGTTGCAACGACGTAATCGCCCGGCTTCAATTCAGTCACGTTTGGACCAACCGCTTCAACCTGACCAAAACTTTCATGACCAATGATCAGAAAATCGTATCCGGGAGGAGCCTGGCCGTACTCAGCAGCATTGATCTCCTTGTCCGTACCATCGACGCCGACGCGCAGCACGCGCACGAGGACGCCCCTTCCATTCGCAACGTCGCCGACTTTCGGCGCCGGCAGTTCGGTTAAATGAACAGTGTTTGGTATTCCTGGTTTGACTGCGATTGCTTTCATGATTGTTCCTCTGTTTAGCTTGCCGACACTGCAAGTTCCGACTGCACTCCGATGCGCGCAAGCGTCGACAAGACTCGATTGGGCTCGCCGAGATCGCTCCAGCCCACATCTCCCACTCTCATCACCATTAGATCTGCTGGTCGAACTGCGAGCACCTGATGAGAAAAGTTCGAATCTTCGATTTGCGAATAGAGCCTACTGAGAGCCTTGTGCTCAGCCTCAGTTTCAAACGTGGACGTGATCGCTGCAAACGCGGCATACATTTCCGGCATAGCGGCCCGGGTCATTTTCAGTAATGCGTCTACACGTCCCACCATGACGAAACTGTTCCACAAACAGCCACGTTCCATAAGCGAAGTCGCCAGATTCAAATCCGGCTTCTCCCAAAACTTTCTGACCCGCGTGATGGATTTTTCTGCGTTGGCGAGTATCGAAGGCTGCGGCTCAATCCATCCATATTCCGTTTCCGGAGTGGTTGGCGTAATTCCAAGCAGCACCACGGTCTCAGGTCGGACCTGCACGGCATCGATCGCCACATCGACGTGCGACATAAACTCTTCGTCATCAGCAAAGAAGTGGTCCGAAGGGAACAGCGCAACGGTCGCGTTCGGCGATTTCGTCGCGACATGCAGCAGGGCATAAAGAATCGCCGGCGCCGTTCCCTTGTTCGATGGTTGTTCGAGGAGGAGACTTGGGGAAGTTTCCTTTTTCAGTGGCTCATAGAACCGTCGGTGCTTCTGCGTGACAACAATCAACGTGCGGTTGGGATCGACGGATAGTGCAACTCGTCGCCTGGTTTGATCGAGAAGCGTGCTGCGGCCGATTACGGGTACGAACTGTTTGGGACGATTGTCGCCGGTGATTGCACGAGTCATCGATTGCAAACGCGTTCCGTCTCCACCTGCTAATATGACTGCCCATTGGTTTCTCATAGTGATCATGAGTCGAGCCACGAAACAATTCCTTACACTGTTTTGTTTCTTTTGTGCCTTTTTGTGGCTACTCTCCGCTTTGCTGAAGGAGCTTCGCGACAAGGCCGGTCCAACCTGTTTGGTGGCTCGCACCAATGCCGGCGCCGTTGTCGCCGTGGAAGTATTCGTAGAAGGGAACCAGGTCACGCCAGTTGGGGTCAGTTTGAAATTTATCGGCACCGCCAAACACGGGTCGTCGATTGCCGGCGTCTTTCAAGAAGATCCGTGAGAGTCGTTTGGAAATCTCCCCGGCGACTTCCCACAACGTCATCATCTGACCGGAACCAACCGGACATTCAACTTTGAAGTCGTCGCCGAGGTAGTGATGAAACTTTTGCAGCGATTCGACCAGCAGATAATTCAGCGGAAACCAGATTGGCCCACGCCAGTTTGAATTGCCGCCGAACAATCCTGTGCTTGATTCCGCCGGCTCGTAATCCACGCGATGCGTTGTGCCATTCACTTGCAGCACATACGGATGATCTTTATGGAAACGCGATATCGCTCGAATGCCATAAGGAGAGAGAAACTCATTCTCATCCAGCATAAACCGCAACACGCTGCGCAATTTCTCCTGATTGACAATCGAAAACAATCGTCTCTCAGCATTTCCGGGTGTGCGCATGCAGGCAACGTTCTGCGTCAGGTCAGGGCGATTACCGATAAACCATTCCATCCGCCGTTTGAAGTCCGGCAAACAATCGAGCAAGTCGGGTTCTAATGTCTCGACCGCAAACAACGGGATCAAACCAACCATCGAACGAACTTTCATCGGGTATGGCTTGCCTTCGGGCAGATGCAGTACATCGTAGAAGAAGCCGTCCTGCTCGTCCCACAATCTGATTTCATCGTCGCCGCGGTTATTCATTGCGTGCGCAATGTAAATAAAGTGCTCCCAAAACTTGCTTGCGACATCTTCATAGGAAGGATCTTCTTTCGCCAATTCCAACGCGATCGCCAGAAGATTGAGTGCATACATTGCCATCCAGCTCGTGCCGTCGGATTGAGCGATGTGGCCTCCGGTCGGCAGCGGTGCACTGCGATCGAAAACTCCGATGTTGTCGAGACCGAGAAAACCGCCCTGGAAGATGTTCATACCGTCGGCGTCTTTGCGATTGACCCACCACGTGAAATTCAACAGCAGCTTCTGAAACACACGCTTCAGAAATACCGTGTCGCCGGTGCCGCGTCGTTTCTTCTCGATCTTATAAACCCGCCACGCCGCCCATGCATGAACTGGTGGATTCACGTCGCCGAATGCCCACTCGTATGCCGGTAATTGGCCGTTCGGGTGCATGTACCATTCGCGCAGCATCAGCACGAGCTGTTCTTTCGCGAACTCCGAATCAACCAGCGCCAGGGGCACACAATGAAATGCA
>DATEDU010000312.1:0-6809 GCA_035281525.1 Pyrinomonadaceae bacterium | reverse complement strand
GTGCGGCTGGCGGCGATCTGGATGATACCCGGATTGCTTGTGTGGTTTATCTACGTCGTTTTGCCGTGGGGGATGTTTCTCAGTTCCACGTTGGCTCACGTCGGTGGACTAATCGTGGCGATGATCGCGTTGAAGTGGTATCGCATGGATCGAAGTGCATGGCGCGCTGCGTTCGGTTGGTATCTGGGAGTTCAACTAGCCTCGCGCTTCATCACACCGGCGGCACTGAACGTGAACCTCGCGCACACAGTCGCTCCCGGCTGGGAACGCACGTTTCAAACCTACTGGTCGTTCTGGCTGGTTCTGACCGCGGTTGCGGCAGTCATTCTCTGGGTATCGGGAATGATTCTGTGGGCGATCTGGCGGCCTACACCGGCTGAGACACTCGCAACCGGCGAAACCTGATCAATGCGCCGCGTGACTAATGCTACGCGACTTCTCGATCAACTCCGAAACCATCTTGCACAGATCAGAAGGTTGACTTGGCTTTATCAAGTACGCCTGAGCACCGCATTTCAGAGCCATGTCATGATCTGACGCGTAAGCGGCGGCGGAGTAAAAGAGAATGGGAGTGGTTTTGTCAAACTGCCGGATTTTCTCACAGAGCTCGAGACCTGAGCCGTCCGGCAACCACGAATCAAGCAGATACAAGTCGAAGTCCTGGGCGACAGCCAGTGCGATGCCGCTTTCGATCGTAGCGCCGCTTACGACTTCATAGCTTCTTTGGGTGAGTAGCAGGGTCACAAGTTCACGCGTGTCTTCGTGATCCTCGATGTACAGGACGCGGGGGTTTTTGAAATTCATGGGATCCTGGGCCTCGGAAGCGAGGGCGGTTCATCGGGCTCCCACCCCTCGAAGATTCAACTTCCAAATGGATTACAGAAAGGAATTAAGGCCGGGCCGTCATATATTTCTCAAGGTCAGTCGGGAAGGATACAACGACCGCGGCCACCCTGCTTGTCGTGTGTGAACTGAACCATACGCCTGCTATTAAGACGGGTCGGTACGTGAGCGAACACTCATAAAAATTATTTGCAGCCACTGGTTAAACACGCTTTTGCCTCCACCCACATAATCGGGACTTTCCCTATGTACGTTCCGAGACAAACCCGGTAAGATTCGAGCGAGCTATACGTCCCAAAGACCGTGCGCGTAGCGACCCCCCGATATTCCCTTCAACTTAGGTCGGATAGAAGGAGCTAAAGTGGTTCAAAGTATTACCGGGGACAAAGCCCTAGCAGGAACACGTGTCGCCGTGCCTCCATCGCAGAACAGGTTACTAAATCACCTACTCGCCGCAGACATCGATTTTCTGCTGCCCCAGATCCGCATCGTGCGGTCGTCATTCAACGACATCATTTATGAATACGGCGATCGGATAGAGGAAGTGTACTTTCCGCTCGACTCGATAGTTTCGAATCTGGCAATCATGGAGGACGGCACCACCATCGAGATCTCTATGGTTGGAAGAGAAGGAGTTGTTGGTCTCTCAGCGTTATTAGGCGGCGGGGTCGCACGTCATTGGACGAGAATGTGTATCGGCGGTTCGATGGCTCGACTCAGCGCCAGTGCCCTTGAGCACACGTTCGTGTCGAATGAAAACACTCTGAAGCACATCATGCACGGGTACTCTTCCTTGATAACCCAGGTGTCGCAACGTGCGGTCTGCAATGCACGGCATACGGTGCTGGAGCGGCTCGCGTGCTGGTTATTACTAATTCACGATCGCGTCGGAGGAAACAACCTTAAGCTGACTCAGGAAGCCATCGCTTCGCGGCTGGGAGCCAGGCGTGCGGGAATCACCGTAGCCGCCGGCATGCTGCAATCCATCGGCGCCATCGAATACCGGCGCGGCCAGTTACACATCAGAGATCGCGAGCGGCTGGAGCAAGCAGTTTGCGAGTGCTATCAGGTCTTAAAAGCGGATTTTGAGGAACAAAGTTCTCCCCCCCGAGTTTTCCGGTGAAGCGGCCCCGGCGTTAGGCTTTTTCCGTGTAAAGGAATAACCGATGTGGTTCGAGGCCGTCGATATTGTGTATCGGCACAATGCTGTGAATAAACTGGTCATTGGGCTTGGCTGCATAGTCACCGGCTCTTACATCTAACGGCGGCGTCGTAGTCGGCTTTCCGCTTCTAGCGACCTCGTTGAGTGTCTCGATTAACTTCTCCAGATCGGGTCCTTCAAAGAATTGGCTCACCGGCTCTCCAATCACACTACGTTTGCCTAAGAGCATTGCGTACCCAGGGTTGATGGCTTGAATAGTCAGACCCTCTGTGTTGACAACCATGACGTAGTAAGGGAAGCGCTCGAGCAACTCTGACAGGTGAAACTGCTCTTCAGTGTTTTCCCTAGTCAGATGGTGCAATTCAAGAGTGCGCGCCGTCAGCTCATCATTGGTCGTTTGCAATTCTTCGTTGGTAGCTTGAAGCTCTTCGTTATTCGTTTCGAGTTCCTCGTTCGTGGCCTGTAACTCTTCGTTCGTGGCTTCAAACTCCTCATTCGTAGCCTGAAGTTCCTCCTGCGTCAGCATCAACTCTTCATTGGCAGCCTGAAGTTCCTCGTTTGAGTCCTGGAGCTCCTTGTTCATGTCGCCCAGACGCTTGTTTGCCGTACTAAGCTCGCCGACGAGTTCCGCTTGTTCGCGCTGCACCGCTTCGAGTCGCCGCTTGATTTGCACACCTTCGGTGGTGTCGACGGCCGTAATCACAGCCAGATCTTGCGCACCTGCTTCCCCCTGCATGATCATCATCGTCATTTCTATGTAGCGCGCGCTGCCTATGCCTACCGCAGTCTGGTTCAATTCAAGATCTTTTAGCGTGGTAGTTGTGTGTTCTCGAAACACGAGGTCGATCGCGTTCCTGACGTCCTGGTATGGCATCCCTTTAACGGTGTGCAAGAAGTCTTGATCGTACGCGATGTCGCGAATACCAAAGAGCCGGCGGGCCGTGGCATTAATGGTCAGGATGCGATACGAACGATCGATAATCACGACGCCGACAGTCAGATAGCGAAGCATCGTTTCGTTCACGCGCCGGAGCTGCGTGACGTCGTTATCGTTGCCCGGCTGGTCGTAATGGATCGTTCCCGCATTTCCATTCCGAAGACGTACTTCTCGGCGACCATTGAGCGGCGGTGCGGCATTTTGCGAAGGCTGCGGCGCTGGGAAATGGATTGATCCACCAAGGCAGCGATATATCTTCCACTTCTTGTTGACTAGCTCGAAGGTAGCCTTCGTCGGTCGCGCAGTTTCCGCTTTACCGAGGAACAGATAACCCTGGGACTGATGCAGTGAGTAAGCAAACAGATCGAGAACCGTTTGCTGCATTTCCGGTTTCAGATAGATGAGCAGGTTTCGGCAAACGACAAGGTCGATGCGGGGAAACGGCACGCCGCGGCTGATATCCTGTTGCCCGAAGATTACCGTTTCGCGCAACATCTTAACAATGCGGTAACCCTGGTCCAGGTGTTCAAAGAAACGCTGTCGATAGTTGTCCGGCAATTCAGCGAGGACGTTCTCCGGATAAATGCCGCGTCGTGCAAACCCAATAGCGTCCGCGGCCAGATCGGTAGCAAAGATTTTGACGCTCCACTCAGGAAAGTCGGGACCGAGTTGGTCGGCGATCAGCAGGGCCATGGAATAGGCTTCTTCTCCCGTCGCACACCCAGCCGACCAGATGCGTAAGATACGCCCGTTTTGCTTAGCTCGATCGATGATCTCCGGCAATACTGTGGTGGAGAGGACCTCGAATGCTTCGGGATCTCGGAAAAACCCGGTCACCTTGATCAAAAACGCTTTCACGAGGTTCTGGATTTCCTCAGGATGCGCACGCAGGTAATCGAGATAATCGTTGAGGTTTGAAACGTGTGTCACTGCCATGCGCCGCGCAATTCGCCGCAAAATGGTCGACGATTTATAGTTGCGAAAGTCTATGTTTGTGTGCGCGCTGACATGCAGCAGCACTTCACGGAGCGGGTCTTCCAGCTTTTCCTGTGCAGGTATGTTGACGCCATTCAAAAGATCGTAAAGCAGTGGGCCAATCTGCTCGATCTCCATGACGTGATCGACAACGGTCGGGGGCAACGACATGGGCATTGACGGGTAGGCGGCGGTTTCGGGGTTTTGGATGATCACCACGCCGCCGGCAGTCTTAACGTCGACCGCGCCGGCAGCCCCGTCAGAACCAGCGCCGGTGAGAATAATGGCAATCAGATGCTCACCGTAAGACTGGGCCGCGCTCGAGAGCAGCTTGTCGACAGATGGTGTAGGACGCTCGGCGTGATCCGATTCGAGGTGAACGTGACCGTCCGCGATCCTTACGTGTTTGTTGGACGGAACAACATAGATGTTGCCGTTTTCGAGACGCGTAGGTACTTCTTCACCCACCACCACGATTGGAAGTGAGCTACGCCGATTCAAGATTTCTCCAAGATGACTGGGACGCTGCGGATCGAGATGTTGGGCCAGAACAACCGGGGCGGGAAAGTCTTTGTTAAGTGTACTCACCAGGGTGGAGAGCGCGCCGACACCCCCAGCGGAAGAACCGACTACGACGAGATCGCTAATGCCTTCGGGTTTCGTTGCATCATCCATTGGTTACACACACTCGCCCCGAGTGGGAATCGGTAAAAGCTCATTCAAACTTTGGTTTGTGATGGCTCTTCCGCTATACCACCTTTTTTCCCACTCAGCAATAGCTGACGTATCGCGGAGCTATGCTCCTCAGCCTCGCGCGCTCGTTTTTCGAAAGTCAACATCGCGCGAGTATGATTCGAACGGCGAGCGCGTTCGACGATGCGCTTCGCCAGAATCATTTGTTCTTCAAGGGCACGCACAGCAGACCACAAGGCCACCTCAAGCATTTCTCCCTGCCCATTACTTAAACTCTCGGCTGAAAACGCGTGGCCGACGTGACAACGATACCGCAGCAGGTCTTCGTCGCTGATTTCCCATAACGCGCCGTGGCAATCGGGACAGGTCAGCTTGGAGATCCTGCCGATTCTTTCGACGCTGGCGATCAGTTCGTCTCCATCCATTTCCTGTTGTGCGATTCTTGTCTCAATCTCCACGTTTTCAGGCACAGGATACCTACCTTCCTCGTCCGCAGTCTCGCGGGATAGTTCGTCCAATAGAGATGCAATCTCGCGTAAGGGGACTGAGTAATCGACCTTGATTGCCTGCATGACACTCATCGGCATACTTGGGAAGAGTGCTTCTAGAGGATCCTGAACGATGCTTATGCCGCCACGTTGTTTGATTTCGCGCATCCCGAGAGCACCATCGTCGCGAGCGCCGGTCAAGACGACGCCAATGGCCCGCGGTCCAGCCCAGCGCGCAGCGGACCGGAACAGGGCGTCAATGGAAGGACGATGCAGGTTCTCTTTCGGGCCATGCACGAGCCGGACGTGATGTCTCTCGATTAGCAAGTGAAGGTCAGGCGGCGCGACGTAGATTTGCCCGCGCCTTATGCCTTCGCCATCGACAGCGTGCGCTACGGGTAAGTTGGATTCGCGGGCCAGAATTCCGGGAAGTAAACCCGTAGAGTCGGCGGGAATGTGCAGGACTATGAACACGGCCGCGGGGAGGTCCGCGGGTAGGCCCGCCACGAGGGTGGTTAAAGCCTGGACTCCGCCGGCGGACGTCCCAATCACTATCGTGTCGCGAGTTGGCATATGCCCTCCCCGGCTTTACGAATCGTGGCTAAAGCGCTCAAGGGGGCTAACAATTTTGCGGGCCGCTGAATAGCCGGGATCTTTGTTTTTACGCGGGGGAATGAACGAATCTTAGCACAGTTAAGAGGGGCGCGAAGTCGCCTGTTAATAAACATTTCTTTTGACACTGTTTGGCATTTGTTTAGAAATATTGGGTGGTTCTTGGTGCGCCTCCGCACATTGCCAGTGCAGGTCAAATCCTCTATACTTCCCCGCGTTGAATACCCCTTTCCTCCTGTGGGTATAGTTGGCGCGGCGGACGGCAAAAACCGCCGCGCTTTTTTCTGTCCTGGAGTTAGAATCTGTGTTCACGGATTTTGAAAATGAGGCGTCCCGTTCCCCTGATTGCCTACATTCTCCTGTTGGCCCTCGTCTACTTTGCGGCCGCGAAGTTAGGCCTGTCTCTCGCCGCACTCCATAGCAACGTCACACCCGTGTGGCCGCCCACGGGAATCGCCATCGCTTCGCTTCTCATGTTCGGCCGGCGTGTTTGGCCCGGTGTGTTTCTTGGCGCTCTCGTTGCGAATGTTTTGACTGACATACCGGCGGGATCCGCAGTCGGTATCGCCATTGGAAACACGCTCGAGGCTCTCGCCGCCTTCTGGCTTTTACAACGGGTTCGCTGGCGCAACTCGCTGGATTCTGTCGCTGACGTGATGCGCTTTGTCGGTTGCGCTGCGATTCTGGCGCCGATGGTAAGCGCGACGATTGGCAGTGTCAGTCTGGGTCTTGGCAATCCGGCGGAATGGGCCAAGTTCTGGTCCATCTGGTTGACGTGGTGGATTGGCGACGGTTTCGGCGCGCTGATCGTCGCGCCGTTTATTCTTTCATGGCGATGGCCCGGCGAGTCGAACGCTGAACACGGGGTTGAAATCGCCGTTCTGCTGCTACTGCATTTGTTGGTAGTGATGATTGTGTTTGGCGGCTGGTTTCCAGGGCCGGTCAAGACCTACCCGTTGGCGTACCTGAGTTTGCCATTCCTTTTATGGGCGGCATTGAAGTTTGATTTGAGGATCGTGACCAGCGCGATCGTGTTGATGGCGAGTGTCGCGGTGTGGGGCGCGAAGCATAACTATGGTCCATGGGTGCAGGCGAGCCC
>DATEDU010000311.1:0-3508 GCA_035281525.1 Pyrinomonadaceae bacterium | reverse complement strand
TCAGGCCATCTTGAGGGCTTCGCCGACGGAGGGGTCGCGGCGAACGCGCCATATCTTAGAATCCAAATAGTAGTGAATGAAGGCGTAGCCCCAAAGGAATGAGACTGCTAATTGAGTCGCGAATGTCTGCCCAGTGACTCCTCCCGCTGTGTCTCCGTTGTTGAAGCTGACGTAGCCGAGGTATTGTCTCGGGCCCTGGTAGATCAATCCAAAAATAATTCCAAACGCAATGTAGAAAAGCAGCCGCCGGCTAATGAGTTCAGCAGCCCCGTATTTCTTCCTCATCTCGCTGTGCTCTGCGGCTCCGCCGCCGTCCCGTGCGGAAAGGCTCAGCCTTTCCGGTGTCGGTTCACCAAATTTTGCGGCGACGCTCTGCCTCGTTGTGTACTTCTGATTATGAAACCAGATCAGCCGGTGGTATTGCAGATTGTGAAAGATAGTCAGAATCGCAACGATCGCGATGGGCTTATTCGGCATCGGCGTCAGCAAAACGATCCAATGCATTGGAATCGCCGCAGCAAGTAGCAGATATTTCGGAACGTTCAGCGGTAATCCGATAACAGCGCGCTGAATCTGCCGGCCCAGCCAGACAACACCGAGCAACACCGTGCCTGCTAACAAAAACATCGCCAGCGCATTCACCCCACCTTGCAGTAACGTTGGGACGCGCGACATGGCTTCCGGATCTTGCGCAATGAAAGCGACGAACGGATAGTTGAACGCAAACAGCAGCAACAGTCGATCTAGCGCATTGTCAACAGCCGCTAGATCCCCGTTCTTCTTCTTGTACAGCACCATGAAGCCGTAGTGCTGCTTCACGAGATGGTAGTAAGCCCACAGCGCGGCTATAAAAAAGAACACAAAGGCTGCGCCGGCCAAGACCATCACCGGTCCAACGATGAAGAATAGTAAAGAACCCCAAAGCAGTCGCGCTCGATTGCGGCGCTCGGTGCGATCGAAATAGGTTCGGGAAAAGGTGCCAAAGACGTGAGGCGCATCAATCAATATGGCCCAGAGAGCGACCATCGGAATCAGCGGCACAACACCGCCGACGTACAAGAGCAGCAGCGCGTAGCTCGAGACGACTGATCCGATAAACCAGATCAAGTCTTCGCGGGCACTGATTATCCAGCGCATCGTGATTGCGCGCGGACGTGCTTGGCTTAACTCTTGAGTAATGGCCGCCATTTATTAGTGAATAGTAAATGGTAAATGGTAAATGGTAAATGGTTCCGAGTCATGAGTCATGAGTCTGGAGACAGAGTCAGAATTCAGAACGTCTGCCTTCTTACTTCTGACTCGTGACTCCAGACTGCCGACTCTAGACTGCGACATTTACCATTCACCATTTACCATTTACCATTTACCTCTCAATGGGCAAAGACAACAACGCAGTTCCCGATCATAATCTGCTGCTGCAGGCGCATCCGTGGCATGGGGTCTCGCCCGGCGATAAAGCGCCAGAGAGTGTCAACGCCTACGTCGAAATAGTCCCCACCGATGCCGTCAAGTATGAGTTGGACAAAATGTCGGGCCACCTGCGCGTCGATCGACCGCAACGATTCTCGTCGATGTGCCCTTCTCTCTACGGCTTTATCCCGCGAACTTTTTGCGGCGACGAGGTCGCGAAACTCTGTTGCGAACGCACCGGCTCGAGAGGCATTGAAGGTGACGGCGATCCGATGGACATCTGCGTTCTCACTGAGAAAACATTCGCTCACGGTGGCTTTTTTCTTCACGCTAATCCGATTGGCGGCTTGAGAATGATCGACGGCGACCAGGCTGACGACAAGATCATTGCAGTACTTGAAGCCGACCTCGCGTACGGTCACATAAAAAATATCGACCAGTGCCCGAAGGCCCTGGTCGATCGCTTAAAGCATTATTTTCTGAGTTATAAACAACTGCCCGGTGATGCGCCGAGGCGAGTTGAAATCGTGGATGTTTACGACCGGTTAGAAGCGCTCGATGTCATCGTTCGAAGTGTGACTGATTATAAAAAAATGTTTGGAGGTTAAGACATATATAGTCCGTGAAACGGACGGCAGCATAAAGCCTAGGGCGTAAGCCCTAGGTACTGATATTCAAAAAATAATGAGCCCGCGAAGCGGGCGACAGCGCATCAGAATCTGCCGTCGCCCGCTGTCGCGGGCTTAGCACTCGTTTTACCGGGGACCCAGGGCTTACGCCCTGGGCTTTATGCTTTCACCTGCTTCGCAGGTTCCCCAACAGGCTTAGCCTCTAAAAACTCCGCGGCGTGTGTCTGGTCCAACCGTCAGTCGCACAGGCACAGTCATACGCCTGCCGTTCCTGATAATCTCCACCTGGACCGTCTCGCCGACTTGATGCTTGTCGAGAATTCGGAATAGATCGTCAGTATTTCCCACTTTCTCACCAGCGATCCCGACAATGATGTCGCCCAATTCAACGGAGCCGTCTTCCGTCTGCGCGAGACCTCGCAAGCCCGCGCTCGCCGCAGCTCCACCGGCTGCAACTTGCCAAATCAGCACGCCGTCGGAAACGGGCAATTGCACCTGATTCCGGAACGCCTCGACGTTACGAGTTGTGATTCCGAGTTTTGGTCGGACCACCTGACCGGATTTGATCAATTGCGGCACGATACGCTTCGCGATGTTAACCGGAACGGCAAAGCCGATACCGGCTGAAGCGCCGGACGGTGAAAGAATTTGCGAGTTGATTCCGATCATGCGTCCGTGCGAGTCGAGCAATGGACCACCGGAGTTGCCGGGATTGATTGACGCATCCGTCTGGATCGCGCCTTCAATTTGCCGGTTATTGCGTGCTCGAATCGGGCGTTGCAAACCGCTGATGACTCCAGTTGTCAACGTACGGTCCATTCCGAACGGATTGCCGATCGCCAGCACCTTTTGCCCGACAACCAATTTGTCGGAGTCGCCAAACGGGACGACGGTAAGAGGTTCCCTTGGCTTTTCTACGAGACGAATTACGGCCAAGTCAGTATCCGGATCGCCGCCGACGACGGTTGCCGCATAGGTCTTCTCGCCGCCAAGGCTGACTGCCAGCTTCTGAGCGCGCTCGACGACATGATAATTCGTCAGAATGTTGCCACTCTGGTCCAGAATCGAACCCGAGCCGGATCCTTCCTGCGGTTCAACGAAGCCGAAGAAATCGCGCGCGTAGGACATCGAATGAATGTTTACGACGCCCGGCGAAAGAGCTCGATAGACTTCAATATTATTTTGCTCATCTGTAGTGGCTGACGGGTCTGTGATGCCAGCCGGAGCGGTTTCCGAAAATGCGGATCCTGCCGGGTGTAAGCGGTTCGATACACGGTCGAAAATGGCGACTGTGCCTGCCGCAAAGAGCCCTGAAATCAATGCGATGATTAGAATTTGACGTGCGGTAAGTGCGTACATGGCTTTTCTCAAAGGTCTGGTTAATTCAGCGTTCCTGGTGAACATAACATCCTGCTCCTGAGTGAACGCGTTTAGGATGCTTTTGCTGGCACGAGCGGTTGCGTTTAGCA
>DATEDU010000310.1:0-15500 GCA_035281525.1 Pyrinomonadaceae bacterium | reverse complement strand
GATGGATGCTGTGAACACGTTCATCGTGTCAAAGGCTGTGAAAGAAGCTGGCGTCACTGTTGCGCTTTCCGGCCTGGGTGGCGATGAACTGTTCGCGGGTTATCCGAGTTTTCGCCGGGCACAACGTCTGCACAACATGCCTGGGCTCGCTCGGAGTGTACTTCGCTCGGCTGCGGTGGTTGGTAAGGCAACGTTGTCGGGGACGGTGCAGAGAAACAAACTATGGGAGCTGGCTCAGGGCGATGGGAGCGCGACGGATGTATATCGCGTTACGAGGCAACTGTTTTCTGCGAACCAGATCAGCGCTTTACTTGCGCACCCACCTGCTACCGCGGGTGGTACTGACAACATCACGTCGCTTGACGCCTTACCTTCGACGCCGGACGGTGCTGGCAACGTCGTTTCGTCTACTGGTGATGTCATTAACACCGTATCGCAGCTCGAGCTCACCGGATACATGGCCAACACACTGTTGCGCGACACTGACGCGATGAGCATGGCCCATTCACTGGAAGTGCGCGTCCCGTTCGTCGACGTCGAAGTTGCGCGTTTGGTTTTGAGTCTGCCTGGCCATTGGAAACTCAATGGCGGGCGAACGAAGCCACTGCTGGCTGACGCGTTGGCTGATGTGCTACCAGCTGAAGTGCTACACCGGTCGAAGATGGGATTCACCCTTCCTTTTGAGAAATGGATGCAGTCGCGACTGCGCGACGAGATATCTTCGGTGGTGCAGAATGATGCGCCTGCCAAACCTGGTGCGCTCAACCGAGGCGCTGTGAGCGAAATCTGGAACGGTTTCCTCCGTTCGCCTCGTTCAGTCGGCTGGTCCCGTCCGTGGGCCTTGTATGTTCTGAACAGGTGGTGCGAGATCAACGGAGTCGTCAACTGAAAGTTCTACACGTCATTCCTTCCATTTCAGAACGGTCGGGTGGGCCCGGACAAGCAATCATTCCCATGTGCCGTGCCCTCCGGGACAGCGGAGTTGACGTCCTGCTGGCCACTACCGATGCCGACTTAAACGGACTACTGGAACCGAAGCTGCAGACGATCACCACACATCAAGATGTGCCAATAATCTTTTTCAAAAAACAATTCGGAGACTCATTCAAATACTCGCGTTCGTTCGCTCAGTGGCTTCAGCAGCATGTTTCCGATTTCGATGTAATTCATATTCATGCTGTGTTTAATCACGCGTGTATCGCTGCCGCACGAGCTGCTCGAAAACAAGGAGTACCGTATGTGATTAGACCGCTTGGAACCCTCACACCATGGGCGCTTGGTCAGAAGTCTCTACGCAAGAAAGTGTTTTGGCATAGCGGTGTCGAAAAAATGATGCGCAACGCTGCGGCGATCCACTACACCACGCGATCTGAGAAGAACGCTGTGGAAGAGTCATTGGGATTGAATCATGGCCGCGTTGTCCCACTTGGAATTGATATTCAATCCACTGATTCCGCAGATGACTTTCGAAATCTTTTTAAGCTGCAGAACCATCCCTACGTGCTCGTGTTGTCCCGCCTCTTGCCGACAAAAGGGATCGACGTTCTCTTACACGCATTTCTGTCACTCGTGCGAGGCGGTTTTCGAGATTGGCGCCTGGTACTCGCTGGCGATGGGCCCTCTGATTACGTCGCTTCACTTCAAAAAGCGGTGAGGGAACAGAACGCTACAGAACGAGTGTTGTTCCCTGGCTGGATCAGCGGAGGTCTTAAAATGTCTGCGCTGCAAGACGCGTCGTTGTTGGCATTGCCTTCGCATCATGAGAACTTTGGGCTTTGTGTAATGGAGGCGTTGGCGTGCGGTATTCCGGTTCTGATTAGCCCGCACGTCAATCTTGCCAGTGAAATCGAAGCTGCCGGAGCAGGATGGATAGCGTCCATAGAAAAGAGTTCAGTCGAACATGCATTGCTCGAGGCTTGTAGTTCAAGGGAAGAGCTCGTGCGACGAGGCTTGCTCGGAAAAGAGTTCGCAGCGAAGTTTCAGTGGCCGGTGATTGCTAAGGAGTTCGTTGAGGTGTACAGAGAAATTGCTGGATAAAATTACTCCTTTAATCCTAACTCACAATGAAGCGGCCAATATCGGGCGCACGTTACAGGAACTGCGTTGGGCCTCTGATATCGTGGTAGTCGATAGCTTCAGTGACGACGAAACAGTAGAAATCCTTAAGCACTCTTCGCAGGTCAGGCTTTATCAAAGAGAATTCGATTCACATGCTGCTCAGTGGAACTTTGGATTGAAAGAGACGGGAATTGCTTCAGAGTGGGTATTAGCTTTGGATGCTGACTATGTGTTGACGGATGAGTTCGTAAAAGAATTGAAAACGCTAAACCCAAACGGTAGTACCGATGGGTATCAATCAAGTTTCCGCTACTGCATTGATGGCAGACCTCTGAAAAGCGGCATTTATCCGCCCGTGACTGTTTTGTATCGTCGCGGGGCAGGCGTGTATGAACAAGATGGACACACTCATCGCGTTGTTATTGACGGCAATATCGATAGGCTGCAGGCGCCAATTCTTCATGATGATCGGAAGCCGCTCAGTCGATGGTTTGAAGCGCAGATTCGATATACGAAGTTAGAAGCGGATAAGCTTCTCAGTTCGGATCCTCGCAGTCTGAGTTGGAAGGATCGGATTCGACTTTGGCGTGTTGTGGCGCCGGTGGCAGTTCTATTTTATTGCCTGATCCTGCGCGGCGGGATACTTGATGGATGGCCGGGCTGGTACTACGCGTTCCAGCGTCTGCTCGCCGAGTCAATGCTGTCACTTTATTTGATCGACAATGACCTGAAAGAAAAATTCGGAATTCGAATTGCGGATTTCGAATTTGAAAAACGATCCACGAAACCACACGAATTGATCCCACGAAACCACACGAAATGATCATTCTTGGTATAAATGCTTATCACGGGGATGCGGCGGCGGCCATCATCAAAGATGGCGAACTCATAGCCGCAGCCGAAGAAGAACGCTTCAACCGAGCGAAGCACTGCGCCGGCTTTCCCACGGAATCAATCCGGTACTGTCTCAAGACTGCCGGAATCGGAATCGAACAGGTTGAGCACGTCGGCATCTCACGAGACCCGTCTGCACACCTGCACAAGAAAGTTCTTTTTGCTGCGACGCGTGCTGCGCGACAGTTAACGAGAGGTGGGCGGCAGGCGACAAGCGCGGCAAGTCAGGAGTCAGGAGTCGGGAGTCTGGAGTCAATCGTAACACTTGAGACGGATTACGGGGACGGGGGGACGGCGAGAAGGGGAGAAGGGGGGAAGGGGGGAACCGGAGAACAGGGGAATGGGAAAAAGCATTCAACGGGAATGTTCGCGCAGGTTGTCGATCGCCTTGCGAACGCAGCGAAGACTCGCGACTTAAAAGATGTCCTCGCTAACGAATTAGGTGTACCTTCGTCAAATCTGACTGCCCGCTTTCATAACATCGAACATCACCGAGCCCATCTCGCCAGCGCTTTCTACGTCTCACCTTTTGATCGCGCCGCACTGCTTTCAATCGACGGCTTTGGCGACTTTATCTCGACCATGTGGGGCAGGGGTGAAGACAACGCGATCGAAGTACTGGGCCAGGTCGAGTACCCACACTCGTCCGGCATAGTCTATACCGCCACGACACAGTTTCTCGGTTTCCCGCATTACGGTGATGAGGGCAAAGTCATGGGCCTCGCGCCGTATGGCAAGCCCCGGTTCATGGAAGAGTTTCGCGAAATCATTCGGACAGAAGAGCATGGGCGATTCACTCTGAACCTTGATTATTTTCGTCACTCGGCAGAAGGCGTGGACATGACGTGGGATCAAGGCTCACCGGTAATCGGGCAGATCTTCTCTAACGAGTTTGTCAAGACCTTTGGACCTCAGCGACAACCCAACGCTCCTCTAACCGATCGCGATCGCGACATCGCTGCAAGCCTCCAGTTGCGGCTGGAAGAAGTCGGCTTTCACAATCTGAGGCATTTGCACGAACAGACGGGACTAACCGATCTCGGGTTGGCGGGAGGAGTCGCGTACAACTCCGTAATGAACGGCAAGATATTGCTTAACACGCCGTTCAAGCGTGTGTTTGTACAGCCGGCCGCGGGCGATAGCGGCACCGCACTCGGCGTCTGTTACGAGATCTACAATGGCTTGTTAAAAAATCAACGCGGCCCATCGATGGAAGGCGCCTACACCGGGCCTGAATTCACTGAGACTGAAATTAAGGCCGAGTTGGAACGAAGCAATCTTGCTTTCGAGATATATTCCGATCAGGATCTGACGAGGCAAGCTGCAGAAGATATCGCCGAGGGATTAGTCGTCGGATGGTTTCAGGGACGGATGGAGTTTGGGCCACGCGCACTTGGCAACCGCTCGATCGTGGTTGACCCGAGACGCGCTGAGATGAAAACCGTCCTGAACGACAGAATCAAAAAGCGCGAGCCGTTTCGTCCTTTTGCGCCGTCCATTCTGGAAGAGTACACCGGCGAATATTTCGAACAATCACATCCGGCGCCCACGATGTTGATGGTTTATCAGATCAGGCCTGAACGGCGGCGCGAAATTCCTGCTGTGACGCACGTTGACGGCTCCGGGCGGCTTCAGACGGTCGCCCGTTCTTTGAACCCGCGGTACCATCAATTGATTTCGGACTTTCATGCATTGACCGGGACGCCGGTCGTGTTGAATACCTCCTTTAATGAAAATGAACCGGTCGTCTGCACTCCGCGACACGCGATCGATTGTTTCATGAAGACAAAGATGGATGTGTTGTATCTTGGCAACTACGCGGTCAGAAGGAAGAGTGCTGAGTGCTGAGTAGTGAGTGAAAAGGACGAGACCGGTAAGTACTGAGTACTGAGTGCTGAGTACCGAGTTCAAGCGACGAGACCTTTAAACGTAGTACTCAGTACTCAGAACTCAGTACTTGGAACTCTGAACTCAGTACTCAGCACTATTTTCGATGCCAAAAAAAGTTCTCATAACGGGCATCACAGGCCAGGATGGCAGCTATCTCGCCGAAGAGCTGCTTGACCGCGGCTACGAAGTTCACGGGTTGGTACGGCGAGTCGCGCTGGAAGCTCCCGAACACCGAACCGAGCGGATAACACACCTGCTCGACAAAATCACCCTGCATCCGGCAAGCCTGGAGAGCTATCCGAGCATTTTCCACATCATCAGTCGCTACGACTTTGATGAGTGCTACCACCTGGCTGCGCAAAGCTTCGTCGCCGAAAGCTTTGCCGATGGCTTCTCGACGTTGAATACCAACATCAATGGCACACATTACATGTTGGCGGCATTACGCGAGCTCCAGCCGAAGTGTCGTTTCTATTTTGCCGGCTCAAGCGAGATGTTTGGAAAAGTTCACGAGGTTCCTCAAAACGAATCGACTCCGTTTCATCCGCGCAGTCCTTACGGCATCAGCAAAGTCGCCGGTTTCGATCTCACACGCAACTACCGCGAAGCCTACGACATGTTCTGCGTGAACGGCATTCTCTTCAATCACGAAGGCCCACGCCGTGGATTCGAATTCGTGACGCGCAAGATCAGTAATACCGTGGCGCGCATTAAACTTGGCTTGGCTTCTGAACTGAGACTCGGCAATCTCGACGCGCAACGCGACTGGGGACATGCAAAAGACTACGTACACGCGATATACCTGATGTTGCAGCAGCCCGAGCCTGACGACTACGTAATCGCAACCGGAGAATCGCACAGCGTCGGCGAGTTTTGTGAGCGAGCGTTTGCTGAAGTCGATCTCGATTACCGCAAATATGTAGTGACGGACGAGCGTTTTCGCAGGCCGGCTGAAGTCGATCAACTCATCGGTGATGCAAGTAAGGCGCGCCGGGTATTAGGCTGGCAGCCGAAGTATACGTTTTCGGAATTGATCAAAGAGATGGTCCAATCCGATCTGGAAGCAACGGCCCGCTCCGTAGGCCTCGGGATACAAACTGTATGAGAGTTTTGGTGACTGGCGGCGCGGGCTTCATCGGCTCGCACCTGTGCGAAAGGATAATCGGCGAAGGCCATGACGTCATCTGTCTTGACAATTTTTTCACCGGCCGGCGCGAAAACGTTTTTCATTTACTGGACAATCCGCGGTTTGAACTGCTGAGGCACGACGTGATCGAGCCGGTGTTACTCGAGGTCGATCAGATTTACAACCTCGCCTGTCCCGCTTCGCCGATTCACTACCAATACAACCCTGTGAAAACTGTAAAGACGAGCGTGATGGGTACGATAAACATGCTCGGGTTGGCCAAGCGAGTGCGCGCACGGATCCTCCAGGCTTCTACTTCCGAAATCTACGGTGATCCACTGGTGCACCCGCAAAAAGAAGAGTATTGGGGGAATGTTAATCCTATCGGTCAGAGATCGTGCTACGACGAGGGCAAGCGCATTGCTGAGACCTTGATGATGGATTATCACCGGCAAAATCGCGTCGATACTCGTATCGCGCGAATTTTCAATACATACGGACCCCGTATGATGGAAAACGATGGGCGGGTCGTTTCTAACTTCATCGTCCAGGCGTTGCGAGGCGAGCCGTTGACTTTGTACGGAGCCGGCGATCAGACTCGCTCGTTTTGCTACGTCGATGATCTGGTCGAGGCTTTGATGAGATTGATGGCGGCCGACGATTTACATGAGCCGATCAATTTGGGCAATCCGGTCGAGTTTACGATCAAAGATCTGGCTGGAGAGGTCGTCGATATCTGTCAATCGAAATCGACGGTGAAGTACATGCCTTTGCCTAATGACGATCCGAAGCAGAGGCAACCGGACATCACACGAGCCCGGAAACTACTGGGCTGGAGCCCCAAGGTCCAATTGCGTGAAGGCTTGACGCGAACCGCCGCATATTTCAGGGAACGAATTGATGATAAAGTACTGAGTGCTGAGTACTGAGTACCGGGTAAACCTCTAATCCTCACTCAACAAGGAGAAACCTCATGAAGAAAAAGATTGAAAAATTTGAACAGTTGATCGCCTGGCAAAAAGCGCGGAAGCTCACCTCTCAGATTTATAGAGTCACGAATGAGGGACGTTTTGCCAAGGACTTTGGTCTTAGAGATCAAGTGCGACGGGCTGCTGTTTCTACTACATCCAACTTGGCTGAAGGATTTGAACGCGGAAGCCTTCCCGAGTTTCAGCGATTTCTTTCCATCTCGAAAGGTTCATGCGCCGAATTGAGGACCCAATTGTACATTGCGCTTGATGTGGGCTATTTGGACAAGGACAGCTTCATGGGATTGATGGGTCAAGCAATCGAAGTAGGGCAGATAATTGGGGGATTGCGAGCAGGAGTCGAGCGACGGCGCGCGAAAGAGTCGCCGAAACTCCAAGCAAAACAGTCGATCATATAGTTAGCAACAGTCGGCACTCAGTACTCAGCACTCAGGACTTTTCTTACAGCTTGCGCATACTCCTCCTTAACCAATGCTTCTATCCCGATGTGGCGGCCACAGGACAATACCTGACCGAACTGGCCCTGGAGCTTTCAAACCGAGGCCACTCAGTTACTGTAATTGCCAGCGACCGCGGCTACGACAACCCATCACTTCGTTTTCCAACGCGCGAGACATGGAAAGGCATCACGATCATTCGCATTGCCTCTTTAGCGTTGGGGAAGGAGACAAAATGGCGGCGCGCAGTTAACTTTGGCAGCTTCCTGATTAACTGCTCGTTGCGACTCCTGCTGTTGCCGCGCTTCGACCGGGTTATCGCTTTAACTTCGCCACCCTTGATCTCGGTGTTGGGAGCCCTGTTCGTGCGATTAAAGGGAGGGCGTCTCTTTTGTTGGGTGATGGATCTGAACCCGGACGAGGCGATTGCCGCCGGCTGGCTCAAGGAGCAATCGTTCGTCGCACAAACGCTGCGCCGGCTGCTCCGCTACAGTATGCGCCAGGCGCATCGCGTTATCGTGCTGGATCGCTTCATGAAGGAACGCGTGGTCGAGAAGGGAATTCCTAAAGGACGTATCGCGGTCTTGTCTCCCTGGTCTCATGACAACGCGATTCAGTTTGACGTAGCCGGCCGAGAAGAGTTTCGAGAGCGACACGATCTGCGCAACAAGTTTGTAGTGATGTACTCGGGCAATCACAGTCCGTGCCATCCACTCGATACCTTATTGCAGGCAGCGCTGCGCTTATCGAATAAGCCTGAGATTGCTTTCTGCTTCGTTGGTGGCGGCAGCGAGCAGACAAAGGTCAAGGCCTTTGCCGCGCAGCACCGGCTGAACACCATCAAATGCCTTCCATATCAGCCGCTCGATCAACTATCCGGATCGCTATCGGCGGCCGACCTTCATGCTGTTGTCATGGGAGATCCATTTCCAGGGATCGTGCACCCGTGTAAGGTCTACAACATCCTGACTGTCGGCAGTCCCTTTTTATACATTGGCCCACAGGAGAGTCACATCACAGAGATCGCCTCGCAGAGCTCGAATGGGCTGAGATTTTATTCAGCGCGTCACGGCGAGGTCGATCGAGTCGTGAGTCATATCACTCAAGCAGCTGGCCAGGCATCGGCTCAACACCGAGGCTGCAGAGATTTAGCCGATAAGTTTTCTAAAGGAAAGCTTCTGCCTCAGTTTATTCAGCTTCTGGAAACTGGGAACTAAAGACACAAAACAACACGAATAACTCCTCAGGAGATTAGCCGTGAATACCTACGTCGCCCTCTTTTTAATCGCCACTTTTTCATCGCTCGTACTTACACCCCTGATTCGACGATGTTGCGAGAGATTCAAGCTTCTCGACGTGCCTACGTCCGGCAGAAAGAGTCACAGCAAAGCAGTGCCGAGACTCGGTGGGATTGCTCTCTTTCTTTCAAGCTGTATTGCGCTCTCAGCTCTGCCGCTGGTGGATAATCTACTAACTCAAACGCTCAGACAATTCAGATCCGATGCGCTGTTGATACTCATTCCCGCTACCCTGGTTCTCGCTCTTGGAATCTACGACGATTTGCGAGGCACGAATGCAGGGATCAAATTCGCAGTTCTCGGCCTGATAGCAGCACTCTTTTACGCAATGGGTGGACGCGTCGAAGCACTCTCAGTGCCTTTCGTTGGCTCCGTGCACCTTCCTTCCACGCTCTCATTCCTCCTCACGGTTTTTTGGCTGGTGGGGATTTCGAATGCATTCAATCTGATCGATGGCATCGACGGGCTGGCATCCGGAGCCGCGCTCTTTTCGTCGCTCGTAATCCTCGTCGTCTCTTTCACGCAAGGAGCCACATTAACGATCGTAGTCGCGCTTGTTCTGTGTGGATCTCTTGCGGGCTTCTTACGTTACAACTTCAATCCCGCTTCCATCTTTCTGGGAGATTCCGGCGCGCTGTTCGTCGGGTTTACCCTCGCCGCTTTGTCAGTTTTGGGAACTCAAAAAGCCACTACCGCAGTTGCGGTTGCTATTCCAGCGCTCGCGTTTGGATTGCCGGTCGTCGACACAGCGGTCACGATGGCGCGCCGCATGATCAGTCGCAAGCCCATATTCGAGGGAGATAACGAGCACATTCATCACATGCTGCTGGCGCGCGGGTGGTCGCAAAAGCAAGTGGCTTTGGTGTTGTACGGCGTGTGCGCCACCTTTGGACTGCTGGCAATGTTGTTTGCCCGAACCGGATCGAACTCGACTGGCTTCGTGCTCTTCGTGGTCGCAGTCGTAGTGCTTATCGCGGTAGGACATCTTCAGTATCACGAAGTTGACGAGCTGAAGGCTGGCGTGAAGCGCACTGTAGCCGATCGGCGACTCAGAGTTGCAAATAACATTCGCGTGCGCCGTGCGAGTCGAGCATTGAGCAAGGCGAATAACATCTATGAGCTGGTTGCTGCGGTGTCACATATGCTCGAGTCTCATCAGTTCGGATATGCACACTTACATCTTCAGCATCCGGCTTACGGCCACGGACGAGAGTTGGTTGGTCACAATGCGGGCAACGGTTTCGAGACGACAAACGGCCATTTTGTGTGGTCGTGGAGCCGGAACGGTGAAAATGCCGAAATCGTCAACTCCGGACAGTACTGGTCGCTTCGGCTGCCACTGACAAATTCAGCGGGGCAATGGGGCTGGATGAATCTTTATCGATCGTTTGACGCGCCACCACTGCTTCTTGATACCAACTACTTGAGTGGACTGTTCCGGCGAGAGCTGACAGAAGCTGCGGAGAGAATACTGCACGCTCCTCCGCCGGAGGTTGAAGCGAGCGACTATCGACTCGCGGCGTCCACTGGGATTACGACTTGATGGGCGGGGCGGCAGTTCTCGATAAGTCGATCTTCGTCTCCCTCCTGCTACTTCTCGTCCTCACGGCGATACCTTACGGCACTTCTGAACCCTGGTGGAAAGCCGCTTTCGTTTGTGCGGTATTTGCGCTTGTGATAATCGCACTCATTGAAAACTTGCTAAGCGATGCCGCCAGCGTCAGAGGATGGGGTTTGTTACTGCCGCTTGTTGCCCTGGCTGCATTTTGTTTTGTACAAATTATTCCGTTAAGTTCCGCAGCCGTTGCGGGTATTTCGGGCGCTTGGACCAGCATCAGCGCGGATCCAAATGAAACGAAGTTCGTCGCGTTTCAGTTGCTCGCTTTGGCGCTATCGGCGGCACTGTTTTTCCGTTACGCCTCGAGCACTCCACGGATGAAAATCGTCATCAATCTAATCATTGCGGTCGCGGTTGCTAGTGCGATTTTTGGATTACTGCGACAAACGATGCAGCACTCAGATAGTTTCATCGTCGCTCTCAAGCCCGATCAGGGTTACGGTCAATTCATCAACAAGAATCACTTTGCATATTTGATGGAGATGGGATTTGGGCTCGCACTCGGCATGATTGTTGGCGGCGGCGTGAAGCGCGAACGGGCGCTCGTGTACATCGCTGCCGTGTTGGCGATCTGGATGGCGTTGGTGTTATCGAATTCGCGCGGTGGATTGGTTGCAATGCTGGCACAGGTCGTCGCTGCCGCATTGCTCTTTAACTTTGCTGTTCCGCCCTCAAACGCCGGCAGCCGTTCGCTCAAGATATTGAATTTCACTCGGCTGTTGCCGGTCCGAATCGGATTATTGATTTTGCTTTTGGCAGGCGTAATAGCAGGAACTCTCTGGATGGGCGGGGATCGTTTAGCAAGCCGTCTCGATGAAACGCAAACGGGCCGCGACCCCAGCGCTGTCAGCCGGAACGAGATCTGGGCCGCTAGTTGGAACCTGTTCAAAGCGCATCCCGTTGCCGGCGTCGGAATGGGAGGATATTGGGTCGCGATTCCCGCACATCACCAGGCGTCCGGCACGATGGTTCCTCAGGAAGCGCACAACGATTATCTCGAGCTGCTAGTCAGCGCAGGTCTGATCGGCGCTGTTTTAGGGATTTGGTTCGTCGTGATGTTTTTCAAGAAGAGCCGCAACAATCTTCTTTCTCCAGATCGCTTTCGCAGGGCGGCATGTTTCGCTGCGTTAGTTGGAATTGCTGGCGTTGCGGTTCACAGTCTTTTTGATTTTGGCTTACACAAGATGGCCAACGCGTTCATCTTCATGGCGCTCGTCGTCATAGCAACATTCCCCTCCCCGCAAATGGAGAGGCGTTAGAGCGGTGGCGGGATTCTGTGTCGCTAAACCGGAATGAGTAAAATGAACCGCCAAGACGCCAAGCACGCCAAGAATGCAACAGAAGTTGCTGTCGAATGCGGTTTCGTACTGGGTTTTATTCCAGCTTGGCGTCCTTGGCGTCTTGGCGGTTCCATTTTCCGAGTTGCCACCACACAACCCCAAACTCTGCTGTTGAAACATACGCTCGCGGTGACTCTGGCGATAGCCGTGTTTTCACAATGGGCTATAGCCAGCTTGGCCTCGATGCTCCCACAGGACATTGCTGGCGGCGCTGTTGCGTTCCGAGGCCAGGACATCATGGGCGGGGCTGCCGTCGTCTTCAATCGACCGCAAAGAGTGCGCGATGTGGTTGGCGGAGCTTCGATGCTGATCGTCAAACGCCAGCCTCGGCCTGCCATCAGTCGCGTCGAAATCGCTCGTAACACTTCTGACCGGCGGCGACCGCAGCCACGCCCGGGTGAAGCAGACGCTGGTGCTAGAACTCTGTCAGACGCCGACAAGGGCGAAGCGTTCAAGAACCAGGGCAATACCTATTACGACCTGGGACAGTATGCAAAAGCGATTGAGGCTTATCAGAATGCGCTGAAGCACACGCCGAACGATTCCTTCATCTACAACAACCTTGGCGCGGCGTATTTCAGCAGCGGCAAGAGCAATGAAGCCATTCAAGCTTTCCAAAAAGCCCTCAGCCTGAAGGCGAACGATCCTGACGCTCTTTTCAATCTGGGAATTGCTTACGCTGCGCTGGAGAAACATGAAGATGCTCTTAAAGTATTCGAGCAAGCAGTCAGTCAGAAATCCGATTGGGCTGAAGCTCTTCATGCGTTAGGCGATACTTACCTTACGCTCGGTCGATATCAAGAAGCAGTTGCAGCTTACGAACAAACCGTTAAACTCCGGCCCGACAATACTGGTGCCTTGAGCAATCTTGGGATTGCTTATGACCAGCTGGGAAAACTGCCGCAGTCCATTGACGCTTTTCAAAAGGCACTGCGTGTAAAGCCCGATGACGCAGTCGCCAATAACAACCTGGGCGCGAGTCTCTACAAAGCTGGACGATATCCGGAAGCGATTGAGTCCTTTAGCAATGCAGTGCGTTTGAAGCCAGCCGATGCGCAAGCTCTAAACAATCTCGGCGCCGTCTATTACGTAAGCGAAGAGTATCAGCTCGCTGTCGATAATTTCGTCAAAGCCCTGGCTGCGAAACCTGACTTTCCGGAAGCGCTTTACAATTTAGGGAATGCTTATTACATGTTGGGCCGCGAGCGCGAGGCTGTTGATTCGTACCGTAAAGCGATCAAGCTGAAGCCTGATTACTTTGAGGCGCGCACGAATCTCGGCAGTCTTTTGATCGCTCTGGGCCAAAACCGGGAAGCTCTTACCGAACTTCAGGAAGCCATTCGACTTAAGCCCGACAACCCCGTCGCTCAAAACAATCTTGGATTTGCTTATGTAAAGCTCGGCGAGACGATGTCCGAGCCGCAGATGAAAGAGAACTTTCTTAACGCAATTCCGGCGTACAAGGAAGCCATCCGTTTGCAACCGACCTACGGCAAGGCGTTGAATAACCTGGGCTCGGTTTACAACAAGCTCAATCGGTACGCTGAAGCCATCGACGTCCTCAGGAATGCAGTTACGGTCAAAGCCGATCTGCCTGAAGCTCATTACAACCTGGGTGCAGCGTTCTACGGCGCCGGTCAATACAACGAAGCTGTTGCTGCTTTTCAACGCGCTGTTGAGTTGAGGAAGGACTACGCCGAAGCCCACAACAGTCTAGGCTCGGCGTTTTTTAAGACAGACCAGTTGCCGAAAGCGGTCGATGCCTACAAGCGTGCGTTGCAGCTAAGGTCTGATAGTCACGAAACTCAGAACAATCTCGGTACTGTCTATTTTAAGGCGCGGCAGTTTCCAGAGGCCGTGTCGGCGTTCAAAGCCGCTATTCAACTGCGATCTGATTATGGTGAGGCGCATTTCAATCTCGCGGTGGCATACGTAGCTTTGAAGGATCGCAAGGGTGCGATTAACGAGTACAACGTTCTGAGGAAGATTGATCCTAAGCTGGCTGATGTGTTTTTCGAACGATTCTTGAAGAGGAGCTAAACGCTGAGTGCATTAACGCCTTCGGCGTATTAGAAAATCATTGACGTTCTTCTATAAGGGAAGTAAACTTTTCGCGATTTTCCGGGTTGAAGTGTACCCAAGCTCTGCAAACTGTCCGTCATAAGAAGGGAACTTGAGATGAGACTCTGGTACCGAATGGGTTCTCGCACCATCGCGCTCCTGCTCGTATGCGCGCTCTCCCAGGTTTACATACAGTTTGGATTTAGTCAGCAACCGCCACAGTTCATCGCCCGGCTGACCGCAACCAGAAATGGCCAGCCCATTCTCATCAACGGGAATTCGACGCCGGTCGGTAGCGCAATAACCCCGGGATCAATTATTGAAACTGGCGCCGATCAATCGGCGACCATTGATCTCGACGTCGGAGTGCTCGAGGTCGCGCAGAACACTTCGCTAAGACTTGATTTCGAACAGGGTAGAGTGAAAGTTACGTTGACTCGCGGATGCGCGGTACTGAGAACCAAGTCGGGGACCCAAGGCGAGATTGCCAATGAGGGTGGCACAATAGCGACCACGGAAAAGGACAAAGATGATGAGAAGGCAGTGTGCTTCATCAACGGAGCTGTGACTGAGGGGTCGGCGGCGAGAGCGCTCATGACTGCTGCTGTTCCTACTTCGTCAGGTACGGGCGGTGGCTTGGGTGCGGGAGCATGGTGGGCCATCGGTGGAGGCATCATCGCGGCTGTGGTACTGCCGATCATAGCGTTCCGCGGCGACAACCCCAGTCCGTCGTAAAGCAATTCTCATTCAGAGCTTCGAGACGTGCCATTCAATGTTGAATGGCACGTTTTCATTTGAGATGAGACTTGGCGCGCCGAAGGCGCGCGATATGGTAGCCAGGGGCAAGTGCTGAGCGTAGCGAAGCGCGACGCCCCTGGAGGTAATTAAAAGAGTTCACGTCCAAGCTCTGAAAGAGCGGCAGAACCTGCGTTGGTCAAAACTTCTGTCGCACTTTCAGTGCTTAGTTTATTGCTGGCTACTGATCCAGGGGCGACGTGCTTCGCTGCGCTCAGCACTTGCCCCTGGCTACCATCTTTCGCGCCTTCAGCGCGAACAAACACCAAATGACAACTGACAAACCGAAATTGCGGCGGCTTGTCTTCTCGAGTGCCGCGATTGTCGCTTGCCTATTCGGCATTTGGATCAACGGGGAGATCGGGCTCTCCAAACTCCTCGCCAAGTACGCCATTTTCAATCGCAACCTCGACGCCGCAAACACTTCCGTGTCGCTCGCGCCCAGCGACCCTGAAGCTCACCGCGTCCGGGCCGCAGTTCTATACCGCTCAACACAGCCGCAAGAAGCAGCACAGGAGCTGGAGCAAGCCGTCCGTCTCCGCCCACGCGACGACTATCTCTGGCTCGAACTGGCGATGATTAGGGATGAACTGCGGGATGCAGCTCGAGCCGGGGTGGCTTTCAATGAATCCATACGACTGGCGCCGTTCTATGCGCACCCACGCTGGCAGCGCGGAAACTTTCTATTGCGGCAGCATCGTCTCGAAGAGGCGTTTGCAGATCTGCGTCAAGCCGCTGCGAGCAATCCCGCGTTTGTTCCCAATTTGATCGATTTAGCTTGGGCAATGTCCGGCGGCGATATCCCAACCGCGGAACGACTGATTCAAGCCAACGACGCCCACACACGTTCATTGTTTGGGGCGTATTTGGCCAAGAAAGGGAAATCGCGTGAAGCTGCAGAACAGCTCGCTTTAGCCGGGCAAGTGCCCGAGCAGATGAGGACGCAACTGGTCCGCGATCTGATCTCCGCAAAAGCTTTCGATCAAGCGTACAA
>DATEDU010000309.1:0-5111 GCA_035281525.1 Pyrinomonadaceae bacterium | reverse complement strand
ATGAGTTAAGATCCCGCAACAGATCCTGGAGGTGTTGCGGCACCGGCTCATAAGGTTGGGCCACATCCTTCGGATCCGACTCGCTGGATTCGGACTGGATAGAAAACGTCTTGCCGATCGCAACCGGAAGAAAACCCTGGCGATGAAGCTCTGCATCCAGTTCTGCAATCGTCGGATCATGCGAAAGCAGCCCGGTCTGAAAGGCCGTCAGCACATCCTCTAACAACTCAGGGTCCGAATGAGTTTTTGCCGCAGTCGCCAACGCCAGACGCGCGGCGAGCGCCTCTGCCGAGCTGTTGCCGATGTCGAGCGTATAACCAGCCGGGTTCTCGATATTGTCAAACACGTCAACGTCCGAATAGTCACGTTGACTTCCTTGCCAATTGATACCTCGAACTAATGCGTGAAAAATCATCCTCGAAGGGAGTTTGCCCGCTTCAAGTCCATCGGCGGACCAGCCCTTGTCCTTGAGCCACTGTTGCAGCGCGGCCAGTTTGCCTTGATCGTCCAACTTTGGATCAAGACCATTGATAAAGGCCTGCAGGAAATCGTCTGTTGCCGCGGAATACCACCCGGCTACCAGGTACGAGAGTTTGGTTTTCGCCAGAACGTCCGGATTCTTGAGGTCGTCGTGAAAGCCGAGGATGCTGTGGCAGGCTGGATAGTGCGCGCTGAACCCGACGTCTCCATTGCCAACCGCGGTGATGGTCAACTCGGCAGCAACGTCATCTTCCCTGAAAGGTGTCTGCGGAAGAACTTCGCACTTCCCGGTGCGGCGAATTTGAAGCGGTCCGGCGTCTTTTGTGCCGGGCAATACCGGCCATCCCACCGCATCGTCCGGCCCCGGTGCATCGCTGCGAATGATCCACGCTTTGGTAAGAATGTTTGAGTTCGATGCTGATTGATAGTAGCGCACCACCAGCCAACGGTTCGGTAACTTCGGAAAGTCGAGTTCCGCGCCGCCTGCCGTTGACGTGCCGTGCGTCATGGCGGCCGGCAACTTGAAATGAAGATGAAGCCCGGGGCTTGGACCGCTGCCGCTTCCTTCCAGATCTCTCAAGTCGACGCCGAGATAAAAATCCCGTTTAAGCTTTGTGTAATCCGGCGACAAGTCGGCCCACGAAAAATGGCGCGGCTTCTGGCCCACGAGCAGTGCGTCGACGTGGATCGGAATGAGCAGATGTGTCGAGTCTGTCAACGTCACGCTTACGACGATCCTTTCTCACGGACAGGTATTTCGATGAACACCTTGCCGGGGCTTTCAGTCATTTGCACCCCCATCTCCGCCGAAGTGAACACAGCCTTCGGATCCATCGCGGGAACTGTGGTGGGCTGCGGCGCGAGGTTTCCGTCCAAATCCATGTCGAAGAGAGGCGCGCCCTTGAGCTTGAGCACCTCTTCGAGCGTCTTTGCCAGAGTTGCCATCTCGACGACCCGCATTCCTCTAGCCGCAGCTCGCATCGGTACGGGAACGTCCTTTCCCTTCTGGTGGCGAACTTGATCGCCTGCCTTGTCCTCAGGGCTTAACCGTCGCAGCGTGGTTTTGAAATAATTTGGGCCATCCGGATCAGGTGGAGGAGCGGGCGCGGCGCCAAAGTGCATGCCCTCGGGCGGCTGCTGGACCTCGATGCGCACAACCGGACCGTTGAAGATGCAGAGCATGATGTCGGGACCCAGCCGATCGATCCGCACGGGTAATAATTTTTCTCCGGTTTTTGTGCTCTCGTTCCACGATTGCCACGCGCGCATCTCAACCCCTTGCCATCCCGCCACCAGCGGTGAACGCAGCAGAAATCCGGTCAACTGAAAAGTGACCTGAGAGGACTGCATCACTGGCTGTGGAAGTTCGTGCTCGGACTCCGGCCTTTGCCGGACCGACAAAGAATCCTGAATGGCAAAATCCAAAAATCGGTTGCGAAGGAATTCGTCCACGAGCTGCTCCTGGGTGCTGTTGCGTCCGACACTACAAGCACCTTCGAGGAGACATTTGATCCATCCAGGATCCAGGGAAAAAAAGCGCATGCTGTCGGGCGGCAGCATTCGTTCGTCCGGAACCAGATAGAAAAAGGGGACGCGATAAAGAAGCGTGAGCCGCGCGAGCCACTGACGCACCTCCGGCGGAGGCTCGCGCTGGATGCCTGCCTCCTTCTCCAGACCCTTGCTGAACAGCTCGCTCTCGTCTGTCGCCGGGGGCGCCGGCGTTTTGCCGTTTGGATTTGTCAACGCAGTGCTGAGACCAAATTCCAGGAGCACGTTATCGGGCAACTCACCCTTCGCCCCGGCGTTGAGCTCGCGCATTAGTTCCTGCTTCCGATACGAAGCGCGAATTTGAGATTGGACTTTGCTTCGGTAGTCACACAACGCTCTCGCAAAGGATCGATCCTGAAGCCCCAGCAGCCTTCCCAGTTGCGCCGCTGCCGCGTAGGTAGCATCCATCAATCCGTTTCGATAGTCGTACCGCAATAGACCATCGGGCACGGGCCTGAATTGATACTGTTTCTTCCCGATCGAGACGGGCGTCAGCGGCCCGCGATACCACGACACCGTGTCCTCGCCGATCCGCGTGTGGTGATTTAGCGCTGTATAGCCCCGGTTGAATCCGTCACTAACATATTTTCGTGCTTCAGGATTCTCATTACTCAACGATTCCGTTGGCAGTTTGAAGCCTTCGGTTGTGAGTTTGTCCATCGACGTTTTGAAGCTGTATGTCTTGCGGCAGCGGAAGCTCCAACTGGCCAGCACTGCCAGGCGCACTTTCTTAGTGCCCGGATCGTCGTTGCCGCCGGGAAGATAATCTTCCAGTCCCTCAAGCGACACGAGGACAGCTCGGTTCTCTGTTGGAAGCGGCACGCCGTCATTCGCCAATTCGGGCTGTGGAAACCGATTTCCCAATACGACTGAAAACCAACCGTCGGCGAGAAACGAAAGCGTCTCCTTGTCCCCGGTATCGACCTCTCGCACGTGCGCGAGATACTGCACGTCCACCAGCCTCGGCGCGATCTTGCGAAAGAGAGATCCAGGGAGGTCGATCGTATTACAAAGATCTTCCTCCGTATCATTCGCACCCAGATCGCTGCTTTTCACCTTTGGCCCAACTACGCCGGCGTCAGGCTTGATCAATTCTCCAACCTTACGCGGTTTAAGCTCCGGAAATTCTCCATTCTCGAAGTCTGCGGCACTGAACAAAAGAATCGCCATCCACGGCTTGTCGGCGGCGGGCGCCTGGCCCACGTGAAGGTTTCGCTCCCATGGAAGGGTCCGGCGAGTAAACACGATGTGAGGTAGTGAATTTGCAAAATCTCCGATTTCGTCTTTGGGCGGATAGACGGAGTAGATCTCCGCGGGCTTCAACGAAAAACGCGGACCGGCTACCGTGAACGAAAACTCGTGTTTGAATGTCTGGTTCTCCAGCTCGGCGACCGTTTGCGTGACGCCGACCTTGTAGTCTCCAGGCAGGAGCGCCGGCGGACACCACTGATGGAATTGAATCTGTCCAGGTTTAAGGGTCATTTTAATTGCTCGCCCAAAGTGGAGAACTCTGGATCGGCTTGAAAATATTCGCGCTCAGATTTTTGCAGCTGCTCGAGGTTGGGTTTATTCATCGCAAACGGCGATTGGCGTTTCAGCACGTCGAGAATTGCATTGCGCCGCGCGTTCACTTCGTTGTTATTCCAAATCGTGTTCCAGAATGTGTTGTTCCCCGGAGCGGGGATCGTCTGTGCCTCGCCCAGGTCCTGCCACACCGCTCGTTTCGTGGGCAGTTGTTCGAATTTCAATTTCGCCAGCGGGATCGGAAACAACGCATGCTCAGGATCGATCGGGAGAAATGAGAAAACGATCCCCGCCGTCGCCATTATTGTTTTCGCCTCGGGACTACCAGGCAAACTAACCTTTCCCTCCTGCTCGCATCGGCCCCAGAGCGCGTCAGGCACCCCGTTCTCGACGAATGTCGCCCTCAGATTGCTGGGAATCCCGACATCTTTGAACTGACCCCCAGAGCCGCGTAGCAGGTTCACGCTGAATTGTGAATTCAAAACCTGTTTCGCCATCGGCCGGACGCCAAAGGTGCTCTTTAAGTCGGGGCGTCCATTCTCAGACTTGTACTTGGCGCTTCCGGCGAGGCCGGCAAAACTCGTCGAGGGGATCAGCGACTCAGCCGTTAAAGACAGCTCATGGGCGTTGACGACTCGCAGAACTTCATTGTTTTTCTCGCGCTGTGTCAGGAGTCCGTCGTTGATTCTTACGACGATTACTTGAACGGGCGATTTCGGAGGAGGCAGGAATGACTGGACAAACTCGGGCGCTTTCAGGGGTAGCGGCGGTTCTTTGTCCGGACCAAAAGGAATTGTAAACGAGACGATCGAGAGGTCGACGACTGCCTTGCCGGCGAATGGCGGTCCCCAGAGATGCAACTCGACACCTAACTCCAACCGGATCGAGATCGTGATCGTAACGAAGCCCAAAGGGATCCTCACCGTTGCTTCGACCCCGAGCGCAACCCCCACGTCTACCATGTAGTAGAACGGCTTCCAACTCAGCAGCAAATCGGCATACGCGATAAACCAGGCTTTTATTGAACTGGTTTGATATACCGCGCTCATCTTGCCCCCGGCCATTAAGCACGACGGGGTCAGTGCGAAATACATTTCGGCCGTGACCTTGAGCTCGGTCGTCACCTGCCAATTGACACCAAGGCGCGGCACGATCGGATAGTGGGCCGGCCGAACGAACCGCGGATGATACCCTCCGAGCGTGAGGACGAAATCGCCTCCCTTAGCGCCCTCGGTTACACCCGCCGCGGGCGGCTGGTCCTTCAACCAGAGATAAAAAGCAAAACCTCCGGTAAGGTGGCAGTCCTTTGTGAAGATGTATGACTTGTCGGTGAGTCTTCCTTCGACAGAGATGATTCCCTGGTCGGGGTTGACGACCGCTCGAATTGCCAGTTCGGCATAGGCGACGGCCTTGTCCTGTTCGGCGCCCTTGGGGATGGTCAGTTTCGACATTCCAAGGAGCCCGATTTCGACCTGGTGGCCGAATGAAACTGAAAGCAAGGCGAACGATTGGAGCATCTCGAACGAACTGAACCGGACGCCCGCCGCGAACCAGTAATC
>DATEDU010000308.1:0-3351 GCA_035281525.1 Pyrinomonadaceae bacterium | reverse complement strand
AGGAGCGCCTTCCAGGAAGATTCGCGCGTAGAGCATCCGCATCAGACCTGCCATCACGAAGATAAGAGGTATCATCTCGCCCCAGCCATCGCCAATAACCGTCGATAGCGGTAGCAAACACATCGCAATGAAAAGCAGTATCGCACCCTGCCGCACGGCTCTGCGGCGCGGAGACGGATGGGACTTTTTGGAGTCTATTTCAGTTGGAGAAACTCCGCCCGTGGCCAGTAACTCTCTCACGGCGCCCAGAGCAAAGCCACAGCCCTTACAGAACCGCACCTCGTCAAGAATCTGTTGACCACATTGCGGACAATGCATCAGATAAGCGTTCCTTCCTCCCGAGTTTACGAACCCTAGAGATGCTGAGTTCTTCGTATTTTAGGATCTTCGCGCCAAAGGCGCGAGAGAGGGTAACCAGGGGCAACCTCTGAAAGAGCGATAGAACCTGCCGTCGTACGAGATTGGTCTTTCGCACTTTCAGCTCGTTTATTTGTTCGTACTCTCTCATTCACAGCGGGCTTCATCCCGGTGGTGGCAGGAATGCGCAGAAAAGAAAACCCTTTAAACGGTTTCAGGTTCGGTCATTGCAGGACACCGCGGTAAAGCGCGGTGTGAATGAGATTGTGTGCAAACTGCATCTTGACAACCTCTCAAACCTCGAACATCTTAGACAATCGTTTAATTCCGTGACCCCCTATTCAGGAGTATCAAAAATGAAATCTCGCTTGATTACCTTAACGCTATCCCTTTTCTTAATACCCGCCATGTCGATCGTGGCCTTTGGCCAGCATGCCCACGCCGGCAGCACGGCCCAACCAGTTGCCTTGGAGTCAGGCCTGGGTGATGTAGATCTGCGTGTCTCAACAACCAATGCTGAAGCACAAAAATTTTTCTCGCAGGGAATGGCCTACATTTATGGCTTCAACCATGCAGAGGGTATTCGCTCGTTCAAGCGCGCCGCCGAACTCGATCCGGAGTTAGCGATGGCTTATTGGGGTATTTCGCTTGCGCTTGGATCAAATTACAACCTGCAGGCAGAAGCTCCTCAGCTCAAGGAAGCCTATGCCAACCTGCAAAAGGCGCAGTCGCTCGCAGCGAAAGCGACCGAACATGAACGTGCTTATATCGATGCCTTGTCGAAGCGATACTCCGTCGATCCCGAAACTGATCGTGAAAAACTGGCGCTTGCATACCGCACGGCTATGAGCGAGCTGATGAAGCGCTATCCGGACGACCTCGATGCGGCCACGCTGTATGCAGAAAGCATGATGAATCTCCGTCCGTGGCGACTTTGGACCATCGACGGCAAGCCGGCGGAAGGTACTGAAGAGATTGTTGCTGTGCTCGAAGAAGTGCTTCGGCGGAATCCGAATCACCCAGGCGCCAATCACTACTACATCCACGCTGTCGAAGCATCACCGAATGCCGATCGCGCTCTTCCTAGTGCCATGCGACTCGGAAAGATAGCTCCCAAGTCGGGTCACCTGGTCCATATGCCTTCACACATTTACATCCGCACCGGCGATTACCACGAAGCGGCGCAATCGAATGTCGACGCGATAGTGGCGGACCGTGACTTCATTTTGCGCACGGGTGTGCGGGGCGTGTATCCGATGATGTACTACAACCACAATATTCACTTCCTCGCATCGGCTCACGCGATGCAAGGACGTTTCGCCGATTCCCTTAAGACGGCCCGCGAACTTGAAGCGAACGTCAAACCGGATCTCAAAGGAATGCCAATGCTCGAGATGTTCATGCCTTATCCTCTGGTGTCGCTCATTCGCTTCAACAAATGGGACGAGCTTCTGAAGACTAGTAAGCCGGAAAACGAATTGAAAATCACCACCGGCTATTGGCATTTTGGTCGTGGCGTGGCTTATGCGGGGAAGGGTCAGGCAACCGAAGCTGAAGCTGAGTTCAAGTCGCTGCAAAGCTTAAAGGCGTCGATTCCGGCCGACGCTGGCGTTGGCAACAGCAAAGTTCATGATGTACTGAAAATCGCCGAGCTGGTCCTGAGTGGAAAAATCGCTTACCTCCGGGGTGATAAGACTGGTGCAATCGGCTCGCTTCGCCAAGCTGTCGAAGCTGAAAAAGCGATTGTCTACAACGAGCCTCCTGATTGGGATCTGCCGTCGCGTGAAATTCTTGGAGGTATGCTGCTGCTCGCCGGCGATAACGTCGAAGCGGAGAAAGTTTTCCGCGCGGAGTTAGCGATGCACCGGCGCAATGGCCGAGCTTTGTTCGGGCTGGTGGAGAGTCTGAAGCGTCAGAACAAGCCGGCTGCGCAAATGGTGCAGCGGGAGTTTGAGAAGGCTTGGCAGTCCGCTGACACGAAACTTAGCGTTGAGGATCTAGCTGGCCTAAAGAGGTAGGAACGAAGGCGTTCGCAGATTTCAGGAAGAGGTAGGAACGCTTTTGAGATTCAGGAAGAGGTAGGAACGCCGAAGGCGTTCACAAAACACAGCCCAGGGTTGCGGCGCTTCGCCGCTACCCTGGGAAACGGGATCCACAACAAGAAATGACGCAACCCTGACGGGGTTGCGTTTCCCGTATGCAAATGCAAACCAGTCGCAACTCCTTCAGAGTTGCAAAAAAACTTAATGACGTTGTTATTCCCAGGGTTGCAAAGCGCAACCCTGGGCTTAGATTCACAACGCTTTCAGCGTTGGCACGCAACTGAAATTAGCGAACGCTTTCAGCTTAAAGCGCAACCGTGCGGCTGGAATTTGTAACGCTTCATCGTAGTTAATCGGCGACCGGTAATCATCTCATGTCATTCATAAGTAAGACGGCGGCGTTTGTGGGCCTTCACGCCCTCAGAAACCTTGTCACTGATTCCATGGCCATCGACATGGGATCGGCCGGCACGATCATTTACGTCCAGGGCCGCGGCGTCGTGGTGGACGAACCATCGCTCGTGGCGATTAACGCCGTCACGGGCGAGGTCATCGCCTTCGGCATCGAGGCACAACAAATGTACGGGCGCGAAGCCCGCGACGTTACCGTGATTGCACCGTTGAACGATTGCGTTGTTGCCGACTTCGAGAGAACGAGGGAGATGCTGGCCCACTTCGTTCGCAAGGCTCGCAGCGGAGTGTCGTATTTCAGCCGGCGTGCGATGATGAGCGTCTTCCTGGGAGTCACGCAGGTTGAACGGCGCGCGTTGCTGAATGCTGCCGAGCATGCTCGTATCGGGCGTGTCGTCATGATCGAGGAGGGATTGGCGGCGGCCTTCGGCGGAGGAGTGAGGCCGGACGACGAACACGCCTCGGCCGTTGTGGACATCGGTGGCGGCACCACCAATGTCGCGATAGTTGCGAACGGCGGCCTCATTCATGGACACGCTGA
>DATEDU010000307.1:0-4379 GCA_035281525.1 Pyrinomonadaceae bacterium | reverse complement strand
GCGTCGAACCATGGTACGCCGCTACGCAAGCGTTCGACAGAGCGCTTTTGACCGAGAATTTCAAAAACCTCAAACATTGAAGGCCCGACGGCCTGGCCCGTCAACATCGTTCGCGATCCGTTAATGAGCAGACCGGCCTTGGCGCCATGTTCTTCCGCAAACTCGCGCAACGCTGCTTCTGTTGACTGATGCGTAAACGAGTCGAGCTGTTCCAATCGGTCTGCCAGCGCAGGCAACAGTTCTCTGAGGTGAGGCTCTTTCCTTAAGTTTTTGTTGACAGCAGCATCGTCGAAATCGAAGTCTTCAGAAAAATACGCGCGTCCCTGCGTCGAAAAATCTTTCAACGTATGATATCGCTGCCGAATCATGTCGATCGCGTTTACTAACCATTCGCGATCATCATCTTCATACTCGTCGCGCCAAAGTTTGTGCGCGCGCAGCTCGGCTTTTACCAACGGCATCAGTTCGTCCAAAGGCATGGTGCGCACGTACTGAGCGTTCATCCATAAAGCCTTTTCGTCAGTCCAATGCCGTTCGTCATGCTCCTGAAAGTTGAATATCGCCGGCGAACGGTGAATCTGTTCGAGCGAGAAGCTTTGGACCAACTCGTCGACCGTTAACATCTCCCGGCCGTCCGGAGCAGACCATCCGAGGAGCGCCAAAAAGTTGCGAAATGCCGCCGGAACAAAGCCTCGATCGCGATAAGTGGTCAGTGACACGACCTCGCCATGTTTGCGTTTCGATAACTTTCCTTTGTTCGGCGCCAGAATCAGCGGCAGATGAGCGAATTGAGGCAACCTTGCTTCCAAAGCCTCGTACAGCAAAATCTGTTTGTGCGTGTTGGTGAGATGGTCCTGACCGCGAATGACGTGGGTAATCCCCATCTCGATGTCGTCGATTACAACTGAAAGGTTGTAAAGCGGGTGACCGTCTGAACGCAACAACACCAAATCTTCTATTTCAGAATAGTCTCGTTCCTGCGGACCATAAACGACATCGTCAAAATGCGACTTGCCAGTAGTCGGTATTTTCAAACGCACTGCAAACGGCTCGCCTGCGCTTGCGCGACGATTGGACTCTTCGATTGAGAGGTCACGATAAGGATTGGTGCGAGGTTCGATGCCTTCCATCGATTGCGCTTTAGCGCGCTCAGCTGCTGCCTGTTTGCCCGTTGCATCGTCGCGCTGCTCCTTGGGCGTGAAGTCACGGTACGCTTTGCCTTCTGCTACTAACCGGTTGGCAGCCGCACGATGCTTATCAGCATTCGCCGACTGAAACACGATCTCTTCATCGTAATCGAGACCGAGCCATTTCAGCCCTTCTATGATGGATCGAGTTGATTCTTCAGTCGATCTTTGCAGATCGGTATCTTCGATTCGCAGCAGGAACTTGCCACCCATCTTGCGCGCGAAGAGCCAGTTAAAGAGGGCGGAGCGGGCGGCGCCGATGTGCAGGTAGCCGGTTGGAGAAGGAGCAAAGCGGACTCGAACCATAAGCAAGTCCGACAAACTTGAGTTTGTCGTCCGTCTATCGTGACCTATTCGAAGATGACGACAAACTCAAGTTTGTCGGACAATTTCTGGCGGAGATGACAGGATTCGAACCTGTGAAGGGCTTTTGACCCTTAACGGTTTAGCAAACCGCCGCCTTCAGCCACTCGGCCACATCTCCGCGCCACGCTGGGCGAAAAACTCATTCTAATCGGCAGGGTTAGATTGTCAAGAAAGGATGGACGCGACCAGGCATTCGTCGAAGCCGATTCAGTTTATTAGTCCTATAGGTTACTCCTATCGGTCTTACTCAAGCCACGAGGCTTGTCGGCCGGGGAGCCCGTTGTAACTGAACGGGTAATTGTGAAGCACAACAGATTTTGGCGAGTCTCGCCCGGTCCCGCTGCATGGCGTGATCGTTTCTAAGCGACGAACGCACTTGATGAAATATCCTTGCTGCCTGGGCATCGAGTGGTTCGACAATCCGATAGTGAATCCACTTGCCTTCTCGCCGGGCCGCTACTACTCCCGCTCGACGAAGGTAAGCAAGGTGGCGCGAGATCTTCGGCTGGTTCGTTTTCAATACTTCTACCAAAAAGCAGACGCAGACCTCATCATCTCCAATGAGATTGATGAGGCGCAGACGGGTCGGATCAGCAAGGGCCTTGAAGAGCAGTCCCATGTTGTAGTTCTTGTTACCCATCGTTATGACCGTGGCGTATCAGACAGCTTAAGGAGCGCGACCAGGTGGGATCCAGCTATCGAATCTACGATCCCAACGTCCTAAGTGTTCCTTTCGGTATCAGCTCAAGCAGGGGCTGCCGTGCGGGCAGAGTACTTTACACTGCAAAGCAACGAGTGTAAGATGCTGCCGCAACGTGATTACCGCTAGACGGTAACGTGCCTTCGTGATTGATTGTTGAGAAATTGAGCAGTAGTCAAAGGTTGGTAGCCAAGTTACAATAACGCGCAATGAGTCTCCTTGAAACGATTAACTCGCCCGCCGACCTGCGGCGTTTGCCTCCCGAGCAGTTGCAGACGGTCGCAGACGAAATTCGCCAATACATTCTCGAAACAATGTCACGCATCGGGGGCCACACCGGTGCGTCGTTAGGAGCCATCGAGCTCGCAGTCGCGCTGCACTACGCATTCGACACTCCACACGATCGCCTGGTGTGGGACGTTGGGCACCAGGCGTACGCACATAAGATTTTGACTGGCCGTCGCGACCTGCTGCCTACCATCAAGCAGTACGGTGGTATCAGCGGATTTCTACGCCGCGACGAGTCGGACTACGACACTTTTGGAGCCGGTCACGCCTCTACCTCGCTGTCGGCCGCCCTGGGTATGGCCATCGCCCGCGATAGAAAAGGTGAAGACCATCATGTCGTCGCGTTGATTGGAGATGCGTCTCTCGCCGGCGGAATGGCGATGGAGGCTATTAATCAGGCGGGCCATCTAAAGACTCGTTTGATTGTCGTACTCAACGACAACGAGATGTCGATCGCGCCCGCCGTCGGCGCGCTCACCGGATATCTCAATCGCATTCGAGGAGCTCAGGGCTACCATCGTTTCAAAGGTGAAGTTGAGGAAACTCTACTGGCCATCCCATCGCTAGGCGAGCGTCTGCACCACGCGGCCAAGACAGTAAAAGACGCCATCGCGGCAGCGGTGTTGCCGGGCGCTCTCGTGAGCGAGTTGGGGTTCAAATACATTGGATACATTGACGGACATAATCCGCACGCGTTGGTAGCCGCACTGCACGAGGCAAAGCACGTCAAGGATGGACCCGTGATCGTTCACGCTTTGACTACCAAAGGCAAGGGCCATCCGCAGGCGGAGCAGGACTATTACCGCTGGCACGCCACCGGTCCTTTCGATCTGAAAACCGGCAAGGCGGTGAAGTCGGGTGCGAAGGCTCCTACTTACACGCAGGTGTTCGGCAACACGCTCTGCGAGCTAATGGAAAAAGACGACAAGATTGTGGCTCTTACCGCCGCAATGCCGGACGGCACCGGCGTGTGCGAGGCTTTGGAGAAATTTCCGGATCGATCGTTTGACGTAGGAATCGCCGAACAGCACTGCGTGACGTTTGCCGCCGGGATGTCATGCGAAGGGCTGAAGCCTGTTTGCGCCATCTACTCGACATTCTTGCAGCGCGGTTTTGATCAGCTGGTTCACGACGTCTGTATTCAAAATCTGAATGTGAAATTCTGTTTGGATCGCGGGGGAATAGCTGGTGGCGACGGTCCAACACATCACGGACTGCTCGACATCGCATACCTACGCGCGGTTCCGAACATCATCGTCATGGCGCCCAAAGACGAGGGTGAAATGCGCGATATGATGCAGACTATGCTTGACCATGTCGGTCCGGCCGCGATGCGTTACCCTCGAGGAAACGGCGTCGGAGTGCCGATCGATCGTGAGCCCTCGCTTCTCGAGATTGGCAAAGGGGAGATTCTGCGTGACGGAGGCGAGGTTGCTATTATCGCGTATGGTTCGATGGTCCATCCTTCGATGCAAGCGGCAGAAAACCTCGCGAAAGATGGAATAGAGGCTACGGTAGTCAATGCGCGTTTCGTAAAGCCGCTGGATGCTCCATTACTCCTGGCACTGGCTCGCACTAAACGTCTGATTGTCACAGTAGAGGAAGCTTATCTCGCTGGGGGATTCGGCGCAGCAGTTCTAGAGCTGCTGGAGGAAAACGGGTTGCAGGACCACGTTCGTGTCGTCCGGATGGGACTTCCCGATCGCCTCGTCACTCATGGCGATCCGAAATTGCTGCTGGCGAAATATGGTCTCGACAGCGATGGAATCTATACTCGCGTGAAAGAGAATATCGAGGTTCTCGAAGACCGCCGCGCAAAGGTTTCCAGATAGACAGCA
>DATEDU010000306.1:0-6368 GCA_035281525.1 Pyrinomonadaceae bacterium | reverse complement strand
GCTCGTGCGAGATCGCGTAGATGTGGAGGCAAGCGTACCGCGCACACTTGAAGACAGGATGGAAGTCGGCGAGGTTGGAGCGACCATCAACATTGTCGAAGGCGCCGCCTTGGTCACGCCGGAAACGGCAACCACCTTCCGACAATTGTCAGCGGAAGAGCTGGTGTCGGTACCAACTTCGACGAGAAGTTTCACTCAACTGTTATCAACTGAAGCCGGCGTAAATACGGAACTATCGCCGGTGCTGACGAACGGTAACGGCAATCAATCGCCGTCAGTAAACGGCACGCGCACAACCAGCACGAGCCTTTTCTTCAATGGCGTTGACGCGACGAACATTACGACAAATGAAGGTTCGTTGAACGACAACATTGCGCCGGCGCCTGAGACACTGCAAGAAGTTAAGTTGCAGACCAGCCTCTACGATGCGTCAACCGGACGCTCAGGCGGCGGAAATTTTCAGCTCATTACTAAAGCTGGCGGCAATCGCTTCAACGGCAGCGCCTATTACTACGTTCAAAACGAGAAGTTCAATGCCAACGACTTCTTCTTTAATAAGGAAGGCATCGATCGTCCCAAGGCTCGGCGCAATGAAGGCGGGTTCACTATCGGTGGTCCCATTAAAAAAGAGAAATGGTTTTTCTTTGGTGGTTATCAATATACAAAAGCGGTGACCGGCTTCGTGCCAACCGCGCGCAGTACGTCGGTGCTTCCGCTGGCCCTGACATTGATTAATGGCGAACGTACAGCTCAGGCGCTTGCTGACGCCTTCAATGCAGTCAATGGATGCTCGGCTTCGAACTGCCTGACAGCAGCCGATATATCACCTGTCGCCATCAATCTGTTCAATTTGCGAAATCCTGTAACGGGAGACTTCATAATTCCGTCGCCGCGTTCAGGTGGGCGCTTAATCGGCGTGGATCGCACGGGCCAACGCGCTTTGATCACTCCGTCGGGCGTGTCGCGAACCATACGCGAGAACAATCCACTCGTGCAGCAACTCAACGTGAACCCATCGGAGTTTGAGCAACACCAATTTTCGACACGCATCGACGGTAGTTTGAGTCGCAATAACACGTTGACCGGCACGTTTTTCTTTAGCAACTTCCCGGCACTGGATTCCTTCCCGGATCCGTCTAGTTTGGTGTCGCCGTTTTCGCTACGCCGCGCGGATCGTAACCGCACGCTTGCGATTTCGGATCAGCATGTATTCAGCCCCACGCTAATCAACGAAGCACGGTTCGGGTTCTTTTTCCTGAACAACACACGCACGCTCGACGATCCTTTTCTCAGTAGTGACCTTACGAGTGCGGCACTCGGAATTGGCAACCCAGCATTATTGTTTGATGACAGTCCGGGCACGCGACGATTGGGCCACTTCATCGGTCGTCCCGGGACAAATCTTTCCCAGTTCTCATTCGGTGGGCCGAATGACTCCTTTAATAAACGCAAGCAGCAAACTTACAGCTTTGCCGATAACGTTACCTGGATTAAGGGCAATCACTCGTTCCGTTTCGGCGGTGACCTCAAGCGGCATCAATACGATTCGAGTTTGCCAGAAGAGCAAGCCACAGAGTTCGAGAAATTTGACAGCATTACGCAGCTGCTTACGGGCAACGCTACTGAGGCCGATACTCAGTTTGGCATCACCGAGAAGAGCTTCCGCTTCCAGGATTACAGCGGCTATATCGCGGACGACTGGAAGGTCTCGAGAAAGCTGACACTGAATCTTGGCCTGCGTTACGAGTTGTTCTTATGGCCCACTGAAGCACAGGGTCGCATTGGTAACTTTGACTTTGCCGGATTCGAGCCTTGCTTCACGACGACTGGCGGTAATCTGTCAGTCTGTGACAATCCGTCTCCCGGATTCATCATTCCGCCCACTGCGCAGAACACTGGTTTGGGTAACGTCGATGGAGCCATTGCCGTAACCACGCGTGCAACCACCGACCATACTTTGCGCAAGCAGGACAAGAACAACTTTGCGCCACGCCTCGGGTTCGCTTTTTCGCCTTTTGAAAGCAATCGCATGGTGATTCGCGGAGGCTACGGCGTCTTCTACGATCGACCTTCCGCCGCATTCATCAACACCGTCTTCTCGAATTATCCGTTCCTGCGTGAGATTGAAATCACCGTGCCGTCAGGCAATGTTCCGATCACGACTGCATTCTCACAGCAGCCCACATCGCTGCCGTTGAGTAATTGGCTGCCGTTCCGCGTAACACGCACAGCCGGCGCTGGTGGTTCCTATGTGATTCGGGACAACACGGGTGTCACACGCGACCCGCGCAACAATCTCACCCCGCCGGGCAACATTGCTGAGACTTTCGAGTTCCGTGCGGTGGACCGCGATTTAAAGACGCCTTACGTGCAACAAATCAACCTCGGTGTCCAGTACGAGCTTACGAAGAATTTGCTTTTCGAAGCCCGGTACGTTCACACTCGCGGCAATAATCTCCTGCAAGCTCTTGCTTTCAATCAGGGCTTCGATCTCAACGATCCGAATACACCCGATCACATTTTCGATCGGTTCAATCAGGCTTATTTAGCGGCCGGATCTCCGAATGGACCATTGAATTCTGGCGCCACTGCGCGCGAGCGTGGACTCGGGCGCGCCTTTGGTTTTGCGAATCCATTCCGTGTAGGCCAGGTTCCAACCTGCTCAGGCGGAGTGCTGAGTGGCGTCTCAGGCTCGCCAGTTGATCTGAACCTTGCGAATCCGATTACTTGCTCGGGCAGCACTCTAGGTGGCGGGCAGATCATTAACTTCGAAGCTCGCGTTCCTATTCTCGGCTTCAACGTGCCTGAGGCGTTGTTACTTCGCTCGAATGGCGAGTCGACCTACCATGGAGCGCAGTTTAGTCTCAGTCAAAGACTTTCGCGTGGTCTTCATTTCAACGCGGCTTACACGTGGTCCAAGTCTATTGACACCAGCTCAACGGATCCGGGCAGCACAGCAGGTTCCGGTAAGCCTGACGTCCCGAACACCGGGTTTGTCGTCCAAGGTGATTTGCGCAATCTCGAAGCAAACCGAGCAGTGTCTGATTTTGATCGCACACATCGGTTTAGTCTGAACTTCGTCTACGATGTTCCGAATTTTGGATACACGAGCAAGTTCTTTACCGGTTGGCAAGTGTCAGGGTTTTTCCAGGCTCAGACGGGTACGCCTTACAGCATCTTCGCCCCTGAGCCGGAGTTACAGACAGCGCCACAGTATCGTGATCTCGTTCGCGGGTCGGGCGGACTTTACCGGCTAGGATTTGGTCGACCGAATCTTTGTGGCTCACTTGCGGAGTTGAATACTCAAGGCGCCGACGTCACTGAAGATGCATTCAACACTGGCGTGCTGTGCACTGCATTCGGCCAGAGCGGAAGCCTGGGCCGCAACGTACTTCGCGCTCCATATCAATCCCGATTTGATCTAGGGCTTGTAAAGAGCACGAAACTGACTGAGAACGTCGCGGTTGAGCTCGGGTGGGACATCTTCAATGTGTTCAATCGTGCAAACTTCGGTGTTCCTGATTCCGAGTTGGGAAGTCCGGATTTTGGTCGCATCACGAACACGATCGGTGGTCCAAGAGTGATGCAATTCAGAGCAAAGGTTAAGTTTTAATGTCCGACAAAGCTTTAGCTTGTCGTCCGTTTAAGCACGACAAACTGAAGTTTGTCGGACACTGGCCAATATGTCCGCTAGAGAGATGTCAATAACACAAGAAACCAGACAGAGCTTGTCTTCCACCGACATCTATGACGACGGCTACCTCCGCGTCGAGCACCGAAACTACTACGTCTCTTGTGCGGGCCAGTCGCTGAGGCTGCCCCGCACAGAGTTCCTGATCTTTTCGCGGCTGGCGCGCTCACCGGAAAGAATAGTTACCGTTGACGAACTTTGGGAATACGCCTGGGGCCGGGAAAAGCCACTCAATTCCGAAAGTCTGCACGTCTACATTTATCGCCTCCGCCACAAGCTGGTGCCTTACAGCTTGAGCATAGAAACAATGGTGAACGTGGGGTACCGGCTTCTGCTAAATGACCCTGCAAATGGTTACTCAGGCCGAAACCTCGCGGCAAAAACGTTAAAAACATGATCAGGAATTTCAGATAGAGTTCAGACCGATGTAACACCCAACCCTTAGAGTGGTCCGCTGAACCCAAATCCCAGTTAGGAGAAAAGCTATGTCTATCGGCTGGAAAGCCTACAGATTGTTCATTTTGTTCGCAATTGGAAGCCTTGTTTTGACTGGGTTTTCCTGCGGTGGCGGGCCCACCGGTGGCCCAGCATCCGGTGGTCCGGCGGTGATCAAGGTGGACGGCTCGAGCACAGTATTCCCAATCACCGAAGCTGTGGCCGAGGAGTTTCAAAGGGAAAAGAGGGGTCAGGTAAATGTTACTGTCGGCATCTCGGGTACGGGCGGAGGTTTTAAGAAGTTCGTCCGGAATGAAATAGACATAGCCGACGCGTCTCGACCGATCCTCGCCGAAGAAATGAGTCAGGCAAAAACTAATGGCATCGAGTATATCGAGTTGCCTGTCGCATTCGATGCACTTACAGTTGTAGTAAACAATCAGAACGATTGGGTGACTTCGATGACCGTCGCTGACCTGAAGAAGATTTGGGAGCCTGACGCCCAGGGGAAGATTACTCACTGGAACCAGGTGCGACCCGAATGGCCCAATGAAAAGATCGCGCTCTTCGGCGCCGGAGCGGATTCGGGAACGTTCGACTATTTCACGGAAGCGATCGTCGGAAAGGCTAAAGCGAGTCGCGGAGACTACACTGCGAGCGAGGATGACAATGTACTTGTGCAGGGAGTTGAAGGGAATAAGTATGCACTTGGCTACATTCCCTACGCCTACTATGCGCCGCATAGTAGCCGAATGAAGGCGGTATCAGTCGAGTGGGAGAAGAACAAGGTGCAAGGACCGATCGCACCCAGTCCGGAGAACGTGCTGGCTGGAACCTACAATCCTTTATCTCGCCCACTCTTTATCTACATCAATCGCAAATCGCTCGATAAACCTGCGGTGAAAGAATTTGCTGAATTCTATCTTAAGAACGTGGGCGCGCTGGCAAAGGAAGTGAAGTATCTGCCACTCCCCGACACAGCGTACCAAATGGCTGTGGATCGGCTGGGTAAAATGCAGACTGGCTCGGGCTTTGGAGGTGTGCCCGAGGTCGGGCTACCGGTGGAGGAGATCCTCAAACGAACACCGAAAACCTGATCATTGGTTTATCATCTTTAGCTAAGTTCTCTTTTACACCTGGCTTTAGCCAGGTGAACCCGAAACTGATACTAGTAAAGAAACCGTTTAAACGGTTTCTTTGCTTATTTACGGTCCGACAAACACCCGGCTTAAACCGGGTGTGAAAAGAGAGAGAATCGTTGGCGTTCACTGCGGAAACCAAACCGACGAGAAGATTATCGCACTGGAAAGAAAGAGCTATCGAATCTTTGCTTTTCCTTGCCGCCTTCTCATCAGTCGGAATCACTCTCGGGATCGTGGGAATTCTGATCTTCGAGTCATCTAGCTTCTTTGCGCATGTCTCACTCCGTGAATTCCTCACAGACACTCTGTGGACTCCGTTGTTCGCTTCGCCCAGATTCGGAATTCTGCCACTCGTCGCCGGCACCATGGTCACAACTGTCGTTGCTCTGCTCGTTGCATTACCGATAGGCACAATCGTCGCCGTGTACCTCAGCGAGTTTGCGCCTCCAACTCTCAGAGAAATAATCAAGCCGGCGCTGGAGCTGCTCAGCGCGATTCCGACCGTTGTTTATGGATACTTCGCATTGCAATTCATGTCGCCGCTGCTGCAGAAGATCGTCCCGGGCCTGCCAACATTTAACATGCTGAGTGCCGGCGTAGTCATGGGGATTATGATCATCCCTTACGTGAGTTCGCTCAGTGAGGACGCGATGCGCGCTGTGCCGATGTCATTGCGTGAAGGCGCATATGCGCTGGGCGCAAACCGTATTATCACGTCTCTCAAAGTCGTTTATCCGGCAGCGTTGTCCGGCATCGTAGCCTCGTATATTCTCGCGATCTCTCGAGCCATCGGCGAAACAATGATTGTCGCAATCGCAGCGGGGATGCAGCCGAACCTCACATTAGATCCACGTGAGCCGGCGGCGACCATTACCGCGTTCATCGTCCAGGTCAGTCTGGGAGATTTGCCGCATGGCAGCATCGGTTACCAGTCAATCTTCGCCGCGGGCATGACGCTCTTCATCATCACGCTGGCCTTCAATATCATCGGATACATTCTGCGCAAGAGGTTTAGAGAGGTGTACTGATGGTTACCAAAGAGATCGCAGCTGCATCAGTAAGTGACTTCGGCAGGATCATAGCCAAACGCAAGCGGCAGG
>DATEDU010000305.1:0-2512 GCA_035281525.1 Pyrinomonadaceae bacterium | reverse complement strand
ATTACTTTTTGCATTTTTGCCGGGTCAGATCGACCAGATCCCTTTGTCAATCAGGGCTTAGGATGCGCCCAAGTGCCAAACGGTTGACGGGCAAACGGTCCGCATCTAACATGTTTTGCCTCAAATGTTAAAGCCATTACTTAGAAAACTGCTATTCCTCGTTTTATCCATCTTTTTGATGGCTCCGACGGCTTTTCCACAGGCCCCCGCCGAGCCCGAGCGAGAGCAGTTATTGAACGGCCTGCGCCTGCTGTTTTGGCTACGGCCCGGAAGTCCGGATGTCATACTAAAACTTCGGATAAACAGCGGGGCCGCGTTTGACCTGTCAGGCAAGGCGGGCCAGATGGCCTTGCTGGGCGACCTCCTATTTCCCGATCCGGACACAGTCGAGTATTTCACCGGTGAAATGGATGGAAAGCTCGACGTCAAAGTCACTTACGATTCGACGACGATCACAATGGTTGGCAAGGCCGCTGAGCTCGAGCGGATCGTTGAGGTCCTGCGCAATGCGCTGCTGGCCACGCAGTTCACTCCCGAAGTTATCACGCGCATGCGCGACGCACGTATCAAGCTGCTTAAGGATTCGACCATCTCGCCTGCATCCGTCGCCGATCGCGCAATTGCCGCAAGGCTGTTTGGTGATTTCCCGTACGGACGTCCGGCAGCAGGATCACCAGAAGATCTGGCGCGAGTTGACCGGGCTGATTTGATGCTCGCGCGTGACCGCTTCTTAAATTCAAACAATGCCACACTTGCGGTCATCGGTGGGGTGACCAAACAACGCGCGCTGAGAACTGTGCGCCAACTACTCGGTCCATGGCGCAAAAGCGAACAGATCGTGCCGACAACATTCCGCCAACCCTCGCGGCCGGATGCGAAGACATTGCTCGTTAATGTTCCTGGACCAAGTGTTGAAGTGCGTCTCGCAACGCGTGGTGTTTCGAGATCTGAGTCAGACTTTCACATTGCTGCGGTCCTGGCGAAACTCGCGCAACATCGATGGCAAGCCGCTGCTCCTGAACTCGCAACTCAGCCCGTTTTTGTCAGAAGCGACGCGTACGTATTGCCGGGAGCTTTCGTGATGGGCGCGACTGTAAATAGTCAATCCACTGCGGATTCGGTCGTAAACGCGAAGAAGGTCCTCGACTCACTAGTGAACACACCAGCTACGGCCGCTGAACTAGAGCGCGCGAAAAACGAAGTCGTGAATGAAGTCACAGTCATGCTGGCAAAACCAGAAAACGCGCTCGATCCTTTTCTCGATATGGATACATATCGCATGAGTGCAGTTCAGGATCAGATTGCATTGCTGAGAGCAGTAACTTCTTCGGACCTTCAACGTGTTGCTAACCGGCTATTTAAATCTGCTGCTATTGCCACGGTCGTTGCGGGTGAAACGATTCAACTCAAACCGGCGCTGGAAGGTCGTCTTCAATATGAGGTACTCGGTGAAATTGCGAGGCCAGCACCAACACCAACTCCACCCGTCAAACCAGCAAGCAACAACAATCCCATGTGATCACAAATTGTTCGCAAGGGTTCTGCAACCAAAGCTGCAACGGATTTGGCTTAACTGTGCCTGAGAACGGAAGTGCCGCAAAGGAACATGCGGGCCGCGTTCGCGAGATGTTTTCAACCATCGCGAGCCGGTACGATCTTTTGAATCATTTACTCTCCGGAAACGTCGACAAACGTTGGCGCCGGATCGTAGCGACACGAGTGCGTGACAAGCTTTCATCGGGCGAAGGCGCGCGCGTTCTCGATGTTGCATGTGGCACTGGCGACTTATCGCTGACGTTATTTGAAATTACGGGAGCAGGAGTTGTGGGGACTGATTTCTGCCGGCCGATGTTAGCAATCGCCGCCGGTAAGACATCGGGTCGCATACGCTTAATCGAGGGTGATGCGTTAGACCTGCCCTTTCGAGATGGCACGTTCGATGTAGTGACGATCGCATTCGGATTGCGAAACCTGTCGAACGTCGAAAGCGGTCTCACGGAACTCTCGAGGGTTGTGAAACCGGGCGGTTGGGTGGCTGTGCTCGAGTTTTCAAGACCTGCGAATGCGATTCTTCGTCCATTGTTTAATCTGTACTTCCGAAAACTACTGCCGTGGATGGGTGGCCTGATCAGTGGTTCGTTCAGCGCTTATACCTATTTGGCGGCGTCGGTACAAAAGTTTCCGGATCAGTCAGAACTCTCGCTCCTGATGGAACAGGCAGGTTTAGATCAAGTCGGGTACGAAAACCTGACAGGCGGCATAGCTGCCTTGCATATGGGCAGAAGGCCGGAATGATATAGCGGCATTGGTTGCAGCGTTTAGTTTGCAACCAGATACGTAGTCACGGGGTATGGTTTGGTAAGCGCGCGGTTGTCGGGGCTGTGCGAGTATTCGAACCTACCCTGGGCTACGTTTTTGTTTTATCCGCGTTCATCTGCCTAGATCTGCCGCCGTGTTATTATGCGCGGGCGTGCGCACCACCGTTCGGTACCGGATTCTCGGCACACTAAGA
>DATEDU010000304.1:0-6757 GCA_035281525.1 Pyrinomonadaceae bacterium | reverse complement strand
TCAGGCGTTTGGGTTTTCAGGAAAAGTTGGAGGAGTACGAACAATTCGTTTCACGCCGGATGAAGTTTTGGGCCGCACTTGTGTTCTGTATAGCCGTTCCATCGGAGATTCCGGGTTATCTCTTTGGAAGCTTGCGTTATCCGTTTCCAAAATTTCTCGGAGCGATTGCGATTGCTGAAGCGATCTACGCGCTTGGGATCGTGCTTGCCGGAGATAGTTTGATTACCGCTGAGCCGCTTCCGCTAATCGCGACAGTCGTGGTGCTGATAGCCATTCTTGTGACCGCCCGGTTCCTATTACGAACACAAAAGAGAAGCAAATCACGAGCAGCGACGTCTCGATAAGGAAGCCAGCTTCCTCAATAATTCACGGGTATGAAGCACGAACGAAATCGCGGAACGAATTCCGAAATGAGACTCTTGCTTGCATATGATGGATCTTTGGCCAACAGAGAAGAAATGAAAAGCAATGACGAACAAAGTCAATGAAGAGTTGAACGGGAAAGCACCGGAGGTAGTTGTTGTTACCGGTGCGTCTGCTGGAGTAGGCCGCGCGGTGGCTCGGCGTTTCGCTCAGGATGGTGCGCACATCGGCTTAATCGCGCGCGGGTTGGATGGCTTGGAAGGCGCTCGCAACGATGTTGAAGCATTGGGCGGGCAAGCAATCATCTGCCAGGCAGACGTTGCTGACCCTAAAGCAGTCGAGCGAGCGGCTGAAAAAGTTGAGGATGCATTCGGACCAATCGATATCTGGATCAATAACGCCACCACTTCCGTCTTTTCACCTATTAAGGAAATGGAGCCGGAGGAGTTTAAGCGCGTTACAGAAGTCACATATCTCGGCGTCGTTTACGGTACGCAAGCGGCGCTTAAGCGCATGCTGTCGAGAGATAGTGGCGTGATTGTTCAAGTCGGCAGCGCCCTTGCTTATCGCGCAATTCCCCTGCAATCGGCTTACTGCGCGGCAAAACATGCGATTCAGGGATTCAACGAGTCCTTGCGCTGTGAGCTCATTCACGACAAGTCAAATGTCCACGCAACGATGGTCCACTTGCCCGCTCTTAATACGCCACAGTTCTGTTGGAATAAATCGCGTCTGCCTAATCATCCGCAGCCGGTGCCGCCCATCTACCAACCTGAAATTGCAGCAGAGGCAATCCATTTTGCGGCGCATTCCCGGCGACGCGAGATGAGCATTGGCATTCCGACCGTAATCGCGGTTTACGGCAACAAGATCGCGCCAGGATTGGGCGACTGGTATTTAGGATCGCAGGGCTACGACTCACAGCAGACGGATCAACGCATCGATCCAAACCGGCCAAACAATCTATGGGAGCCAGTGGCGGGAGATCATGGAGCACACGGGATTTTTGACGCCACTGCTCGCGCGTTTAGTCCCCAGGCATGGGCCAACATGAATAGAAGAGTCCTCTCGCTGGCGGTCGGAGCTGTCGTCGGCGGTTTGTGGCTGTGGCGATCACGCTCGAACGGTAAGCAGGAATGGCCGTGAGATTCAGGAGATCAGCCGATATTACGCAGACCTGACAAGTCCCTCATCTGCCCCTGTAACGCAACAGTCGGCCGCGATGAAGCGTGGCGAATCGATTGCACGACAGGGCATCCCATCGCAAAGAATTCCACCTTGTGCCGAATGTCATGGTCCGGCGGAGAGCCTAGGGAATCCGGCGTATCCCAAAATTGCGGGACAATACGCGGAGTTACCACGTTAATGCGAATTTTCTATTGAGCTAACCACGGTTATTTGCGAGTTTGTTGTACGTAGAGTAGACGTGGAAGAGACGGTCTGTGGCGGCGGGATCGCTGCGCGCCAACAGAGTTAACAACTCGTCACGCTCGCCGAGCATAGACCTGAGTCGTTCACGCTGCGAGGGAGTGAAAACAGACGTGTCGTTTGTATCGATCTGGCGGCGTAGGTTTGTGTAGAAGTCGCTGGTAAGCTGGCGAGCCGGTTCGAAATCGCCGCGCTGAACATCGATAACCGCGGCGGCGAGGGTGTTTTCAAGTTGGCCCAGACGGACCACCCTCTGGGCTGCGTCGCGTTGCTCGACGGCCAGCCTGCCTTCAAACCACGTCGGCAAGAAACCAAGCAGGAAGAAACCAACACATAACGATACGTATAGGGCAACCCGCTTCCAGGGGATAGCAAGTGCCGACAACCTGGAACTAAAAAACCTGCTCTCACCTGGTGCGTGTTGCCCTACCGCTCTCACCGCTCTCTACCTTCTTTCTGTTTCACCTTGAAAAGAAGATTCACAGAGAATTGCCGGACCCTTCGTTAAGCCACACCGAACCCTGGCCCGACAACTGAAGCCATCGTAATCAGAAGCACCCGCACAGTGAATCCGTGTAAACACAGACGCGCGTAAGTAAATACCCTTATCCTTCGTGTAATTACTCACGGTGATTGAGAGGTTTCACTGATTTCTTAGTAGGCCGATCTCGTTAACCTGCCGAGTTCTATTCAATTCAGAAATGTCGGAGGAACCGAGAATGCAAAGAGTAGGTATGCGAAGAGCGCTTTTGTGGATTGTGAGCGCAGCAGCGGCTACGCTCATGCTCATTACGTACGGCGCAGCGCAGACAAACCATGGTGAAGCCAGTAAACGTGGCGCACCGCTCTTTGACGATCTAGGCAATCATCATTACGCAATATCGACGAAATCGCCCCAGGCGCAAAAGTATTTCAATCAAGGTCTGATACTCACATATGGGTTTAACCATGGGGAGGCGATCCGGTCATTCGAAGAAGCCATTCGCCTCGATTCAAACTGCGCGATGTGCTACTGGGGAGTCGCGCTCGCGTTAGGACCAAACATCAATAAGCCGATGGCCGCGGCGAACGTAATGCCGGCGTGGGATGCGTTGCAACAAGCCAAACTGCTGTCGGCGAATGTGACGGAAAAAGAGAAGGCTCTTATTAACGCACTCAAAGCGCGCTATAGCCAGCAGCCCGTCGCCGATCGGCGCTCGCTCGATCTGGCTTATGCCAATGCGATGCGCGAGGTGGTGAAGCGCTACCCTGATGATTTGGATACAGCAACGCTATTTGCCGAGGCTCTGATGGATACTATGCCCTGGGATTATTACATGGAGGATCGCCGCCCCAAGGCTGTCACGGAAGAGCTGATCAGAGCACTCGAATTCGTCATCGCTAAAGATCCCGAGCATCCAGGCGCCAACCACTACTACATTCATGCCGTTGAAGCGAGCCCCTACCCTGAGCGCGCATTGCCTAGCGCCGAGCGTCTTGGGAAGATTGCGCCAGGCGCCGGACACCTGGTCCACATGCCGTCGCACATCTACTTGCGGGTGGGGCGTTATCACGATGCAACGCTCGCCAACGAGAAAGCGGTGACGGCAGATCAGTCGTACATTGCGCAGTGTCGCGCTCAGGGTTTCTACCCCGTCGCCTACTATCCGCACAATCAGCACTTTCTTTGGTATACCTCCGGAGTGCAGGGTCGCAGCGAGCTTTCAATCCGAACTGCACGCGAGATCGATCGCATGAACGATCACCAGAAGCTCGCTGAAGGAAAACGCTTCAGTCCGCTTTTGGTCCTAACGCTCGCTCGGTTTGGTAAGTGGGACCAGGTACTGGCTGAACCTATGCCGCCCGCGGATCAACTATTTGCGGCCGCTATGTTTCACTATGCACGTGGAATGGCCCACGCAGCAAAAGCAAACCACGCGGCTGCTCAGCAGCAGCTCATTGCCCTGGAACGGATCGCTGCGGACCCTAAAATCAAAGTAGCTGATCCAGGGTTTCCGTTGCCCGGTGACAAACTTATCGTTCTAAGCCAACACGTGCTCGCGGGCGAACTCGCCGGTCGTCGTCGGTACACTGCCGAAACGGACCACCAGTTCACCACTGCGATTCAACTTGAAGACAAGCTCCCTTACATGGAGCCACCCTACTGGCATCATCCGGCCAGGCAGATCTACGGCGCCACACTTCTGCAACTTGACAGGGCCGCGGATGCCGAGAAGATATACCGCGCCGATCTGGAACGTCATCCCGAAAACGGCTGGTCGCTGTACGGATTACTTGCCAGCCTCCGGGCGCAGGGTAAAACCCAGGAAGCGAAGGCAATAGAGAAACGTTTTCGCGACGCGTGGCGTCTCGCTGATATCACGCTCACCTCCTCACGGTTATAATCTCCTCATGGAAAGCATTAAAGCGATCCTCACCAGGCTGAAGGGGTTTCTGGAAACATCTCTCTTCAAACTTGGAGAGACGCAGATCACGCTCCTTTCAGTCGCGTACTTTTTCCTGCTGCTGATCCTGCTTGTTTACCTTTCGGGTAAGAGCAAGACGATTGTAAACAGAGTGTTGGCCCGCCGCGGTGTTGCTCTGGGCATTCGCGAAGCAACCGGGAGCATCGTTCGCTATTTGATGCTCTTCATTGGTTTGCTGGTTATTCTTCAGACGGTCGGCATCGACTTGACTGCGTTGAGTATTCTTACCGGCGCGGTTGGACTTGGAATCGGCTTCGGACTACAGAACATCGCCAGCAATTTTATCAGCGGCCTCATCATCCTCTTCGAACGACCAGTGAGGATTGGCGACCGCATCGCCGTGGGTGACGTCGAAGGTGACGTGGTGAGAATCGGCGCGAGAAGCACCACGGTGTTAACCAACGACAACATCGATATCATTATTCCAAATTCGAAATTGATCACGGAAAACGTCGTGAACTGGACCCACGGCGACCGCAAGGTGCGTTTTCGAATTCCTGTCAGCGTTGCTTTCAATGTAGATATTCGAAAAGTTGAAAAAGCGTTGCTCGAAGCTGCTGGAAACGTTCCTGAGGTTCTGGAGACTCCAGCTCCGGCTGTCAGGTTTCTGGAATTCGGCGAGAATGGACTGGAGTTCGAGTTGCGTGCATGGACCACGACACTGGTCCAGCGTAGAGGCAAATTCACGAGCGAGATCAATTTTGCCATCTACGATAAATTGAAAGAACACGAAATCGAGGTGCCGTATCCGCAGCGCGATATTCACATTCGCAGCGGACCGATCGATCTCAGGCGCGAAACGACGCCCGCTGATTAATTCGTTCGGTTCAACGAGGTCTAATCGTCACAAAGAACGTCGCGCCGCGATGGTTCACCAGCAACAGCAGCGGATTCTTGCCGGAGCGCTCGATTGCTGACCTGAGGTCAGCCACGGAACGAACCGGCTGTTGATTTACCTGCTCAATCACGTCGCCGCGCTGAATTCCGGCATCCGCCGCTGGACCAGATGGATCCACTTCCATCACTACCAATCCCTGCGTGTCCGCACCGATTCCCAACTCTTGCGCCTGCGGCGGCGTAAGAGGTTGCACTGCAATACCGAGTTTCGCATCGTCACTTCCCGCTGGTTGCGGTGAGGTCTCTTCAGTTGGTCTGGCCGCGCGTTCTTCCGGAGTAAATTCGGTCAGTGTCGGTCGTAACTCCTGTTCGCTTCCCTCGCGCCAGATTCTTAAAGCGACTGTACGTCCCGGCGGTGTTGCGGCGATCTCGTTTCGGAAACTGTTTGGATCGGAAACAACATTTCCATTTAACGCACGGATCACGTCACCCCGCCTCAATCCGGCCCGTTCTGCTGCGCTGCCGGGCTGAACCTGACTGACGATAACTCCGTTCGCAGTATTCAATCTCAAGCTGGCGGCGATGTCTTGCGTTACGGGCTGGACCACTACTCCGAGATGCCCCCGGGTAACTTTGCCCTGTTTGATAATCTGGTCCAAAACGTTTCGTGCCATGTTCGAAGGAATCGCGAAGCCAATCCCAATGCTGCCTCCCGAAGGTGATAGGATTTGCGAGTTGATTCCGACGAGATCTCCGCTGCCGTCGACCAGCGCGCCGCCCGAGTTTCCTCGATTGATAGGCGCATCCGTCTGCAGAAAATCTTCGAAACTGCCATTGCTGAGACCGGTGTGCCGGCCCTTTGCGCTAATGATGCCCAGCGTAACTGTCTGGCCAATACCCAAAGGGTTTCCGATTGCTAGGACGATGTCGCCCACCTGCACCTTGTCCGAATCGGCCAGCGCCAGAGCGGACAGTCCGCCTTCGTCAATCTTCAATACCGCAAGATCGCTGGGAGGATCAGAACCCACGAGCTTTGCAGTCGCGGTTCGTGTTCCCTGCAACTCAACGTCGATCTGTTGCGCGCCATCAATGACGTGGTGATTTGTGAGGATATAGCCGTCATTCGTAACCACAACCCCAGAACCTAAACCTCTGACGAGTCGCTCAGGTACTGGTGTTATCGGCTCGCCGAAGAAACGGCGAAAGAAGGGATCGTCCATGAAAGGAAACTGGCGCGGAGCGCGGGTGCGCGATTCAGTTCGGATAGTCACAACCGCCGGCGAAACACGATTCACTACCTCCGCATACGAGGTGCGTAGCGCCGCAGGTGTTGTCGTCGGTGGCGCGGCAGTAGGAGGAAGTTTCACCCTTTCCTCTCTGTAACAACCGCTGACCGAGATCAGGACAACCAAAAATACCAGTTTTTTAAACATCGAGCGTCCGATCATAGCTAATAGTTTTAAGGCGACCCGCCATCCTGAGCGGTTGCCGGAGGCTGGTTCAGCACCACTGTATGCGGATAAGGGATATCAATGCCGGCGTCATCGAGTGCCAATTTGATCGCAGTCGTAGCATCGTCGATGACTCTTATGACATTTGCTTGACGAGAATTCGTCCAGAAGAAGACGGTAAAGTTAACTGACGATGACGCAAGCTCTGCGACC
>DATEDU010000303.1:0-18791 GCA_035281525.1 Pyrinomonadaceae bacterium | reverse complement strand
TGAACACGGATAAGCACGGATAAGAACAGTTTGAAAACAGATCTAAAACCGCGAAATCGTACAAGATCAACCACGAATCACACGAAAAAAGTAGTTTGCTGATCAGTATTATCCGTGTTCATCTGTGGCTGATTATTGCTTGATATGATCGAAGACCTCTCATTGGTGCACCAGCCGGTTGGTGGGTTGTTTCGTCAGCCGCACGATGAAAATGAATGGAACAAATACCGGCTGAGCCATGAGCAAATCGATTTCTATGTTCAGAACGGCTACCTCGCCGGCGTTCGCGTGCTCGATGACCAGCAGGTCGAAACACTACGTGCCGAACTCAATGCGCTGATCGACCCTTTACACCCGCGCCGGCATTTCTTTTATGAATACAACTCAAATGAATCCACCGATCCGTCTAAGGTACTCTTTCATGCGCTCGGAGCGTGGCGAGTCACGAACGGCTTCCACGATCTCCTTTGGCATCCAGCGGTTCTGATTCCTGCCTCACAACTTCTCGGGGGCGCCGTTCGTTTCTGGCATGATCAGATTTTCTATAAGCCTGCGCTTCACGGCGGAGTTGTCGCGTGGCATCAGGATTACTCGTATTGGACTCGCACGCAGCCAATGGCGCATTTGTCATGTTGGATTGGGCTCGATGACTCGACGCGCGAAAACGGGTGTGTGCATTACGTGCCGGGCAGCCATCGTTGGAACTTGCTCCCGATTACGGGACTGGCCAACGATATGGATGCGATTCAAACCGTCTTAACTAAGGAACAGAAAGAGCTTTTTCAGCCTGTAGCGATTGAGCTAAAGAAGGGTGAGGCTTCATTCCATCATCCGTTAATGGTGCACGGTTCTTATGAGAACTCTACGGACCGTCCTCGTCGCGCGGTGGTAATCAATGTCTTTCGTGATGGTGTGCTGTCGGCCTCAAATGATCCTCCTTTGGAAGGTGTCCCGCCCATATCGGCAGGACAAAAAATGCAGGGCCAATTCTTTCCACTGTTGTTCAATCCGGATTTTTCACTCCGTTAGGAGTGAGATATTTATAGCTTTCATTCAATAAGACGATCGACGCCGTTCGGAGGAGCGGACACTCCAGTTAGCTGGCTCGTCAAGTTGAGTTCCGCTCCTCCGAACGGCGGTATGGAATTTCTAAACCCCGCGTCTATATACATTTCACCCCTCCGGTGTGATACGAATGTGGAACATTTCCTCTATCGAGTTGTCTAAGAACACGTTTCTTTGGAGGAATCTATGTCCACCACAACGAACACTGACGGCAAACCGTTCATCAACGTAACTCCATTGATCGACGTCCTCTTAGTTCTGTTGATCATATTCATGGTGGCCGTGCCGCTGAGGCCCACTCGCTTTGCGGCAACTCTTCCTCAGGAACCGGATAATTCTCCTCCGCTTGCGCCGGCAGACGGGATGCTGCTGGTCTCGATTGAGCCTGACCGCACTTTGAAATTGAACTCTCTCACCGGCATGGGCACAATCGATGACACATCGAAGCTCAGTGTCGCGCTGCGCAACCTGTTTGAGGAGCGGAAGAAGAACCGAGCTTATCGTTACGAGATGCTTTCAAGGAGCGATCTACCGGACGACGCGCGCATAGAAAAGACAGTTTTCATCAAGGCGCAACGGACGCTTCCTTACGGTGAAGTGGTGAAAGTGATTGACGGTATCAAAGGTGCCGGCGCCAATCCGATTGGATTGCAATTAGATTATCTGAATTGACGTCGTCGAGCTCTCCGTGATCTCCGTGCCTCCGTGGTCAATAAATCCATGCATTAACTCACCACGGAGACACGGAGGTCACAGAGAAATCCAAACTAGGGGGTGGAGGGGTAAAGTGTGGTGAGACTCAACTTGGGTACACTCAAGCACGGAACCGCGAGCGCAGCGAGCGGGTTAGTCAAACTAAGTACTCTGCCATCTTAACCCGCTCGCGGCGCTCGCGGTTCTGTTGCGAAGTGTGTTCGTCACCTCACTTTTACCCCACCACTACTAGGGGCACTCTATAGACATTGCACCCCGACGGGGTGTAAGGTCGCATTTTGATGACGTTGAGTTTTTTCAGGAGTCTTAAATGCGACCAACCAGTTTTCAGTCACGACCCCTAACATTCACTGTCTTAATACTCTTTTTAGCCCCCAGCTACCTCCAGGCTCAGGATGGAGGCGGTGGAACTTTACCGGGAGACATTCTCGGTGGCGCTGCCCTCATCTTCCGTAAACCCGACAACCCTCCCGTAGGCGGTGGCAGGCTATCAGTACGACCCCAGCCACGGGCGAAAATACGCGCGCAGAACCAGCTCATAGCCAAAGGTAACGCAGCCCGTAGCGCCGCGACGCCTCGATATTCCGAAGCTGAGCAAACGTATCTCCAGGCTGCGCGGCAGGATCCAGATGATGTGCGCGCCTTTGTGGGCCTGGGAAATGTCTATCTCGATCAGGGCAAATTTGTCCAAGCGGTCGAACAGTATCAGCGCGCTATAAAAATAAGGCCTGAGTACGCGGACACCTATATGCCGCTTGGGTTCGCGCTAGTCCGGCTCAATCGACTCCCCGAGGCAATCGACATCTACAATCACGTGATCAAAGTCGAGCCTGAGAATCCTGAGCCTCACAACAATCTCAGTTACATTTTTAACCAATCAGGAAAATACAACGAGGCGATTGAAGCCGGCCAGCAGGCGATTCGGCTGCTCGGGCAGACAGGGTTAGCTTATAAACAAGGCTATCAAGTTCGTAATCAAATTCTCTCTCACGCCTATAAAAATCTCGGAAATGCATACAGCGGTTTGAAGAAATATAACGAGGCCGCGGACGCGCTGAAACAAGCCACGGCGATCGAGCCGAACAATGCCGCAGCCCATTTCAATCTCGGACTGAGTTTGTACAGCGGAGGCCGTTATTCCGAAGCCATTTTGGCTTACAAAGAGGTCTTGAAATTGAAACCGGCGCTGGCTGTCGCCCGCTTCAATTTAGCGCTGGCCTACATTGCGACAAACGACCGCACTTCGGCCATGGCGGAATACGACGCACTCAAGAAAATCAATGCGAAAATGGCCGACGAGCTATACGCGATGATCAAAAGGTGACGTGTGAATCCTCACTCGGCTAAAGTCGTGCCCAAATCGAGCCTCCATAAAAGAGTAGCGATTGATGCCGCTTCTGTGCGTGAGTACGCATCGGACGTTCACCCTGTGAAATTAGAGATTGCCGATTAGTGCCGACTGCCAATTCTAAATCGCCAATTGGCAATTGGCGATTTTTTTACTGGCCTTGACCTTGGCCTTCCATGAATTTTCGTCACGTCGACTCTCTCAAAGCTCTGAGGCAAGAAATAATTGTAAAAGTTATTGACAGATGACGCTGTGAAGCATAGAGTGCCCACCGCTCAACACCAACCGTAGAGTACGCTCACTTGGAGGTTCAGGATATGGTAACCAAAGCAAGAACTATTAAGCTCACCGATCTCACAAAAGCAATTGACAGTGCTGTTCAACAGCGGGCGGGAAAGAAGCTGGCCGGAGGAATAATCTGTGGCCGTATATGTCCTCCGGAATTGGCAAGTGAAGCTGATAGGCTAGCTCGATCCGTAACCAAGGATGTGTCAGCAGCTCTACCGGGCGCAAGACTGACTCCGAAAGTGATCCGCGACGGCGATATCATATTTGGCTTTGTCCTGAAGCCTCCGGTCGAGACTCTCTAAACACAATGAGCGATTGCTGCAACGGGAACGCGGCTCGGAAGCCGTTGATGTGTCCGAGTGCGCAACCTGACATGGTAGACAGCATGGTGCTGGGCGTTTACCAACAAACGCCAGAAGGGCAGCAGCTTGCGTGGATTGAGAAGCCTCAGCCCGTCACACCACAACTACTTTCATTAACTCGTGAAGTTGATCCGCGCAACGTCTTTCGGTTTGCTGGTCGCTGTGAGGAAAGTAAGTGTATCCACTTCGACGGCAAGGATTGTAATCTGGCAACCCGCATCGTGCAGATTCTTCCATTAGCAGTGGAGTCTCTGCCGCCTTGCAGCATTCGTCCGGAGTGTCGTTGGTATCAGCAGGAAGGGAAGGCGGCGTGTTACCGCTGCCCAGAAATCGTTACGCATCTGGAAAATGCGTCTGCGGAAATGATTAAAGCCGCCAGCCCTCCCTAAAGAAATGCCGATGGCCGATTCCTATTGCCAATTGCTCTCCAAAATGCGAGATTGCCGATTACCGCTTTCAATCGGCAATCGGCAATCGTCAAGTCGGCAATGGCAATTACTGGCCTTGGCCTTCCATGAAGTTCCGCAGCAGACGAGCGCGAGAAGGATGTCGCAGCTTCCGCAGCGCCTTCGCTTCGATTTGCCTGATACGCTCGCGAGTGACGTTGAAGTTTTGCCCAACTTCCTCGAGAGTCCGCTCGTCTCCTCCATGATCCAGTCCGAATCGCATGCGCAAAACTCTTTCCTCGCGCGGACTCAGAGTTTGAAGCACATCGCCCGTGATCTCACGAAGGTTTGAAGCAATAACACGCTCGGACGGACTCGTCGTGGACTTATCTTCGATCAAGTCGCCCAGCTGAGAATCGCCGTCTTCGCCAATCGGCGTTTCAAGCGAAACTGGCTGCTGCACAAGCTTGAGAGCCTTGCTCACCTTTTCGATGGAAGTACCCATCTTGCGAGCAATCTCTTCGGTCGTAGGCTCGCGACCCATTTCCCGCACCAGCTCGCGCTGAATATTCTTCAGCTTGTTGATTACCTCAATCATGTGCACAGGAATACGAATCGTGCGTGCCTGGTCCGCAATCGCTCGAGTAATTGCCTGACGAATCCACCACGTAGCATAAGTCGAGAACTTGTAACCACGTCTCCAGTCGAACTTATCCACGCCTTTCATAAGACCCAGGTTGCCCTCCTGGATCAGGTCGAGAAACTGCAAGCCTCGGTTCTGGTATTTCTTGGCAATCGAGACTACCAGTCGCAAGTTTGCCTCAGTCAACTCATGCTTAGCCTGAGCGGCTTGGGCCTCACCTGCAACGATCATCTGGTGAGATCGCTTGATCTCGAGAGTCGACACTTGATGTTCGGCTTCGATCTCTTTGAGCCGGCGCTTGGCAGCGGCAATCTGCTTTTTAAACTGCTTAGCGTCTTCTTCCTTCAAGCGCTTCGCACCGAGCTTCTTCGTATAGGTTTCGATTTGGCGCTCGGTCGTACGAATCTCCTGCGACACGCCGGCAATACCGCTAATCAGGCGTTGCCGCATGGTCTCCTTCAGATGGAGGTTTCCAATCTGCCGTGCAATCTCGAGCCGAGTTCGAGCCAGTTTGCCTCGAAGGCGAATTAGTTTCCTTGACTTCTTGTCGCGCGTTCGTTTTTGTTCGGTGCGAACTTGCCCGACTTCCTTCAATGCTTTCTTGAACAGCAAACGAATTTGCTTTGCGCCCTCCAACGTGCGCTGGAAGTACTCTTCACTGCGATCCTCGACTTCTTCAGGCTCGATCTGGTCTCCGAAAGTGACTACTTCGCGAATGCCGAGTAAGCCCGCCTCCAATTCTTCGGCAATTTTCAAAAATTCGGAAACCGCAATCGGCGAGCGCGTGATGGCTCTCTGTGCCCGCTTCTGTCCCCACTCGATTCTTTTGGCAATGGCCACTTCCTGATCACGCGTGAGCAGGGAAGCAACTGCCATTTCGCGCATGTAAACGCGCACCGGATCCGACGATCGATCGTGTTCGCCCGCAGACAGATCGAGTTCGGCATCGGTGTTCACTTGGACTTCGTCCGCCTCGTCTTCGGTCGTCACAAAAGTGGCTTCCGCTACGAGCGATTCGTCCGTTTCAGTCTCGGCGGTCGCTCTTTCCAGGCTTTCCAGTACTTCGTCAATATTCTGGGCGGCCTGAGCGTCGTCGAGGTAGTCCTGATCCAGACCGGCGAAAGAATCTTTGCCGGTTTCCAGCAGTTCCACTGTCCCAGGTTCTTTCTCAAAAATAGTCAACCCAAAACCTGCCTTTCTCCGTTACATTTTGGCCACGTCTTAGATGCAAGAAGTGCGCCTGACGTAAGTGATTCTTATGATTAAGACTCCTCAATTGTTTGTTACTAATTCTGTTACAAATAGTTTCAAAAAATTTAAGATATCGGCGCTCGCTGCCTCGACTTCTGGTCGGTCGTCTTAACGCATGGTTTTAAACGCTTGACGACGTCCTGAATAGTGATTTTTTTCAGCACTTGTTCGACCGCAGAGTCGACCTCGTTGAGCACGGTTCCCAACACAGTTTCAATGTTCACACCCACGGGGCACCGGTGATTCGGGTGCTGCCGCGGGAGCGAGAAAACGCCGCGCGATTCCACAGTGTGAAAAATGTCCAGCAGGGTGATTTCGCTGGGTTTTCGCGCCAGCTTGGAGCCGCCCGCCGACCCGGTCTGGGATACCACCAGCCCACCCTGCGCCAGTTCGCACAACATCCGCCTAATTACGACTGGATTAGTGTTTACGCTTTCCGCGACGTGTTCGGATTTCAGGGGTTCGTCTTCGGCCCAGGCCATGAGCGTCAGCACATGCACCGCGACCGCAAAACGGCTATTTTGCGACATAAAACGGTAGGTACAAGTTCACTATTTCCAACAGAAAACTGTAACCATTATAGTTACAAAATGTTTTCTGTCAAGAATGAAGTCTGGAGTCTAGAGTCGGGAGTCTCGAGTCTGAGTCCGAGTCGGGACTTTTGCCTTCTGACTCCCGACTCTAGACTCCAGACTCCCGACTCCAAACTCTTGGCCTCTCATTCACACCGGGGCTTCAGCCCGGTGATTAAGTAACATTTCGTTGACGGAAACCGTTTAAACGGCAATAACATACTTGACGCACCTGCTTTGCTCCGGAGGAGCAGGATGTTTATAGCGGCAAGGTGGCTTAATAAAAATTCGCTCCAAAGGAGCGAAATGTTTGCGGGTTACATTGCGCTCCTCCGGAGCGCATATCGTTTCTGGAATAGCCGCACTATAAACATGCTGCTCCTCCGGAGCAAAGCAGGTGCGTCAAGTATGTTATTGCCGACGGTTTCTCTTTGAGCTTTCACCAGCAACACCGCGCTGAAGCGCGGTGTGAATGAGATTGCTTTGACTCCAGACTCTAGACTCCAGACTCACGACTATTTAGTCTATTTAGTCAAAACTTCAACTATTTTGAAGCCCCGGGCGCGGCCGGCATCCGCAAACTTGGCCGTAATATCGTCACTGCCGCGTGAGGCTCCGTCCCAGACAATGACCACGAGCACCTGACGGAGTCTGGAGTCAGGAGTGTGGAGTCTGGAGTCAGGACTCCGGCCTTTGGACTCCCGACTCGAGACTCCAGACTCCAGACTCATTGATTCCGCTTCAGTCAAAATTCGCTCGTTCGCCAGCAGGTAAGCGTCATACGGATCAACTCGTGGCTTAAGAATTACTACAGCTCCTCGTTTTTCGCTCGCTGCATACAAACGGTCGAAACGCTCTCCCCAATTTCCGGGGCGATCGGCAACAGACGTTTTGCGAAACGTTTCCGCGTCGAACGGCAAAACTATTCTGCTCGGGATTCCAAGTTCCTCGGCAGCCTCGAGCGCAAGCAAGTCGGCGCCGCAAGCGGCGGAACAGACTAGAGTCTTCGTTTGAAACTCTTTGAATAACTTACGCAGGCGGTTGCGAACGAGGGCTTCGTTTTCAGGCGGAAATCGGATCTGTGTTGCGTCGGGTTCGTCTATCCGAGTACCGGCTAAAGCAATTACAAAGCTCATTTCACAAGGAGGTCCGCAAAGCTGTGAATGACTGGATACGATTCTGCACCGTGCTGAGGTTGATTGCCTGGCCGCACACACAAAACTGCTTCCATACCTGACTCTCCTGCTGCCTCTAGTTCGCGCACGACGTCTGACACAAATAAGATTTCGGCTGGCGAAAGGTTTAACTGTGAAGCAATGTGCCGGTAGCTTTGAGCGTCTGTTTTTGCTCCGGTCAACGTATCGAAATAATTGCTGATAAGTGGAGTGAGGTCACCGGCATTCGTATGTTGAAACAGAAGTTTCTGCGCCAAAACGCTGCCGGAAGAGAAGATACTGATGACGAGTCCCGAGTCGTGCCAGTGTTTCATTGCCGTCGGCACATCAGGAAAGACCTGTGACTTAAGAGTCCCGTCGGCGTAACCGTGTTTCCAAATCTTACCTTGTAGTGATTTGAGACCAGTCGACTTACGATCGCGGTCAATTAACCAGTTAATATACGCGACGGCAGAATCTGCCTGGGTGTCGCGCCGCGCGTTGGCGATCTCCGGCGGCTGCAACCCTTGCTGTTGGTCAGCAGCATTCTCTTCGCGCAGTTTCTTCAGGTCTTCCACTACATCAGGTGAATTCCAATTCTGTTGCAAGTAACTCTTGACGTTCGATCGCGCGTAAGGGAACAAAACTTCATGGACAAACGCAAGCGGCGTTGTAGTACCTTCAATGTCGAGCAGCACGCCGCGAATGCCCGTCGTTGAGATCCTCGGGCTCATGATGCTGCCGGCACGTACGATGCCCCAAAGCAGACCGGAACGAAATCTGAGTCAACGCCGCTTTCGGTGTAGTGAGGAGTCCAGCCTGCTTTATCCTGAAACAATCGAATGGCTCGAATGCGGCGGTCAGCACACAAATTGAACCAATGCCAGGTACCACGAGGAACACGAATCAGATCTCCGGCCACAACCTCAATGCCGATAACCGGCCCGTCGTTTGGATGAATGTGAAATAGACCCCGTCCCGCGATTATGAATCGAACTTCATCTTCATCATGCCAATGCTCACGGTTAAACTTTGCGAGCATTTCGTCGAGCCCCGTGGTGGACGGGCTCACATCGATCACGTCTGCAGTTACATACCCACCGCGAGCCTTCAACTTCTCGATCTCGTCTGAATATGCTTCGAGGATCTGTTCGGGAGTTGCATCTATTGCGACTGGATGTGCGGGAGCCCACTGTTCGTAGTCGATACCGCACCCCGCGAGGTACTCCTTGATCTGTGTGCTATCAGTCAAGGTGCGCTGTTGCTCAGGAATTGTTAATACAGCCATGGTTAAACCTTTCGAGTGAATTCTTGGCTTCGGCCCAAGACTTCGAAGAGAAATTCTAGAATCTCAATGTGCCGCTTGGCTTGCGACAAATCCTTTCCCCAGGAATAAAGTCCATGGCGGCGCAGCAGAAAGCCATGAGCATCTTTGTGCGTGTGAAGAGTATCCGCAATCGTGTTGGCCAGTGCCAACATATCCTGGGAGTTTTCAACAATCGGAATCCACTCGCGATGCTCATGAGAACTTACGCCTTGAAGTCCCTTGAGCATCTCATAACCTTCAACAGCTACTCCACCGTCAGCAAAGTACAGATCCGATAGCATCGTGTTCCAAATCGAGTGAGTATGAAGTACTGCGCCTGCACCGCGTTCTCTCACGATTCTGACGTGCAGGTGGCTTTCGTCTGATGGTTTCGCTGAATTGAATTCGTTGTTTGCCGGGGCAACTAATGTTGCGTCGGCGTCGATCAATAACATCTGACTCGGTGTCAGCTGTCCTTTGTCGGCGCCGCTGGGGCTGATAGCCAGACGCAGAGGATCGCGATCGACGACGGCACTCACATTCCCGCTGGTGCCGGTCATCCATCCATGGGAGTGAAAGTCTCGAGCGATCGAAGCGAGACTCTCGGCGACCGCAGCGAAGTTATCAGACATGACGAGAAAGATGCCTCTAAACCAGCTATCTGCGCAAGTCTACTTAAAGACTTGTAAAGGATCAGTCAGAGATGGTATTAGCTGGGGTTCATATGAGTGATTCAGAAACCTTGCGAGTCTTCGTTGCCATGCCTGGCACAAGCATGGGCCCGCATGCCGCTTACAAAGACCCAAAAGCTGTGGAGAAGAATCTTCTCGAACCCGTTAGAAAGAAACTAAAGGCGAAATTAGGGCGCGACGTTGAATTAGTAATAGAGAAGGATAAGAAACAGGCTGGTCTCATTCACGCGTCTATGTTTCAGGAAGCTCGCGATGCGCACGTTTACATCGCCGATCTTACGGGCGCCAACCCGAATGTCTATCTGGAACTCGGCGTGCGATGGGCTTTATCTGAGCGGGTCACAGTTCCCATTTACCAAAATGTGGAAGACCTTAAATTCAATGTGGGTGCAAATCGCGGAATTCCTTATTCTCCGGACAATGTTGACGAAGCTATCAACAATATTGTTGCCGCCATTGAGAACGGGTTAAAAAACAACAAGTGCGATAGCCCTGTTTTGCTCAACAGCAATTTCACCTGTGTCGACAAATCTCAACTCGAAGAGCTTCAGGCTGAAGTTGCGCGGCTCAGAAGGTCTCGTGGCGAAGACCTGCTTCATGCGGCACTCGCAACGGAAGACCTGATAGACCGTGTAACGCGGCTTAGGGAAGCTGTGAAAACGAATCCCGCATTGGTCGAAGGTCATCTGGAGCTGGGCAAAGCTTATAGACAATTAGGCAAATACGATGATGCTATAAAGTCGTTAGACGATGCGGAGAGACTTGCTCCTGACAATGCGCTGGTGCAAAGAGAACTGGGTGTCTGCTACAGCAAATTGATGAAGCCTGAAGACGCCGTTAAGCATCTGCGCAAGGCTAAAGATCTTGCCCCCAAGGATACTGAGGCTTGGAGTAATCTGGGAGGCGCTCTTAGAAGATTAGGTATGGCCGGCGCCCCGAAGGTTTACGATCAAAGATCTCTGGAGGAGGCTCGAGACAGCTATTCTAAGGCGCATGAGCTTAACGAATATGATGTTTATTCGGCGTTGAATGTAGCTCGCCTGGACATTTTGCTTTCAAAGTGGGACTCCAAGCTCCTTGACAGAGCTAAAGAAGGCTTTCGCCAGCAGATTCATCTGTGTCGCCATAGAGTAGAAAAAAAGCCGGACGATTATTGGCGCAGATTCGACTTGGCGGATGCATTACTTTTTTCGCAGCAGTATGATGAAGCCTACGAAGTGATAACAGACGCTATTGAAGTTGTGCCAAAAGAAAAGCGCACAGATACGATTGCATCTGTTCTCGGTCCCCTCCGAGATTATCTTACGGCTGACGTTGTTAGTGGCGATTTACGAGTTCAGGTCGAACGCATTATAGACACACTCCAGGCCGCCCAACACGCATAGCCGCCTCACAAACAGTCCCCCCGAGTGACAGAACAGGAACGACGGATTCCTATTCTTAATGTCTCCAATATGGAGGAGAGCTTTGCGTGCTTTGAAAAGTAGAATGTGCGTAGCAGTCCTTTCGAGTGTCATTGTCCCATTGTTGTGGTCGCCAGTTTCGTTCGACTCCGATGCCGGCCGCGGTGAATTACAACGCAGTGCTTCAGCGTCGCGTGAAAACGCTCGCTTGCGAGACGAGCTCGAGTGGCAGTTCGGCGGCAAGCCGCAGCGCGGTTGGTACCTGTACGTTCCATTGATCCGTGAACTAATCAAGACTAACCAAGAACCCACTTCTGATGAGTTCGCTGAGGCGTTGGCGCGTTGGCAAAAAGGTGCACGACTTGCTGCCACAGGTGTGCTTGACGCAAAGACGCTGTATTCGATGATTTCCAAATGGCAAGCCGCGCGATTGAAAGATCGCAGTAGTCCGCCGCCAGACCAACTACTTACAGCATCTGGGGCTGACTTTTATGATCCCTCGCGCGCTGATGAGCTGCGTCAAGTGGAGCGACAGACTTATGCTGCGTACCAGCGGATGGTTGACGCTGCAGCGGCCGACCGGTCGCTCGACCTCGCGCGCGCAGCACAAGGAGGACTTGCACGCAACGAAAAGTATCTGAAGATCGTTTCCGCTTATCGTTCGCGTCAGTATCAGGATGAGTTGCGTCGCAAGTCACCACAGTCAGGTCGTGCCGGTCTGGCTACAAACAGTCCTCACTTTACTGGACGCGCTCTCGATGTTTATGTAGGCGGTGATCCGGTTGAGACGAAGGACTCAAATCGCGCGGTTCAGGTTAAGAGTCGCGTTTACCAGTGGCTGGTTAAGAACGCCGAGCGCTTTGGATTTCGTCCTTACTTTTATGAGCCTTGGCACTGGGAGTACGTAGGGAAGTGATGAGTGATGAGTGATGAGTGATAAGTGATGAGGCGAATCACTTATCGGCCCAGCACTTATTCCTTATCACTTATCACTTATCACTCCTTCTCCGACTCGGTATCAATGGTAAAACCCTCCCGTCCTGTAATGCGCGGCCCTGTTCGATACTACCTACGTCAACGACAAACCGCCCGCGGCGTTTTGCTTTTGCCAGTATCTGTTTCAGCGTCTTTTCGCTAAGCGTCGACACGTCAACGTTCGCTGACTGAAGTTCTGCGCGTAACCTCGACGGTACATTTGTGCCGCGATCGTAAACATCCGGATATATATAAAGGACACGATGCTCGACAACCAGCGTGTCGTAATTGATATCAATCGGTACCGGATCGTCTAGCTTTCCGACGAACGTCCGCCGGCCACGTTTTGCCGCCTCAATCCTCTTGCGTGAAATCGGCAGCCCACGAGCGGCCACGATCTTTTCCGCCAAGTCGTAGAGATCCGTGCGAAGCATGCGAACGCACCCGTGTGAGACCAGGTTGCCGACGTCGCTCGTTTTGGCGGCCTGATGAATGAGATAACGATCACCGAGCGGAATTTTCATCTTTCCGAGCGGATTGCGTGGATCCCCCGGTTTGATGTACTCACCCGGACGAACGCCTTTCCGCTCGCCTACCCAGGAACTCGGTGGCGGTATCCATGGAGGGTTCCAGATGATCTCTGTTGCTTCTCGTTCGCCGATGTAGATCGGATAGTCTTTCAAACCAACTCCGACGTAGTAAGACTGCACTTCTGCCTCGCCTTGCCATAGCGTCAGCCGGAAAGAAGGCACGTTTAGAGTGATCCTGATATCTGGATTATTCGGTTCGAATTTACCCTGTTGAATCCATCCACCCGTGATCTTATCCGAGCGTTCTGATTCATGGAGATCCAATGCCGTTTGCTGCCCGACGACTGGCGCACAGACCAGCAACACCACGACTAAAGCGACGAGCGCGTTGCCATTCGACGCCTGCTTTCTCGACGCGGTTAGCATGGCAATATAGATTAAATCGAAAATGGAACAGAAGATTCCAGCCGTCAAAATCAGAAAACTCCCATTCGGAAAACCACCATCACCTAGTATGCCGTACTGAATAGTCGGCGCCAGAGTCCCTATCCATTTATTGATCGCAATGGAAAGACTTTGGCCTTCGCTGCTGCCTCGTCTCACAAACATTACGATGAAGAGGATAGACATCAGCAGGTTCTGAAGAAAAGCAGAATAACCCGCGCCAACTCTCACGCCGAACTCCCTTGCAAATGAATACTGGACGAACATCGCCGTGACAAGGATCAACATCGTCCAGGTGATGAATGCGGACGATGGGAGGTAGCGAGGGAAGTACTTACGACCATATTTCAGATAGGTATAAAGAATTCCAAGGTCACACAGAAACCAGATGGCGTTGACGATCGCCTGCACGCTCAGGGTGGTCTGAAAGGTGTAGTACGTGTAAAGCAGTTCCCACCCTATGTTGAGAGCGAGCGCGTAAAACGGGATCGCGTACGACCGATCTCTCAAGCCAATGCGAATGCCTTCAATGTAAACAACGGTCCAACAAAGGCCGCTAATTAGTGTCAGAACAAGTTTGCCAGTTTCTATGTTTTCCATGTTCGGAGATTCATATATTTAGACCCGCGATATTGCAAACCTTGGCGCCTCAGGCCGTCTCGGCACTGAGCTTGCATTTTGTGACAGTAGCATTGTTCAACTGTTAATAGCTGAGCGTTTTGCGACAGGACTGTATACGTTAATAACGACTGCCGCAGCAACGTTTGCATTAAATTGAAACAATACTTCGTTCACACATGGCTTCAGCTGGTGCTCCGGGAGGAACTGAAATGCCGTTGACTCGGTTCGCAGTTCACTGCCCATCCCGACTCGCTGGGTGAAGCCAGGTGTGACTGGAATTACGGGAGGTTTTCTTACGGTGGCTGCCCGAGCAATCTGGAAAGGTCAACTCAAGCTTAACTCGACCAAATTGCCCGTCAAGCTCTATTCAGCAGTGGAAGACCGTAGTGTCCGCTTTCATATTCTGGACGACAAAGCTCGCAAGCGCGTCAAGCAACACATGGTAGAGCGCGATAGTGGTGAGCCTGTGGCCAATGAAGAAATTCAGAAAGGATATGAAGTCGAGCCAGGCCGATTTGTCATTTTAACGGAAGAAGATTTGGAGAGTCTTACTCCAAAGCCTTCACGCGACATCGACGTTGATGAATTCGTTCCCATTGAAGCAGTTCCGCAGCAGTACTATGAACGCCCTTATTATCTCGGGCCAGATGGCGATCAGCAGAACTACTTCGCGCTTGCTGAAGCGTTGGAGAAGAACAAGCTGGAAGGCATTGCTCATTGGGTGATGCGGAACAAGGCGTACACCGGTGCGCTAAGCGCACTCGACGGCTATCTCGTGTTGTCGACTCTCAGAAACTCGGATGAAGTCATTTCGGCGAAAGAACTTCCTGAACCGGCCGGGCGCGCTCCAACGAGCAAAGAAGTGCAGATGGCTAATCACCTCGTCAGTCTGCTTGAAGGTGAGTTTAATCCAGCGGATTTTAAGGACGAATATCGTGAGCGGGTACTAGAGTTCATCAAGAAAAAGGCGAAGGGTCACGCGCCTAGGCTGAAACCCGTCAAGATGAAACGTAAGACAACGTCGCTCGATAGTGTTTTGACGAAGAGCATAGCTGCATTGAAGAAGGAGAAACGAGCTGCCTAAAAAAGCACGGAAAAGTTCAGCGCGGTCTGACGGGGCGAACGGAGCAGAAGATCGCCTGCAGGCTGGACCGCGCCCATTTTGGTCGGGCACCATTAGCTTTGGACTAGTGAGTGTGCCAGTCAATCTGTTCCCCGCCAGCAAGACGAGCCGAGCGCCACTCAGAATGTTGGGTCCTGAAGGTGAACCGCTAGCTCGCAAATACTACTCTGAAAAAACCGGCAAAGATCTCGACGCTGACGAGACGATTCGCGGCTACGAAGTGGACGACAAGTTTGTGACTGTCACGGACGAAGAGCTGGAGAGGCTCGCGCCGGAAAGAACTCGCGACATCAATCTCAAACTGTTTGTAAAGAAGGAGTCGATCTCGCCTCTGTATTTTGATCGCGGCTATTTCCTCGCGCCTGGGGAGGGTTCAGAAAAAGCTTACAAGCTGCTGGTAGAAGCGATGACCGAGCGCGACGATGCCGGCGTTGCCACGTTCGTAATGAGAGGAAAGGAATATCCGGTCGCAATCATTCCCGACGACGGAATTCTTCGAGCGGAAACGATGCGCTTCCCGGATGAAGTGCGTTCGCCGGAGAAGATCGGGTTGCCCGGCAGAAAGAAGAAAATCCCGGCTGCGTCCGTGCGGAAATTCGAGACGCTGATCAAAAAGAAGAAGAAAAAGCAGTTCAAACCCGATAAGGATGAGAACACGGAGCGGCTCTTGAAGCTGGTGAAGAAGAAGCAGTCGAGCCGCAAGAACATTGTCGAGGTGGAATCGGAGGAAACCGATTCAAGCAATGTCATCGACCTGATGCAGGTGCTGAAGAAAAGTCTCGCCGGCAAAGCTGCGGCGCGATAATCCCTGTCCACAGATTACGCAGATTACACAGATTAAATAAACAGCAAAGCACAACGCTTTAGGTTTGTGTTTTGTAATCTGTGTAATCTGCGTAATCTGTGGACAGTTTTGTTCCAATCTGTGTGATCGGTGTAATCTGTGGCTAAATGGTGAATCAAGTGACACTTCGAATTGTGGTAGAGCAGCCCCCGCCAGGAGTCGACTATGGATTACAAAAAGGCCGCGGCGGTGACTACGAAACTGTCCAGACGCAGCGCTCGAAAAAAGGAGATCTCAGCTTCGAGTTCGATGTCGAAGTGAAGGAAGGGAAGGATGGGCTGCCGAACTTTCTCGGCCCGTACGCTCAAGGCCCGCCACAGGAGCGGTTCGTCTACCTTGACATCGGCACATATGCGGGCCAGACCGGCACGCCATGGAGCCGCCGGCTGAAAATTCCATTGACCGGCATGACTTGGAAGTCGATTGAGCAGGCCTCTCGTTCGTCGCACGTTCTCGAGACTAAGGTGCCAGGTACGGGCAAGGACGGCGGGCCAAGCTGCGCCACAGTCAAACCGTTTGCGGGCTGGAAGTTAACGCGTACGTAAACTCGATGGGCTTTCCTGAATGGCTAGATCCGATGGCTGCGACTCTCACGCAGGAGCGGTTCACCGGACCTGAGTGGATCTTCGAGCGCAAGTTCGATGGGATCCGCCTGTTGGCTTACAAGAAGGGCAAAGATGTTGGATTGTTCTCGCGTAACCGGCTGCCTCAAAACATCCCGTCTATCGTCGACGCAATCAACAAACTCCCAGTTAAAGATCTGATACTCGACGGCGAGGTCACGTGGAGTGGTGGCAAGGTTGCCTACCACGTGTTCGATTTGATGTGGATCGATGGTCGCGATGTGACTAAGCTGCCTCTCGACGAGCGGCAGCTGTTGTTGCGCAAGTTGCCGTTACGAGCACCGCTTCATCATGTGGTGTTGATTGACGATGCAGAGCCTTGGGAACGCGCGCAAAAAGAGGGATGGGAAGGGGTAATCGCAAAGCGCCGCGATTCAATCTATGAGCATCGTCGATCACGGCATTGGCTGAAGATGAAGTGCGAGCTGTCGCAGGACTTCGTGGTCGGCGGATTCACGGATCCGCAAGGCAAGCGAGTCGGCCTGGGAGCGTTGTTGGTTGGTTATGTTGAAGATAAAGATTTCGTCTTTTCCGGAAAGATTGGGACTGGTTTCGACACAAAGCTGCTGTTGGACTTGCGCGCGAAACTGGATCGACTGGAGATCCCTGAGTCACCATTTACGAAGGGTGTCGGGCTTCCGCGTTTACGGATGCACTGGGTGCGTCCCGAGATTGTGGTTGAGGTTGGGTTCATCGAGTGGACGGCTCACGGCAAGCTCCGCCACCCACGCCTACTCCGCGTCAAATAGCATCCACCGATTACACAGATTACTCAGATTCAAAAACAGCAACAAAATTAGCAAACCAGCTCAATCCACGAACGAGAAGATTAAAAGCTCAGGCCTCGGATGTAACGTTACAAGACGAAGCGACGTTTTTCTAAGCTGCGGCTGCCAAAGTTGAGCAAGAGAGCCGTGTGGTAGCCTGTCACTTTCAGATAGTTAATGACCTGCGACTCCTCTATCGAACTAAGTTGACTCAAGGCTTTGAGTTCAACGATGACCTCGTCGAAACAAACGAAGTCAGGTCGGTAAAAAGCTTCGAGAGTGCATCCTTTATAACGAAAGAAATTTCTCCTCACGCTGAAACGGGATAGCGCAGTTTGATAACTCAATTGCAAGCGCTTCCTGATAAACCGGCTCAAGGAAACCACAACCTAATTGTCGGTGAACTTCGAATGCTGCTCCAATTATCGCGTGAGTCCTCGGATCGCGCTCGGTGAGGATGGCCATGTTTCAAGTACTCCCTTTGATGAGGATTTTGTCATCCACAGATTACACTGATTACAGCGATAAGAGAAAGAACATTATCAATAACGAGCTGTAACAGCGCGGTAAGGTGGCCATGTGATTTGGAGGCGTCGAGGCCTCATCTTTTTGACTTCTGTGTAATCGGTGTAATCTGTGGATTTTTCTGAGGGATGTTTATTACCCATCCGGATAAAGTGATGTTTCCCGACAACGGGATCACCAAGGGCGAACTGGCTGCATATTATGAACAGATCGCGCCAGTGATGTTGCCGCATATTCGCCGCCGTCCTATCACGATGGAACGATATCATCGCGGCATTTCAGCGCCAGGCTTTTTTCAAAAGGACGTCTCGAAAGGTTTCCCAGCATGGCTCGAGCGCGTCGAGGTCCCAAAGCGCGATGGCACCGTTCATCATGCTCTCGTCACCGGCAAGCGTTCCTTGCTTTGGCTCGCAAATCAGAATTGCATTACACCGCACGTATGGACCTCTCGCTTTCCGAACCTGTACTATCCAGACATTTGTGTTTTCGATCTCGATCCATCAAACGAAAACGAACTTGACGTTTTGTGCGCGGCCGCGCTGGCCCTTCGCGATCTTTTGAAAGAACTCGGCCTAACGAGTTGGGTGAAGACAAGTGGATCGAAGGGTTTCCACATCGCCGTTCCACTCGATGGCAAAGCTGGATTTGGCGACGTTGCGAGGTTTGCGCATGCTGTTGGAACTCTTCTAGTAAAACGTGATCCGAAACACTTAACACAGGAGTTTAGCAAGATTGATCGCGGCGGACGAATACTCGTTGACACTGGTCGCAACGGTTACAGCGCGACTTTTGCCGCAGCTTATGCTGTGCGCGCTAAGCCGGGCGCTCCGGTGTCAGCTCCATGCGCTTGGGAGGAAATTGAAACTCGAGAGGTTGGGCCGCAAACCTTTACGCTGAGGTCGATGGCACACCGGATTGCGTCGGTCGGTGATCTTTGGTCAGGCATGCTCCGCGCCCGCCGCTCACTGCGCAGGGCCATGGAAACACTGAAGAAGATGTAGGAACTTCGTTAGGTCACTTTCGCTTAGCGACATACTCGCCCGATGGATCGATCGTCTTGATTGCGGTAATCTGGCCATTCTCTTCGACAAACTCGATCACCACATCGGCGAACTCCTCGATTCGAAACTTCAGTGGCTTATATGGAATCAACTT
>DATEDU010000302.1:0-5843 GCA_035281525.1 Pyrinomonadaceae bacterium | reverse complement strand
CAGCTATCGTGATCCTATTAGCTGCCGTTAGTGCAGTTGTTCTGGTAGCGGCTCACACGCGAGTAGCGGAGAACAGTCGACTTGACCCCGTTTTGAAATCAAGCGACGCAACTAGCGAGAGTCAGAGTCAAGGTGTACAGCGACATCGCAACATTTCATTTCAGCCGGAAGCTTTTAAGCTCAGTCGGAGGCTGGGGCGGAGATTTGCGAATTCCGGGCGCGCAGTTTCGTCGTTGGTTGGAACGTTAACAGTGGGAACGGAGACGCAAGCAGTGACTATAGTTCGACGGCAGACTGATAGAGGCGAGCGCGTTGAGATTGCTCGTGCAGGCGGGCTCGCTCTGCTGACTTGGAGTGAATCAGAAGGAGCAAGAGCGTCGAGCGGAGTTCCGACCGAAGCCGAGCATAATCTAATTGAGCGATTGGCGCTCGACAGTGCTGACCAATTCGTCTTGGCGCAACTGCGAGGAGCGAGCTACCAAATCATCGCCCGCAACGTTAGACCTGCAGAAACCGCTGGTTCAGACAACTACAATGGCCCAATTTGGACCGTCGTGCGCGTGGGAGAACCGGAACAGGATGCTCAAAGAAGACCGCGGAGCAGGTGGAGACTTTATTATATCAACGAGGCTACGGGTCTGATTGACAAAATCCTTTCTGAGGTTGGTGATCAAAAGATAGAAACTAACTTTGTCGCTTGGATGAACCAGTCGGGCGAAAGAGTTCCTTCTCACATTATTTGGAAGTATTCGGACCAGGTTCTTATGGAATTCCGACTCCTCACTTTTGCTCACAATCCTCAGTAAAAGGAGCAAGTCATGATTCGGACATCTCTACGTCAAAGTGCACTCTTGCTAATAATTCTAGCTCTCTTTCAGAGTACGGCCGCCGCTCAAACTGCTGCAAGACCGGACCGTGGCGTAATGCCTTATGGTTCATATTCCGTTGCTGATATTGAGAACATCAACTTAACCAACGGAAATCTTCATTTATCCATTCCTCTTGCTTCTTTGCCGCCGATAGCGGGTGGCAAACTATCTTGGACGATTAGCGCCGTTTACAACAGCAAACTATGGGACATGAGGGTAGAAGAGCGCCAAAACTCTCATCTGGATCCGGTTTATGCAGTCAGTCTTCCTCAAATGAGTGAGCAGGGGGGTTGGAGAATTGGGGGCGCGTACAACATCGTGACTGTGCCCGTAACTAACGATTATGATTACATAGCACAACCAGAAGATCCCGAGTATCTGATCCTGCAACAGCCCTGGCACAAGATTTTGCTTCAGATGCCGGATGGAGCTGTTCACGAATTGCGGCCAATTGATTTCTCTCCATACCCAGGGTCGCATGGATTCCTCATCGGATATTTCGCGGATAACCCCAATAGTATCGGTTCCGCAATGAGATATTACTCGTACGATGGCAGCTATATTTGGGCGAAACTCTATCCATACACGAGCTCGACTAGCTGGGAGGTTTATCTGCCCGATGGTACGAAAATTATCCAGTTGAGTTCAGGTATACAGCGGATCATTGACAGGAATGGGAATAGTATAAAAATTTTCTCGGATGGAGTTGGAGGCGTAACCACTACACACTATCAAGACGAGCAAACACTTCGCGAAATAAAGTATTCCTTTAACGCGGCAGGAAATAACGGCCAAGGCCTCGGGCAGGTTCAGTATCAGACGGTCGGGGGAGGATGGGCTTCAATCGATATCAACTTCGGCACAACGGAGGTACACGGCAAAGTCTATAACATCCAAACTGCGAATTTTTGCAATTACCAGGAACCAATCCACAGCGAAACCTTTGGCGTGGTTCGTGAAATTGTCTTTCCGCAAACCGAGCCAAACCTCCCACGGCAAAAATACTCCTTTACTTATAACTCCGATGTCTCAGATTCAGCGACTGTAACTTGGCAATACTGGTGCGACCAGTTTAGTTTCACAACACTGACTACAACACCTTCACACGGCTGGGGATCACTGAGTCGAATGATCACACCTCAAGGCGCAGTCGTCGATTACACTTATACACTTAACGGAAACCACAGCATCGATCCATTGATGGCTGCAGAGGAGTCACTGAATCAGAAGTCAGTTTCTCACGACGGTATGGTGGACACCTGGGCTTATAACGTGACCTATAACGGCGGTTCAGTCACTGCACCGGATGGCTCGGTTACGACGGAAACCTTCTTTACGCATAGTAGTGGCCATAGTTCAAGCCAAGGGGGGGCTACTGGTCTTGGTGGATTGGTGTATCGGACGAATCAATCAGGAAAAGTGCTAACGGAACGACATTGGACACGGATGAAATTCAATGGAGCTCAGGAAAACGCGCCAAACTCAGTTCTTGTATTCAATCCAGTGGTGGATGCTGAATATACCTCGCTTTTAGGAGGTAATCCGGCCCAGCCGGTAAAGATGTCGGCCAAAAAATTTCAGCACGACTATAACGGAAATGTGATTCAAGTTACCGAGTATGACTGGTTTGATCCTGCGTTGGTGACGCGCGATTCTGGTGGTATACCCGTGGATGTGCCGGCTGGCGCCACCGTCCTGCGGGTCGTTTCACACAGCTATTACAATCCGAGTACAACATCGAGCTCGTCTAACGTCTATGCGAAGCGAGCGCTGGCGACAGCAACGCCGCTGATTCTGAATGCTTTGCAGCAAACCACAGTAGGACCGAGCATCACTCAATTAAGCTATGACAACCAGGCCTACGGCGTCGCGCCTACGGTTGGCAATCTCACGACTGCAAAAGCCTGGGATAATCTCAACAACAAATGGATCACCAGCAGCCACTCTTACGGGTTGTATGGAAATCGCGTTACTTCATCTGATCCTCGAGGCAAGGTCACACAATATTTCTTTGACGATGCGACTCACGCGCTCCCAAATCGCGTAGTTGTTGACCCTCAAAACGGGACGGGCTCGCAAACCACCACCACAGCTTACGATTTCTGGACGGGGTTAGTGACCAGCCAGACCGACGCAAACAATCAGGCGTCCACCATAAATTACACAAATCAACTCCTGGGAACAGTGGATCCATTTGGTCGCCCAGGAATTACTTTGGCGCCTGCTGTAACTATTAACGGCTCGCCTCACCGGCGCCGCGCGACTACTTTCTATGAGGATGCGGCACGACGGGTGAGAGTCGAATCGGATCTGAATGCTGAGAACGATCGGCTGCTTAAGGTGCGCACCACCGGCGATCAGCTCGGCCGAACCGTGCTTACCGAGCAAAGCGAGGATGGCAATACTTATACCATCAGCTCGACCTCTGTTTACGTGCAGATGGGTAAGATCACGTTGACCTCGAGCCCCAGGCGTTCCACTGCGTCGTCCAGCGATGGTTGGACCCGAACTACCAAAGACAGCATGGGTAGGATTGTCGAGGTCGCCACGTTTGGTGGAGTCGCGCAGCCGCCCAATACAGGTACAACTTCAACTTGGACCGGCAGCGTCACCACCGCCTATGATGCCAACTTCACCACGGTCACGGATCAGATCGGCAAGGTGCGGCGCAGTATGGTAGATGGCCTCGGTCGCTTGAAGCGAGTGGACGAGCCTGATGCGAGCAACAATTTGGGTTCGCAAGCATCTCCCGTTCAGCCCACCACGTACACATATGACGTATTCGGAAATCTCTTGACTGTGGTCCAAGGCGCGCAGACACGGACGTTTGTTTACGATTCACTTTCCCGATTCCGTAGCGCAACCAACCCCGAGAGCGGCACGATCACTTATCATTACGATGACAATGGCAACCTGACGCAGAAGACGGATGCGCGGGGCGTTATTTCGGTTTATGCCTACGACGCGCTGAACCGCAACACGACAATCGATTATTCCGATACCAGTAGCATCAATCCGGATATAACGCGGGTTTATGACACTGCCACCAACGGTAAGGGTCAGCTCCGCGAGAGTTATATTGGTGGAAGCGAAACTGCCGGCGCGACTGTCGAGCACACGAAGATTGTTAGCTATGACGCGTTTGGGCGGCCTTTGGATCAGCGTCAAAGATTCAAGTCAAACAGCGTTTGGGGTTCAGAGTATCGAGTACAGCGTCTCTACAATCTCGCGGGCGGGGTCGCCTCGCAGACTTATCCTTCCGGACGCACGGTAACTTATGGAAATGACAATGCTGGCCGGCTCAGTAGTTTTACGGGCACTCTCGGGGATGGTGTCAACCGTAATTACTCGACTGAGATCGTCTATTCGTCTTTGGGTGGGATGGCAAAGGAGAAGTTTGGCACCGATACACCTCTTTACAACAAATCGTTCTACAACAGCCGCGGACAGTTATCTGAGATACGCGTGGGAACAACTTACACCGGCGTGACCGATGGCGGTTGGCAACGCGGCGCGATTATCAATCACTACAGTGCTCAGTGTTGGGGTGCCTGCAACGGCACCGATAATAATGGGAACGTGAAGTCGCAGGACCACTGGATTCCAAATGCGAGTGGTGGTGTGCAAGCGATATTTACTCAGTCCTACTCCTACGACAATCTCAATCGCCTGTTACGGGCAAACGAGGGATCTAACTGGCAACAGGAGTTTGTTTACGATCGATGGGGCAATCGCACGATTCATCAGACCAACACTTGGGGTACGGGAATTAATAAGAAAGACTTCACTGTCAACACTGCCAATAATCGTCTGGGCGTTCCCGGTGGACAGTCGGGTGTGATGACTTACGATGCAGCCGGCAACCTCACGAACGATACTTACACTGGCGCAGGGAGTCGTGTGTACGATGCTGGGAACCGGATGACCAAAGCTTGGGGTGGAAACAACCAGTGGCAGGAATACACCTACAACGCTGATGGTCAGCGCACGCGCCGCAAAATTGACGGCGTGGAGACCTGGCAGATTTATGGCTTTGCTGGTGAGTTGCTGGCGGAATATACGGCCAACGGTGCGCCTGCCAGTCCAAAGAAGGAATATGGATATCGAAATGGACAGTTGCTCGTTACAGCTACAGTTCCATTGACATCTGGCGTAGGTCTGCAAGCGCAGTATTTTGACAACATAAACTTCACCGATCTAAAGGTGACGCGGACAGATGCGACAGTGAACTTTGATTGGGCCGGAGGCACACCCGATCCAGTTATCGGCGTAGACACGTTTACGACGCGCTGGCAGGGTAAGGTGGAACCACAGTACTCGCAAACCTACACTTTTTACACGCTCACAGATGATGGAGTGCGCTTGTGGATAAACGGACAATTGGTCATTGACAAGTGGCTCGATCAAGGACCCACGGAATGGAGCGGCTCGATTGCACTGACGGCGGGACAGCGCTACGACGTCGTGATGGAGTTCTACGAGAACGGAGGCGGCGCCACAGCGAAGTTGTCATGGTCGAGCGCGAGCCAACCGAAGCAAATCATTCCGCAGTCGCGGCTCTATCCACCGGGAAGTAGCAGCCAAGTGGCTTTTGAATGGCTGGTAACCGATCAGTTGGGAACGCCACGAATAATCCTTGACAAGACCGGATCACTGGCGACGACGAGGCGGCATGACTACTTGCCGTTTGGTGAGGAGTTGTTTGCAGGCATGGGCGGCCGTACCACGGCACTCGGGTACACTAGTGATACCATCCGCCAGAAGTTCACCTCCAAGGAACGGGACGGTGAAACAGGGCTCGACTATTTTATTCATCGTTACTACAGTTCGATGTCGGGCCGGTTCACTAGTGCGGATGTGCCGTTCGCCGATCAGTGGGAGAGCAATCCCCAAAGTTGGAACCTCTACACGTACGTAGGGAACCAACCACTAAGTTTTACGGATCCCCTTGGTCTCTGGCGTCGCGTCGATTGC
>DATEDU010000301.1:0-56987 GCA_035281525.1 Pyrinomonadaceae bacterium | reverse complement strand
CACCTATCCCATCAAGCAAGGTGACACGGTGTTGATTCATGCGGCTGCCGGTGGCGTAGGCTTGTTGCTGGTTCAGATGGCGAAGCATCTGGGTGCACGTGTGATTGGAACAGCTGGGTCCACGGAGAAGGCTGCTTTGGCTCATGAAGCCGGCGCGGACGATGTGATCATCTACACTCAGCAGGATTTTGAGAATGAAACTCGGCGTTTGACAGACGGAGCAGGAGTTCACGTCGTTTATGACGGCGTGGGCAAATCGACCTTTGAGAAGGATTTGAACATCATGCGGCCGCGTGGTTATGTCGTCTTATTTGGCGGCGCCAGCGGTCCCGTTCCACCGTTCGATCTTATCAAGCTCAGTCAGAAGGGCTCGCTGTTCGTCACGCGTCCGAGTCTCCACCACTACATCAGCACACGTGAGGAGTTAGAACGACGATCTGGCGACGTGATGCAAATGATCATCAGCGGCGATCTCAAGCTGCGCGTTCACAACACATATCCGCTCGCCGAAGCTCAGCAGGCACATCGCGATTTGGAAGGAAGAAGGACTACCGGCAAGTTGCTGCTTGTCCCTTAATTGCGGTCCACTCTTTCAAAGTGCGGCTTCAGGGCGAACCCGCGCCGGCGCACGTTCTTCACGCACGACGTGTCGAGTCCTTTAATTGTTCCGCGTTCAACGAACTCAGTATTCAGTCGGAGGATACAGTCGGCGCCTTCCAAGCCGCCAAAGCCATGCGCTCCATGAGGCACGACCACATGCAAACCGTTAGAGAAATGTCGAGCTACGGCTTCGCCATTCGACGGTGGTGTAACCGGATCCCACTCGCCGCTGAGAATTAAAACAGGCGCAGTTGATCGAATCAGCTCACTATAGTTCGACGGAAGAGTTCCACGAGGCCAGAGAGCGCATGCTTCGCGCTGCTGCTGCAAGCGATAGTCGCCAAGAAAAGTATTCGCCGCCATCCGTTCTCCCTCACCCGGCTTGATCCATGCGAGGTCTTCAGCGCACGTGATTGAGAGGTAGAGTCCATTGCTTCCCGTCCCGACCAGATTGCGGCGATATTCCAACGCCGCCTGGGCCAGAGGAGCAAAATCACCTTCGGCGGCCATATGTAAGAAGAGAGGAACTCGGCTCGCCTGGACCGGGTTGTACAACATGTATCTGATGGCCTCGGCCGCGAGATTGCGCGAAAGCTTCACCTTTACCTTCTCACTGCTGTCGGGATGTTGTACTTCTACTTCCACCGGCCCACGAATCAATTTGTCGAGCACCGCTTTAGCTTCCGCACGCAGTTTAGGAAATGCCGTATTGCAAGCCTGATCTGCCGCACACTCGGCCAGAACACCCTGTAGCGCTCGGTCCATGTGCAGCGCAAAATCCTGCGGCATGAACTGATTCGTCGGAGCCACGCCCAACAGACTCACAGTACGAACAGATTTCGGATGCTGCCGCATGTAAACCATCGCCGCACGCGTGCCATAAGAAGCTCCAAAGATGTTTAGTTGTGGATAGCCAAGTGCTGCTCTAACTTCATCCAAATCGTCCATTGCGATTGGCGTCGTATAAAGCTTGAGGTCGGCTTTGGGCTCGAGTTCTTCGCGGCACTTGCGCACGTCTTCGAGCGGGTAAAAATACTCGAGATAACTTTGGAGATCGGCTGGGTTGTAGAACTTGCAGTTCAGAGGATGCGAGCTGCCAGTCCCGCGTTGATCGATAAAGACAAGATCACGAGTCTCGTGGAGCTTTCCGAAAAGTCCCACAATGCCCGGAGCATCTTCAACTGCTGAAGAGCCTGGTCCGCCGGCGATGTACACGATTGGATCGGGAGCGCGGTTGGGTCCGGTCGCTGGCAATACAACGATCCTGAGACTGATCTTCCGGCCTTTTCCTGCAGCGCGATCTTCAAAGACTTCGTATGTTCCACATTGAGCTTTGCCGATGTCCGGAAGATCACACGGCGTAAGTTTCACTGGCACCGGTTTCGTACTCTGCAGAACATGCAGTAACGCCAATAATAGAATCCAACCCATGATCGGGATATTGATCATTGCACGATTATAGATCACGGTTGGCTATCGGGAGTTGCTTCCGCGATCGTATATTTGAGTAATTGTGTATTGCCAACTCGGAAAATTGAACCGCCAAGACGCCAAGGCGCCAAGCTGCGTTAAGACCGAAAGCTAGTCGAACACCGAAGTATCTCGCCATTCGACAGCAAGTTCTTTTGCATTCTTGGCGTGCTTGGCGTCTTGGCGGTTCATCTACGCACTCCGGTTAGCCGAACAGAGTTAGCCCACCATTTGATCGTAATTTTTCTTGACAGCGTTTGATGCTCCTGCCTATATTAAGCCCTCGCTTCGAAGCTGAAGCGATACAGTTTCTTTATGGTTAGTACTCGCGCTTTTTATTACTTCGCCTTTACTTACCGCTTCTTCTCCAAAGGGAGGAGCGGGCCGGCGAAGTATAGCGTGTAGTGCTGAGGACAACATAAAGAGCTAGCACTAAAAGCTTTAATCGAGCCAGCCGCGACTCCCAGGACGGGATTCGCGGCTGGCTTTTTCTTTGGAGAAACATCATGAACATTGAATATTGGCGTACCGAAATCGACGAAGTTGACCGGGAACTGTTGCGGCTCCTGAATCGCCGGGCTCGGCTTTCAATGAAAGTTGGCCACCTGAAACGCGAAGCGGGCATACCTCGATTGGACCCGGAACGCGAAGACAACGTCATCCGCAGCCTCCAGCAGGCCAACACCGGTCCGCTGGATCAACGCGCAATTGCCAAGCTTTTCGGCCGAATCATCAGGGAGTCGCGACGCGCCGGAGTCACAGTTTGAGTTTCTCAGGCGACAGGCCGAGAGTCGCTTTCCAAGGCGAACGCGGAGCGTTTAGCGAAGAGGCCGCCTTCAAGCTTCTCGGTACTGACATCGACCTGGTGCCGCGTAAAACGTTCAAGGAGCTTTTTGACAGCATAGACGAAAACGTCGCGGACTACGTGGTCGCGCCTATTGAGAACACTCTGATTGGACCGATTAACGCCGTTGCTGATCTGATTCAAAACGCAAAGTTGACTACGGTGAGAGACGTGACAATCGAAATTGCGCAGCATTTGATTGGGTGTACGGGCTCAGTCTTTGAACAGATCGAAACCGTGGAATCACATCCGGCAGCGCTGGCCCAGTGCCGGCAGTTCTTTGCTCAGCACCCACAAATCAAAAAAGTTGAATCCGACGACACCGCCGGGAGCGTGGCGAGAATAATCAAATTGGGAGACCGCAAAAAGGCGGCCATTGCCGGTAGACGTGCTGCCGAGTTGTACGGCGGCGTAATTCTTAAAGAAAACCTGCAAGACAAACCAGAGAACTACACTCGGTTTCTTTTATTGCAAGCTAATTGAGGTACAAAGTCATGATTGTAAACATGTCATCACTCGCAACTGACGAACAGATCAATCACATTATCGAACGAATTAAAGAATGCGGTTTCCAGGCTCACGTCATTCATGGCGCCGAACGCACCGTGATAGGGGCCGTGGGCAACAGCACTCGGCGCGCTGAGGTGGAAGCTCTAAGAGCCGCGCCAGGCGTTGAGGATGTTATCCAGATCGCGCATCCATTTAAGCTGGTGAGCCGCCAGTTAAGGCCACGGGCAACTGTCGTTAATGTCGGTGGAGTAAGAATCGGCGGCGGCGAGGTGGTCGTCATCGCTGGCCCATGTTCCGTCGAATCACGAGAGCAGCTATTCGAAACGGCACGTTCAGTTAAGTCAGCCGGCGCTAACTTGCTGCGTGGCGGCGCCTACAAGCCTCGAACCTCTCCGTACGATTTCCAGGGACTCGGAGTCGAGGCGTTGCGACTCTTAAGAGAAGCCAGCGATGAAACTTCGTTACCGATCGTCACTGAGGTAATGAGTGAAGCGGACGTCGAAGTGGTCGCGGAGTATGCCGACATGCTGCAGGTTGGCGCTCGCAACATGCAGAACTTTTCACTGTTGAGAAAGCTGGCGAGATTCAAACGTCCGATCCTGCTGAAGCGCGGACCATCGGCGACCATCAAAGAGTGGCTACTCGCGGCGGAGTATTTGTTATCGGGTGGCAACGCCAATGTGGTGCTTTGCGAGCGTGGCATAAAAACTTTTGAGACAGCCACCAGGAACACGCTCGATTTGGCTGCTATCGCTCTAGTGAAGGAGCTTTCACATTTGCCGGTGATTGCAGATCCCTCGCACGGAACGGGCTTGCGCAGTCTGGTGCCGCCGATGTGTAAAGCAGCGGTGGCTGCTGGTGCAGACGGTCTGATGGTGGAAGTGCATCCGTGCCCCGAGCGAGCATGGTCGGATGGGCCGCAGTCGCTCGATCTTCCCGGTTTCGCCGAGATGATGAGCGACCTTGGCAACAGACGATTAAGAGAGGTAAAGGCTGCCTAAGAAATCGTCGCGTTAGTTTTTCTTGGCGCCGCCGCCGCCCGCCGCAGCAGTTTTCAGCTTTTCGCTGACTCGTTCGAAGTTTGTCGTGTAGATGGCCAGATTCGGATCCTTGTTTTGTTCGCCAAGAATCTTCGCTTTTTCATAGAGCGGCGCCGCCAGATCAAGTTTCCCGCTTCTTTCATATGCTTCGGCGAGACTGTCATAGACATTTGCCGACTCAGGATAACGCTCCACGTTGGTCTTGAAGATCGCGATTGCTTCATCCGACCGTCCCGCGAACAGAGACTGATACCCCAACTGATTGATGAGCGGCTCCGGCACCGGGACTGGGTATCGGAATTTCTGTGAGAGCTTCTGATAGTGTTCCTCGACGAACTTGAAATCTCCGGCCATTCGACCCGTGTCGGGATCGCGAGGAACTCGCCAGCCGTCATAAACTTTGCGCATCGCATAATAATGACTGCGCAGCACTACCGATCCGTGGTCCTCATCGTCCAACTCTTTTGCTTCCCAATCAAAGCCTTTGGTTTGGTTTTTGGCGAGGATTTGTTTTAGCTGGTGATACCCGTCCTCAATCGGTCCCGGTTCGCGGCCCAGCGTCATGAAGAACGTGGCCTGATACTCTTTTCGGTCCTTAAAGAAATCTTCGGCACGCTTGATCACCACCTGGTTATCCCACTGCAACGCCGGACTGACCGCGATGTACGACTGGAACACTTCCGGTCGCGAGAGCATTGCATGGACCGCGAAGAGGCCGCCGAGTGAATGTCCGGCCAGGATCCGGTACGGCTGCGTGCGGTAGCGCTTTTCAATTTCCGGGATTAGTTCAGTTTCAATGAACTTCAGAAATTTGTCCGCGCCGCCACTGGTGGGGAACTGAAGTGCGGTGTTGCCGCCGCCGACAGTAGTTGTCACATGTGTCGGGCTCAGATCACGTGTGCGATCAGTGTTCACGATGCCGACAACAATCATTTCGGACATCCGCCCGTTCCTCGCCAAGAATTCGACCGTGCTGCCCGTGTGAGCTATGTGGGCGTTGCCATCAGTCATGTAAATCACCGGGTAACGGGCTTTGTTCGTTTCGTATGCGGCTGGCACGCGGACCAAGATTGTTCGCTCCTCGCCCAGCACCGCAGAGTTGATTTTCAACGCCGTAGCGCCGGCGGGCGCAGGCGCTTGCGCTACTGCTGATGCGGCAGTGAGCACCAGCAGGGCGAACATCCCCAACACCCACGCACTGAGTTTGGGTCCAATTGAATGATAGCGATTAGCGATGCGGGCGAACGATTGAAGGGTTCTCATATTTACTCCTCTGCTTGAACGATTTAGATGAGGTTCTTTCCTTTAAACTGCCTTCCGCGCAAGTTTTGGCGAAGGATTATTTAGCGAGTCCGAAGCGGCCTTTTATATCACGTAGCGAAACCGAAGCCAAAGATTTGTGACGAAGCGGCCAGACCGGGTGACGAGCGGGCATGAGTCAGTAGGGGGAGCGATAGCGACCCGGTCTTAAGAGCCGCAAAACATGGGATAATATGAACTGAACCGGATCGCTATCGCTCCCGGTACTGACTCCACACCAGAGTCTACTTAAACTTTTTAGGGTCCGTAGGCTTTACGAACAAAGAATCGGGGACGGGCCGGTTGTATTCGACCGATTCGTAGTTAATTCGGCTGCTTTGTTGGCCATTCACGAAATGGTCAATGATAAATGGCGCAGTCACGCCGTCTATCGTGATTGGTTTTGCAAACCGGTCCTCTTCTGTTACTTCTTCATCCTCGTCCGTGTCGGCCTTTTTCCGCGTACGCTTGTAGATAACTTTCGAAGGCAGCCCGTCCCTGGCTCCGAATTCGAACTCAACCCAAAACCCATCCGGGTAAGTCAAACGAACAGTCTCGTTGCGCTTTGCGAGCCCAGCTTCACGGCGACCGGCGTAACTAATGACGGCCTTTTCATTTCGCCACCACCCACGCAGCACATTATCAACAGTCGTGCGCATCGCGCGTTTGAAGTCCTCGATTTGTGCCGGCTTCTGATCGTTTATGCTCTTCGTCGCGCCGTCGTAAAGCCAACCAGTGTCCTTCACATTTGTCTGGACAACGCGAATACCTGAACTCGTAAATTCGGTTCGTTCTTTATCGGGAAACACAAGGTAGTCAAGAAACCGAGTGGGTATCTGCGACATACCATCCTGGTATGCCGTATAAAAACCTCGGCCAATTACAGTTTGCACGTTCAGGTAGGTACTGCCACCAAGCGCGTCAATCGCTTGTTTGACGATGGCTTCCGCTTTTTGATCTGGAGATGCAGTAGGCGGAGCAGTGTTGGCCTGTGCCTGGACGCCCACGATGGCAAGAAGACACACAATTAAGACGAGAAAAGCTTTCATGTGGAGAAATCTATCATGCAAAAAGGGGTACAGTGAACAGGTCACTGTACCCCTTCCCTGGGATGAGGTGTCTCGTAGAACTTAATTTAACTCAGGCTTACCTCCAGCACTGGGTTTCACGATAATGTCGCCGTCTTCAACATCGACCAGGAAGTTCGGTGAATTCTTCCACATCGATGTAATTGGTAGTTTCACCTTTTCGTCGATATGGCGTTTGAGGAACCGCGCTCCGTACGCGGTGCTGTAGCCTTTTTCGGTCAGCAGGTTCACGGCACTTTCGGTGATTTCGACCGTCTTGCCTTGGCGCTCCATTTGCCGAGCCAGCTTGTCCAGATACAGCCGCGCAATCTGTCGCACCTCGTCCATGGTCAGCGGCGCAAACACGATGATCTCGTCGATACGATTGCGGAACTCAGGAGAGAAGCGTTGCTCGGCGGCCTTCAGCACTTCGTTGGTGACGGCGCGAAAATCTCCAGGCGTCTTAACGCCGAAGCCCAGAGGCTTCTCAAACCGCTTGAAGCTGTCCGAGCCAAGGTTCGAAGTCATGATGACGATCGCATCTGATAGGTAAACCTTCTTGCCGCGGCCATCAGTGAGCCAGCCTTCATCAAAGGCTTGCAGGAACAGATTCATCAAATACGGCGACGCCTTTTCGACTTCATCAAGCAGAAGCACCGTATACGGATTCTCACGCAACTGCTCGGTCAGGATGCCGCCACGTTCTGAACCGACGATACCTCGCGGCATGCCGATCAGCTTTTCAATGCTTACTGTGCCGTCGCTGTACTCTGACATGTCGATGCGCACCATCTTCTCTTCATCACCGAACATGAACTCGGCGACAGCTTTTGCCAGCTCAGTTTTTCCAACTCCGGTTGGGCCCAGAAACAGCAATACTCCGTCGGGTTTGTAGTGCGATTCCTTTAATGGTCCTTTATTCAGACGCAGACGCTGGGCCACGGCCTTAATCGCAGCTTTTTGACCAATGACGCGTTGGCTCAGGATCGCCTCAGTCAGTGCAAAGCGATCACCGGTATCGCGAAAGATCATGTCACGAGGAATGCGCGACTCCTGCGAGATCACGTCGATCACATGTTCCGGTTTGACGATCATTGTCTGAGGCTCATTAATCTCGACCTTCACGGCCGCGGTGTCGAGCCAGCCAATAGCCTTGTCAGGCAGATGCAAATTACGAATGTACTTCGGCGCCATCTCAAGCGCGACGTTGATGGCATCGTCGGAAATCTTGACTGAGTAATTTCTTTCGAGCCGTGGTCGCAGGCCAAGCAAAATCTCGCGTGTTTCGCTAATCGACGGCTCGACGACCTTCACCAATCGAAAACGACGGGCGAGCGCCTCATCCTCAGCTATATATTCCTTGTATTCGGAAATCGTGGTGGCACCGATGATGCGCATGTCACCTCGTGCCAGTGCGGACTTAAACATATTCGCCGCATCTGATGATGTTCCTAAAGCTGCGCCCGCGCCGATGATCGTATGAGCTTCATCGATGAAGAGGATCAAGTTATCTCGTTCTTTGACCTCGTCGATGATGCCCTTAATTCTCTCCTCGAACATGCCCCGCAGCATTGTGCCTGCGACGAGGCCGCCCATTTGAAGTTGCACAATGTGTGAGCCGCGCAGCCGTGCCGGAACTCTGTCAGGCTCCAACTCGATTAATCGTGCGAGACCTTCGACAACTGCCGTTTTGCCCACACCCGGCTCACCGACCAGCATCGGAGAATTGGCGCGCTCACGATGGCAGAGAATCTCGACCATCTGTTGGATCTCTTGCTCGCGACCGATAGTGGGCGGAATCTTGTCTGCCCGCGCCAGCCGGTTCAGCGAGACGCCAAAATGTTTAAGGTAAGGCGGCAGTTCGAACTTCTTGCGATACTGCTCTTCTTCCTGTTCTCGTTTTTGTACTTGAACACGAACATTCTCAGCGACTGCATCGGGATTGGCGCCCATATTTCTGAGAACGTCCAACAAGAGGCTATCGTGCGTTGTCAGAGCGTCAAAGATGTCCGTGGCCTCGATGGTTTTGCGCCCTTGAGTGCGAGCTCGGTCCATCGCCTTCTTAAAAAGCTCAGTGGTATCCGGAGCAATACGAAAGCCTTTACCGACATGCTGCTGACGAATAGTTTGAAGTCTCTTATCGATGGCAATCTTGACCACAACCGGATCAAGGGAAAGGTCGCGCATCGTCGCATTGAACATGTCTGGCTCTTCGTGCATGAGCGCGTCGACGATATGCTCAACCGATACGTAGTTTTGATCGCGCTGCCGCGAGTCGTTCATCGCGCGTTGAAGAATGCGCTGACCGCTCTCACCAAACTTATCTTTGTATGCTCCAAAATCAGCCATCTAAACTTCCTTAAAACCTGGTCTGCCGGATTGTTTCACGACAGTAGGTTTGACTACCCCTTGTCAAACTAACTCTGGCCAACCCGAGGGTTGGATGATGCTGAGCATATTCGTCGTTGCGTTTCAATGCAACAACAATTCTTACGCCGCGTTACTTGCAAATCTGCGGCCATCAATTGCACGAGAAGGTTACATTTATGATTTTCTGAGAATCAGACAATCAGTAATCGTAATCATCACCACCTGGCATCGGCGGCGTCGGCTTCTTCGGCTCGGGAGCTTCGCATACGGCTGCATCCGTGGTTAAGAGTAGGCCTGCAATCGAAGCCGCATTCTGTAACGCAGTGCGCACAACTTTTGTCGGATCGATAATTCCAGCCGCAACTAAGTCTTCAAACTGACCGGTCGCTGCGTTGAACCCGTAATTTCCTTTACCGCTTAACACTTTTCCAATGACCACCGTGCTGTCATTGCCTGCGTTTTCAGCGATTCGACGCAATGGTTCTTCAAGTGCACGCTTCAGGATGTTTACGCCCGTCTGTACGTCTGGATCCTTTTCCGCACTCTTGTTTAGGACCTTACCAGCGCGAAGTAATGCGACACCGCCGCCGGGCACGATTCCTTCCTGCGAAGCCGCTTTCGTAGCATTCAGAGCATCCTCGACCCGTGTCTTGATTTCTTTCATTGCAATTTCAGTTGGCGCACCTATCTTGAGTACTGCAACGCCGCCAGCAAGTTTCGCCAACCGCTCCTGCAATTTCTCTTTGTCGTAGTCAGAAGTCGTATCTTCGATTTGTTTTCTAATCGTTGCGACGCGAGCTTGAATTTCTTTCGGTGATCCAGCCCCTTCAACAATAGTCGTAGAGTCTTTATCGACGATCACGCGCTTCGCGGAACCAAACTCAGATGCGGTCACGTTTTCCAGTTTGATACCGAGATCTTCGGCGATCATTCGGCCGCCTGTCAGAACTGCGAGATCTTCCAGGATGGCCTTGCGACGATCGCCAAACGCCGGCGCTTTGACTGCACAAACTTTTATTGTGCCGCGCAGCTTATTCACGACCAGTGTCGCCAGTGCATCGCCGTCAATGTCTTCAGCAATGACCAGCAGCGCGCGACCACCGCGTGCAGACTGTTCAAGCACCGGCAGCAAGTCACGCATTGCGGAGATCTTCTTTTCAAACAGAAGGATGTAAGGCTCCTCAAGTTCGGCTTCCATGCGCTCGGCATTCGTTACGAAATACGGTGACAGATAGCCGCGGTCGAATTGCATTCCTTCAACGATCTCCAACTCAGTCGCGAGCGTCTTTGACTCCTCGACCGTTACGACACCGTCATCGCCCACCTGTTCCATCGCAGCCGAGATGAGTTTTCCAATCTCACGGTCGTTGTTCGCCGAAACGGTTGCCACGTTCATCACGTCTTCTTTTGTCTTCACCTTCTGCGACATCCGCTCAAGCTCAGCCACTACTTTTTCTGTGGCCGAATGAATGCCTTGTTGCAAAGACATCGGATTAGCGCCCGCAGTCACATTTCTGACGCCTTCACGAAATATCGCTTGAGCTAACACTGTGGCTGTCGTGGTGCCGTCGCCCGCTGTGTCATTGGTCTTTACGGCGACCTCGCGCACCATTTGAGCACCCATGTTTTCGTAACGGTTCTGAAGCTCGATCTCTTTAGCTACCGTCACTCCGTCCTTAGTAATTACGGGCGAGCCGAATTTCTTGCCTAACACCACGTTGCGACCCTTTGGCCCAAGCGTGACGCGGACTGCATTCGCCAACGTATTGACTCCCTTGAGCATTGAATTCCGCGCATCTTCACGGAATTTCATCTGTTTGGCAGCCATTCATTCTCTCCTTCAAATAGTTTGAGACTCCCGAAACTTTCGTTATTCGTCGGTTATTCGCCGGCACCCTGCACTCGATCAGATACGCGCCCGACTTTAACGCGGGCGGGGCGAAGCAGGCGATCACCAAGCCGGTATCCGCGACTGTACTCTTCGATCACTTTACCTTCCATATCTGGTTCGACATCAACAGCGTCAACGGCTTCGTGTAACTCAGGATTGAAATCCTGTCCAATAGATTCAATGGGCTCGACTCCCACAGCCGCGAGCGCATTCTCGAAACTAGACGTAGTTTGTCGCACGCCTTCGACAATTTGTTCAGGGGTACTACCCGTGCCGGCAGCGTCAGTTGCTCGATACAAATTGTCAAGCACCGGCAGCAACTGTGCGATGAAATTCGCAGTGCGTTGTTCAGCTCGTTCGTCTGCCGAACGAACTAGCCGCTGACGCGTCTCATCAGTTTCCTGTTGGAGCTTGCTGCGCAGTTGGTCAAAGCGTGATTGAACCTCCTGGGCCAGTCTCTCTGCCGCTCGCGTACGCTCCTCGAGTTCTTCAACGTAACTCGGTTTTAAACTTGGCGTTTCAACTTGAGATGATTCCGCCGGCCCGTCAGAGTCGAGATACACTCGCCGCCGGTCGGTAACACGTATCTCGTTAACATCGCCTTCTCTCCTGCCGTGACTTGTACCGGTTTTGTCCATCGTTAACCTTGTTCCCCTTATTCCTCTTCCTCAGGACACGTTTATTTTGATGCGCTTGGTCTTTTGCTCTTTGAGTTTCGGCAGGCGAACTTCGAGTACGCCGTCCTTATACTGCGCATTAATCTCCCTTTTATCGACCGACGCAGGGACGTTGAAGCTTTTAAGAAAAGTACCCGTTGGGCGTTGCGGCCTGTTTGGGCCATTCTCCGTCGCTGCCCGCTTACCCTTTATGACGAGACGTTCTTCGTCGAGGTTGATTTCCAGCGCCGAGCGGTCAATGCCAGGCACGTCGACTGCGATCAAGTACTCTTCGGTACGATCATAGACGTCGGCGGCTGGGTACCAATCCGCGGTCTCGACGTCGTCAGTTTGATCGGCGCCGCGCGTGCGGCGTTCCGTTAGATCTTCGAACAAGCGGTTCATGCGATCTTGTAGGAGCATCAAGTCCTGCAAAGGATTCCATTGTTTACTCAAGTCAATTCACTCCTTCTGAGATCTGAGATCTGAGATCTGAAATCTGAGATCTGAGATTTAAGATCTGAGATCTGAGATCTGAGATCTGAGATTTGAGATTTGAGATCTCATGCGATGGCGGCGGTGGCTTGTGCGTTGAAAACAATCTGATCGCCTTCCGCAGATATCTTCACTTGCTGTCCAGGCAGAACCTCCCCCCGCAAAATCTTCACCGCCAGCGGATTCTGAATCAGCGTCTGAATCGCCCGCTTCAGCGGACGCGCGCCATAAAGCGGATCGTAGCCTTCCCGCGCCAGCAGCTCGCGCGCCGAATCGTCAAGCGCCAGCGTAATGTTCCGCTCCTGCATCATGCGACGCAGACGATCGAGTTGAACGTCGACGATCCGAACGATCTGCTGCTCTGACAACTGATGGAAAACAACGATGTCATCAATACGATTCAAAAACTCCGGTTTGAAATGCGCCCGCAGCTCCTGCATGACAGCTTCCCGCACCTGCTCCTCATCACCTTCAGCCGCTTGAATCTCGCGCGAGCCGAGATTCGACGTCATTATCAATACAACGTTCTTAAAATCTACGGTTCTGCCCTTCGAATCAGTCAGCCGGCCGTCGTCAAGAATTTGCAGCAACACATTGAAGACGTCCTGGTGTGCCTTTTCAATTTCATCGAACAGCACAACCGAGTATGGCCGGCGCCGCACAGCTTCAGTAAGCTGCCCGCCTTCCTCATAACCAACATAGCCTGGAGGCGCGCCAATCATTCTGGCGACCGCGTGCTTCTCCATGTATTCCGACATGTCGAGGCGAATCATCGCGCGCTCGTCATCGAATAAGAACTCTGCCAGCGCTCGAGCAGTTTCCGTTTTTCCCACGCCCGTTGGTCCAAGAAAAATGAAAGAGCCGACCGGACGGTTCGGATCCTGCAAACCCGCTCGAGCACGACGCACCGCATTGGCGACGGCAGTTAAGGCTTCCTCCTGTCCAATCACGCGCTGACCAAGCCTATCCTCCATCGTGATCAGCTTCTGCATCTCGCCTTCGAGCATCTTCGAGACCGGGATTCCGGTCCACTTAGCGACGACTTCAGCTACGTCTTCTTCGTCTACTTCTTCCTTGAGCATAACGCCGTCGCTCTGAAAGTTCGCGAGCTTCTCCTGCTCACTATCAAGCGTGCGCTCCAACTCCGGAATTTTTCCGTATTGCAGTTCGGAAGCGCGGGCCAGATCTCCCGCATTGCGTGATTGCTCGAGTTGTAGTCTTAATTGTTCCAGCTCGGCCTTGGCGTTACGCATGCGCTCGATGGCCTCTTTTTCAGATTGCCACTTCGCCTTCATTCCGGACGACGTTTCTTTCAGGTCGGCGATGCGCTGCTCAATCTCGTGCAAACGAGCTTTTGACTTCTCATCTTCTTCGCGCTGAAGCGCCTGCCGCTCAATCTCGAGTTGGATTATCTCGCGCTCAAGCTGATCGATTTCCTGAGGAAGAGAATCGATTTCGATGCGAAGTCGCGAAGCGGCTTCATCGATTAAGTCGATTGCCTTGTCAGGGAGAAAACGATCTGTAATGTAGCGATTTGAAAGTGTGGCGGCAGCGACGATCGCGGAATCCTTTATTCGCACGCCATGGTGCACTTCATAGCGATCTTTCAATCCGCGAAGGATGGCAATGGTATCTTCGACTGTGGGCTCGCCAACATAGATTTGCTGAAAACGTCGTTCGAGCGCAGCGTCTTTTTCGATGTGTTTCTTGTACTCGTTTAGAGTCGTGGCGCCAACGCATCGCAGTTCGCCGCGCGCCAACGCCGGCTTCAACATATTCGATGCGTCGATTGCGCCCTCAGCGGCGCCTGCACCTACCAGAGTGTGAAGCTCGTCGATAAAAAGAATTATCTGTCCCTGCGCATTTTCAATCTCTTTCAAAACTGCTTTGAGGCGATCTTCGAACTCACCACGATATTTGGCTCCGGCCAACATCGATCCGAGATCGAGACCAACGAGCCTCTTATTACGCAGCGTCTCCGGCACATCTCCCGAAACGATCCTTTGAGCCAGTCCTTCAACGATTGCGGTTTTACCGACGCCAGGCTCGCCGATGAGGACGGGATTATTCTTTGTGCGTCGCGACAGCACCTGAATCGTGCGTCGAATCTCGTCGTCGCGCCCAATGACTGGATCGAGCTTTCCTTTTCGAGCCTGCTCGGTCAAATCGCGAGCGTACTTAGAAAGCGCCTGATAATTTGCTTCGGCGTTCTGATCGGTAATCCGCGTGCCTCCGCGCATCTGCTCGATAACCTTATTCAGATCCTCACGCTTGACGCCGTGCTGGCGCAGGATCTTTCCTGACTCACCTTCCTTTTCATCAGATATAGCGAGCAGCAAATGCTCGGTCGAGATGAACTCGTCCTTCATGCTGTCCGCTTGTTTCTGCGCGGCAGTAAATATCTGGCTGAGTCGCGGACTGAAGTACTGTTGACCACCTTCGACTCGCGGGAAGCGACCGACGGCCGCCTGCAAGTCATTCGATACTACTTGCAGATTGACGCCGAGCTTACCAAGTAGTGGACGAACGATGCCTTCGGGCTGATCGAGCATCGCAACCAGCAGGTGTTCGGGTTCTACCTGCTGATTGTGGTTGCGCTCAGCTAACTCGATGGCAGCTTGAATTCCGTCTTGAGCACGTAGCGTGAATTTATCCAGACGCATGGGAATCTTTTTACTTCTTGTGCACGTGAGCGGGGCTCAGTGCTTTTGCAAGCCGGCCCCGCTCATAGTTAATGACAGTGAATTTGAATTAACTCCCACCGGCAGCTTGCTTAGCTTTATCAGTTGTGCCGACGTTCTGTGCGGATGTGTCGATCGTCTTTCGGCCACCCTCGCCGGCTCCTTCACCTGAAATCTCAATGCGCCGCGCTTTGGTTTCTTCTCGCTTCGGCAGAGTCACACGCAGAACGCCGTTGCGATATTCAGCATTGGCTCCTTCAGCAGAAACCGTCTGTGGCAGCGTAAATGACCGGGTAAACGAACCATAAGAACGCTCAACCCGATGGTAATTGTCAGTCTCGTCCTTCTTCTCGAACTGTCGCTCGCCACGGAGCGTGATCACATTGTTCTCGACCGTGAGCTCAAAGTCATCTCGGGTCATGCCCGGCAGCTCAGCCTCGAGCACGATGTGGTCTTTATTCTCGTAGATGTCAACGCTGGGGTTCCAGGCGCCCCGCCCAATGCCCTCATCGCCGAAGCCGCGAAGGTTGGTCGAGAAGAGACGGTTCACTTCCTCTTGTAGGCTCCGTAGATCCCTGAATGGGTCATACCTAACGATACTCATTGAAGTTCTCCTCCTTAAAGTCTTGAACACGCACCCGCCCGAATCCCACTACCTTTCAACCCTGCTTGCTCTGAGATTTCTCTTTCAGACTCGGGCTGATGAGCGTGACGCCATAATAAAGGTTGAGTCTCTTTCTGTCAAGTACAGTTGAAACGGCGAGAAAGGGCAGTGTTTTCGGCTGATTCGAGTTGTGAAGTGGCTGTGTTACAGCCCAAAGAAGCGTGCGTTACAGTCCAAAGAAGCGCTTGATCGCCGAGAGAATGCCCTCGGACTCGTCGGTTTCATGGCGGGGTTCGGCGACGGAGGCGGCTAGCCCCTTACGCCGTTCGGCAATGATGTAACCCAGGGACTCTGCAAGATCGGGATTAGAGTCGAAGAGCTTTTTCATAGCGTCATGGCCGATTTCCAGGACCTCGGTTTCCTCGAGAGCGACCACGTTAGCGGCCCTGGGTTCGCCCGTGAAAAGAGCCATTTCGCCGAAAAAATCTCCGTCTTGAAGAGTTGCGACCGTCCGCGCGCGGCCGTTCTCACTGAGCTGCACACAAACCCGGCCATTGTGTACCACGAACATTGAGGAGCCTGGATCACCTGCTCGGATGACAGTTTCACCGGGCGCGAAGACGTGACTGATAGCGGCGCGCGCGAGGATTGAGGTCTCTTCGACGGACAGCGGAGCGAAAACATCAACCGCTGAGAGTCGCTCGATGATTGCCCCTTCATTTCCCTTGAGGGGAGTCTCTTTCGGCTTCCTTTCAACATACAACGTGCGGGTGGGATATGCGAAGTTCAAGCCTGCGCGGCGGAACGCGTACCAAATTCGTTGTCTGATAAGGGCGTCGGTATCGTTGTACTTGGCATAGTCTTCGAGCCAGTACTTCACTTCGTAATCTACTCCATTATCGCCCAGGTTTCTGATCCTTACGACCGGCGAAATTTTGTCCGAGACATTCTCGACTTCACGTACAGCTTCGCGCACGACGTGAATAGTCTTCGCCGGTGAATCCGTGTAGAGCGTATTAAAGAACACCATACGCGCATTCAGATTATTACGAGGGGCAACCTCAATGGGCTCCTTGGCTGCAGTGCTGTTGTTGATCTCAACTACGTGATTCTGAAATGTGCGAATGGTGATCGAGCGCCAACTGACCTCCTCAATCACGCCGGTATATTTTTGGCCCACGGTAATGACGTCGCCGACTTGGAAAGGGCGATCCGCCTGCAAGGAAACACCAGCAAAGAAATTACCCAACGTGTCTTGTAAGGCTAAACCGAGAATGACACCGAATATTGCTGAGGTCGTAAAGAGAGCGGCGAGATTAACTCCTGGGTAAAGCTGGCTAAATATCAAAAGGAACAGGATCGTGAAAGCGATGATCGAAAAGATGTTACGCATCAGCGTCGGCGCTTCAAAGCCCTTCCGCAGGCGAAACACCACACCGAAGATCAAAAAACTAAGAGCGCGAATGAATAGGAACGCGAGAAGCGCCAGCAGTAATAACTTGAGAGCCGTAACCAGTGAGCTCGCGCCCATCAGTCGCCCGGGCTGGTCGACTCCAAACATGCGGCTTTCAAGAAAGGCTCTTAACTGGTCGTCGAAGCCAAAGACCAGATAGGTGGCAAGCAGCGCCAAACCCGTCAAGATTGAAAAGATTATTAGGCTGTTCTTGAGACGCCGGTTGGTCACGTCGTGAAGTTTTATCATCGATTGCTCTCAATGGCGAGCAAAACACCGTCACTTTGCGGAGCCGAACAGTCCGGCAAACAAACTTGAAATGACTAGCAAGAATGAGAGTATGGTGACAATGATTACTGTTAACCACGCGCCAATATTGTGAAGTCGACTGTTGACGTGCTCGCCCATCAATGTTCGATCGTTTACCAGCCGCATGATGGCAATCAGCACAATCGGCAAAAGGACGCCGTTTATAACTTGCGTTACCAGCAGCACGCGCATGATCGGCAGCTCCGGGATGACAGCGACGGCGGCTCCAAACGCTACGAGGAAAGTAAAAACTCCGAGGAAGATTGGAGCATCGCGAAAGCTGCGCGAAACACCTTTTTCAAAGCCAAGAGCCTCACTAACGGAATACGCCGTCGCCAGCGGCAATACGCCCGCCGCGAGCATGGATGCTCCAAACAATCCAATGGCGAATAGAGCTTCAGCGTAGGCTCCTGCCAAAGGCTGCAAAGCACGAGCGGCATCACCAGCGCTTTCAATATGAATGTTGTGCTTGTGAAGCGTTGCCGCAGTTGAAATCACGATAAAGAACACAATCAAAATCGCGAAGATAGTTCCAACCCACACATCAATCCGCGTGCGAGCATAGTCCTGGGGAGTAACACCCTTATCGACGACAGACGACTGCACGTATACCTGCATGTACGGTGAGATCGTGGTGCCAATTACGGCGACGACCGTAAACAAGTAGGCAGGATGCACGCTGAAGCTCGGGCGTACGAGCTCAACTGCGACCGTTCCCCAGTTGGGCCGTGCGAGGAAAGCCGACACGACGTAACCAAGAAACACCAACGACATTAAGAGGAACACACGCTCGACGCGATGGTAGGTCCCTTTGACGATCAGCCACCAGATCGCAAATGCACCAAGTGGCACCGAGACGTAGCGAGGGATCCCGAATATCTCAGTTGCGGCCGCCACACCGACAAACTCTGAGACGGTTACTCCTCCGTTGGCGATGAGAAGTGCGAGCATTACGAGCGCGGTCCAACGCACTCCAAAACGCTCGCGGATGAGATCGGCCAGACCCTTACCTGTTACTGCGCCCATGCGGGCGCACATTTCCTGAACGAGTCCCAGGCTGATAGCAATAGGTAGGAGAATCCAAAGCAGCCGGTATCCGTATTCGGTTCCTACTGAAGCAAAGGTGGCAATGCCGCCGGCGTCATTACCGGCGTTCGCGGTAATCATTCCCGGCCCGAGGATGGCCAGTAGTCCGATGAGTCTCCTTCGTCGCGCCACTGCACGCACACCACGAGTGCCGCGCCGCAACCAGCGGCTCCCTGCAGCTCGCAAAGCTATGCGCCTTTCCGCCACTTGGAGGTTCTCCATCTTTCATCATTGGTAAATGGTAAATAGTAAATGGTAAATGGATGGTGGGTAACAGGTAAATAGTAAATGCTGAATGGACAAAAACCATTTCCTATTTACCATTTACTATTTGCCATTCACCATTTACCCAAAAATTCGGGGCAACGTTTGTTGCCACTGTTTTGGCAACAACACCTCCATCGCATCGTCCACCGTAATGATGCCGAGAATGTCACCCGCTGCGTCTACGACAGGTAAAGCCAAAAGGTTGTACTCGGCTATTCGTTGAGCCACTTCGTTGGCCGGTTCATCCGGATGTGCGCGTTGGAAATCCACGCGCATCACTTCATCGAGTGGTGCGGCCGGGTCGGCCAGAATCAAGCTTCTTAAAGCAATGATCCCGGAGAGTTTCCATGAACCTTCAGTCTCTACCACATAAAGGTAGTAGATCATGTTCGGGGTGCTCGCCATCTCGCGCAGTCGAGCCAGAGCTTCGCTGACGGACAACTGGCGCGGCAACGTGACAAACTCCGTGGTCATCAGACCGCCCGCTGTGTCATCTTCATAAGGCAGCAGCTCAGCGACGTCAGCCTGTTCCGGATCTTCCATGAGACCAAGCAATTCCTCAGCTTTATCGTCAGGCAAATCGCCAAGCACATCCGCGGCTTCATCCGGCGACATCCATTCGAGAATATCCGCGGCCCGATGTTCGTCCATATCTCCGAGGATTCGAGCCTGACTCTCCGCCGGCATCTCTTCCAGGGTCTCGGCTGCCGTTTCATCATCGAGTGATTCGACGACTTCCGAACCGTGATGATATGAGAGTGCTTCCGCCAGACGTGCGATCTCCACCGGATGCAACCGCGCGAGCTTATCGCTCGAAGACTTTAGCTGCACCGTCGCAGCATCTGTCGCCAGGTAGCCGACGTTGGACCAGTCAATGACTTCAACTGGCTTCCTCGTTCCCGCAAATCCGGAAGGCGCCAGTCGTCTCCAGAGTCCCTGAAGACTGACATCTGCTCCGGTCACTCGCCAGTCGTCGGCAACGTTGATGATCTGCACATCGTTGACGCGAACCACGCGCTTGCCGTTAACGTCGATCAACTGTTTGTCCAGAACATCGCTGCGGAGCAGTACTTCGCCATCGCGACGCACGAAGGGACGAAGATCGAGTATCTCTGTATTGAGCCGAACCTCGCGCGCGTTCAGGTCTCTGATGCGCCAGCGTGAAACGAAGAAGTCGCGGCGACGGTAACGAGCCATTAGGCCGATCACCGGAGGATGATCGTCTTCACCGAGACGCACGATCACGTCCTTAACGGTTGCCACACGTTCACCGCCAAGGTCGCGGATAGGACGACCCAACACCTGCGACAGATATAACACTTGTTTTTACCTGAAGTGATTTTACGTTACGCGATAACGATCCACGAAATATCACGAATCAAATCGGTTTATTTGGCGGGCTTGCGGAAGTTATATCGCAGTAAGACGCGGAGCGGTATGGGCGTTCCGTTGCGCATGGCCGGGAAGAAGTGGAGTTGCCGCACAGTATCAATGGTTGCTTCGTCGAGACCGAATCCTGCCCAGCGCGCAATTTCGACGCGTTGAACTTCTCCCTTCTCATCGAGGTCTACCAGCACATCTACCGTGGCTTCGGCTTCGGCAACCGCGGCCGTGTCCGGATACCGCGGTACAAGCCGGCGATAAGGACGGGGCAGCCGCAGCCCCTGAGCAGTCGCAGTATTCTCGTCATCAGGTGCTTCTTCAATTAGGGGCGCCGTATGAGCGAGCGCTTGCTCGCGAATATTTCGTTCTTCCTTAACTGTCCGCTGAATCGCCTGAGTCAGGCGGTCAAGAGAACTACGATTAGAAAGATCTTCTATTAATCTCGATTCTGCGATCGCAGCGGTAGCGGCTTGACTGTTCGGTCGCAGCCACAGGATAAGTTTTCCAGTCCGAGCGCTAACCAAAAACAGTGAGGCGTATGAGTCAAAATATGCATCGCCGGTCGATGGCGAACGTCGGAGAGTCTGAGCGTCGCCCAGGATATAAAAGTCGCTGCCCAAGGCCGCGCCCAGATTGTGAGCATCAGTTACTGATAAGTTTAATGATCCTGAATAGCCTGCGCCTTTGACTGCGCTGCGAGTTAGATCGCGATCGAGAATATTCAGTTCAGTAACAGTTGATAGATTCGTTGTTAGAGTTTCTGCTGCGCGCCGTCCGATACTCGAGTCACCAAAATCGATCACTGCCACTGATGTGGGACGCCCGGGTGTCTGCGCTGAAACATCTGCAGCGGCAAAAAGCGAGATGACGAGCGTCATTGCCAATTGCCGATTGCCAATTGAAGTCATTGCCGATTGCCAATTGCCGATTGCCGATTTGATCGTCGTCATTATTAGGGACAATCTTTGATATGTAATTCTAATCGGCCCTCGCCAATTGGCAATCGGCAATGATCCTATCTCTTCCACAAACCTTGCGACGTCACACGCAAGGCTCTGTTGAATTTGCTCGAAGCATTTTCCCAAGCGATCGTCGCAGTCAATTCCACCAACGCATCATCGGAGTAGAACTGTCGCAGTCTCTTGAATAATTCATCACTCACTTCGCGACCGGTGATAGTCATCGTATCGGCGTATTCAAGAGCAACACGTTCGGCATCGTCGTACAACTCATTCGTCGCGTACTCTGAAAGAGCATCAATCTTTTCGTTTGTGACTCCCAACTCGCTGCCCACGGCAGCGTTGATATCCTGTCAAAACTCACAGTGATTGATCGCTGCTACTCGCCTGTTGATTAGTGCACGCAAAGCCGGAGGTATTAGGCCGGATGCATCGATGCCGGTCCACATGCCCCGAACGCCCTTGAATATAGAAGGACGTCTTGCATAGATCAGATGATTGGCTAAAGGTGCTCCCCAGGTTTTTGTTTGAGCCTCGAGAACACTTCTTATATAAGAATCGGTTTGCCCCAGATCTACAGGAGAGATTCTCGCCATCGGTTATTCTCCAAATGAATCATCTACGTCCTTCTTAATACTCGTTAAAAGGTCGGAAGGCAACAGAGTCCGATAAGACGGAAACTGGGCTGGATTTCTGGAGAAAACCAGAAATTTGGATTTATGGCGGCTGCCGTACTGATGCATTTTATTCAACCTGTGAGGTCTTAGTCTCTATTTATAGGGGGCGTCGAGATCATGAGTTTTGGGCATAGCAGTTGCAAAATTTCGGACGCACGATCCGAGGGGCATAACGAATTTCATTAATCTCCCCTGCCGTGTTGCTTTTTTTCCCCGTAAGGAGTTGGCCCCGACCCGGTGGATCGTCACAGCAAAACGGTGAAGAACCAAACAAAAAAGAAAGGAAGGATGGAGAGCATGAAAAACAACATGCTAATCCGGATCATACTCACACTGTGCTTTGCACTTTTTGCGACTAGCGTCGTTGCCCAACAGTCGGTAGGTTGGATTGAGGGTACTGTGAGAGATCCTCAGGGAGCAGTTATCCAAAATGGGGAGGTGACAGCTCGTAATGTCGCGACGAACCTTACTCGTACGACGACTACGAATGAAAGCGGTTATTATCGCTTTGCTGATCTTCCTCCTGGAACATATGAGCTAAAAGTCTCAGCTCCTAATTTTAAACAGACGATCGTTTCCGATGTGATCGTCAAAGTCGCTACACAGACGCCACAAGACATCAATCTTGAACTTGGCGGCGCCGCTGAAACGGTGACAATTACCGCGAGCGGAGAAGCCCAGGTAAGTACGACCGACCAAACGGTCGCCGGCGTCGTGAATACACGCCAGATTCAGAACCTGCCTCTTAACGGTCGAAACTTTCTTGATCTCGCTCAGATTCAGCCGGGTGTCGAGAAAGTTGAAGGTGGTCACTTCGATCCGACCAAGGCCAACTACACCGGCATCTCTGTCGCTGGTCAGGCTGGTCGCTCTGCTCAAATTGCAGTAGACGGCGCTTCTGTTGTTGACAACGTCGTCGGCACGACCACTCAGAACTTTTCACAGGAGATCGTCCAGGAGTTCCAACTCGGCATCTCGAACTTCGACCTTTCAACGGGAGCTTCGTCCACCGGTTCGGTGAACATCATCTCTCGGTCTGGTTCGAACGAGTTCCACGGCAACGCGTACCTCTATGCTCGCGACTCAGCATGGGCGGCCTTCTCTGGGCTGGCGCGTCTGGATGCGGCAAACTCTGTCCCGCCGAGTGCACAAGCCGATGAAGTTCCATTCGATCGCCAGCAGTTTGGCGGTACCATCGGTGGTCCAATCAAGAAAGATAAGCTGTTTTTCTTTAGTAACTTCGAATATAACAACCAGGATGGCTCCGCTGTACATCTACCACTGATTGCGCCCAGCTTCGCTGGTTTCACGACGAATCCCTTCAACGAAACACTCTGGACAAGCAAGATCGATTGGAACATCAATTCCACGACCAATAGCTATTTCAGGTATTCGTACAACGACAACGATCAGATTGTTCCGTTTCCACCTGGAAGCGGTATCGTTCCAAAGACATCGACCAGCGGCATCTTCGAGTCGAACGATCAGGTTGTGGTCAACACGACTCACGGGTTTGTCTTTGGCCTGACTCATAACTTTTCGCCCACCGTCACAAACAACCTGGTCTATAGTTTGAATGACTTTCACAATCGCGTTGACCCGTTGGTTCCCGATCTGCCAGAGCTTCGCACCGTCAACGACGGGCAGGTCTTCCGTTCTGGCACCAACGCGATCACACCTCAGGTAACGGACCAGAACCGAAACCAGATTCGCAACGATCTCACCTGGACGAGGGGCAACCATACCCTCCGGTTTGGCGGCAACTACGAACGCACCTCGATCACGGGCCTGTTTGTTTTCGCGAACCCTGTGCGCATCCGTATCTTCGAACCCCTCGGAAGTGGCACGACTGAGGACGATTTCCTCGATGCGCCAGTCTTCGACATTTCCATGGGCATTGGTAACCCCGTATTGCCGTTCAACACGCCCGAGGAAAAGACTATTAACCATCGGTTCCAGTTTTATGGGAATGACACTTGGAAAGTTACCGACAGGTTCACTCTCAACTATGGTCTCTCTTACCGCATTGACTCGAACCTCTGGAATCACGATCAGTCACGGCCGGCAATCGTTGCGCCGCTCTTCGGCAAGGGGACAGCGCCGAGTCCGCGTGACAATAACAACTTTGCGCCGCGCCTCGGTTTTGCCTGGGATGTAGGCGGTAACGGCAAGACTGTGGTCCGTGGTGGGGCCGGCATCTATTACGACAACACGATTGACAACCTGCGCCTGTTTGAGCGCGCCGATCTCGGCCCGGCAGGAGCGCAGCTTTTCCTGGTAGGCAACGACCTTCAAAGCGCATTGCTTCCGGGTGGTAACGGACGCTTTAGCGATGACCCAGAGTCTACTAGTGGGTTCATCACGCTGCGCGACATGCTCGCGCTCTTCCCGTCGGTGCGTAGTGATGTTGAGTCGCGCGCTTTCAACTGTACGCTCCCGACCTCGATCGAGTGCTTCGAGGCTATCTCGGGCCCACTCTTTTCGACCGAGTTTCAAGTGCCGTACTCACTCCAATTCTCGGGTGGCATCCAGAGAGAGCTGCCCGGCAATATGCTCCTCCAGGCCGACTTCAATTATCGCAAAGGCGTGCACGAGGTGCTCATCTACGATGTTAACCGTCTGTTTGACCTGACCATACCGGGTGCGCTTCAAGACATAGGGGTACCGGGTGGTCGCACGGCTTTCCCGAACGCCGTCCCGTATGCTGATTCATCCGGATACTCGACCTACAAGGCGCTGCTCATGCGTCTGGATCGCCGCTTCTCAAAGGGCTTCCAGATGACTGCCAGCTACTCCTTGTCCAGGTTTAAGGCATTCGGTGGAGACGTGCTCGGTCTAGGCGCCACCATCACGGACCAGAACGATTTCCGCAAGGAGTTCGGCCCAGCTGGCCTCGATCGCACGCACCGGCTAGTTCTGAGCGGTATCTGGGAACTGCCTTGGGGCAACAAGAGTGACTCGTGGTCCAAACGTAACTTGCTTGGTGGCTGGACAGTGTCGTTCATCTCGACAGCCTTCAGCGGACTACCGCAGTCTGCCTTCCTGCCACACTTCGTTGACCTCTCGCGGACGGGCACGTTCACGAGTTACCTGCCTGGAACGACGCCAGGTGCGCTTGGCCGTACTATCAGGACTGTAAGCGAGTTGAACGCGATCATCACTGCCTACAACGCCAGCATCCCGAATCTCGGCGTCGATTGCGGCGATGCTAGCCCGACCGGCCGCTGCGACAGCGACAATGATTTCTTTTTCGATCCGATTGTCCCACTGCAAACGCTGCCGGAGGGTCATCCGATCGGAGGAGACTCGCTCATCTCGCAGGACGTGCGGCTCACCAAGACGTTCAGCTTTAGTGAGAACGTTAAACTCGACTTAATTGGGGAGGTGTTCAACCTTTTCAACGTGGCGAATCTGACTGAAGTTGCCGACTTCGTCGTTCCTGACGAGGGCACGCCAGTAGACCAAATCACGTTCCTGAAACCTTCGGCACGAGCTACCAGCGTTTTCGGAACTGGTGGTCCGCGGGCTTTCCAATTTGCCGTGAAGTTACGCTTCTAGGCAGATCTGATCTAGGATTGTCCTTTGACAAGTGGGGCTCCCTCGCAGGGCCCCACTTTTTGTTTAGAGTAATACGCTGGCTCATCTGCCAATCAAAGGAGAACAAAGGTGAATTCGCGCAAAATGAACTTGTGTTTCCTGGTTTTACTGATGTTCTTCATCAGTGCGGTTAACGTCTTTGCGCAGGGACACTCCATACGCGGAAAGGTTCGCAACGCCGATGGAACCAGTATTCGCGGTGCCACTGTAGTGATCGAGAGGAACGGTGCGACAATTGACCAGACCGTCACCAATAACGAAGGTGACTTCTTTTTCAGTGGACTCACCGATACAAGTTACACACTTATTGCGAGTGTAGCCGATTACAACCCCGGCCGCGAAAGCGTTGAGTTTGTGAGGCCAACAGGTCCGACCTCGCCGGGCGAGACACGCACGATCGAGATCACACTTACTAGTAAGGAGATTGTGCGACCACCGCGAGCTGGGCTCAATTTCGTTCAGGATGTACCGAAGACTGCGCGTGACGCGTTCGATGCTGGAGTGAAACTTAGTAGAGCTAAGCGTAGGGAAGAGGCAATTGCCGCATATGAAACTGCGCTTAAGCATTTCCCGAATTACTTCGACGCGCGGTTTATCCTGGCGACCGAGTTGGCCGCCATGGGCAGATTTCAAGAGGCCATCACGCATCTGGAAGAAGCTCGCAAGATCAATCCCAGGGATGATCGGGTATACGACCTTTTTGCGCGCATTATGATCCAGGAGCGAAAGTACGCTGTGGCCGCGCGCATCTACGCCGAAGCCGAACGATTGAGCCCGAACGATCCTCAGTATCCGCTGTCAAGGGGAACCGCATTCATAGAACAGGCGTCGATGATCGATCCGTCCAAATCTGCCGCTGCAGCGGACGAACGTAACTATGCGCTCGCCGAAGCAGAGAAAGCACTCAAGCAGGCGCAACAGGTAGGCTCGCGGAAACTGCCTGAAGTGCATCTTCAGCTTGCACGTGTTTACGAGAAAAAGGGTGAGCAGGCTCGTGCCGCGGATGAGTTAGAGCAGTATCTGCGAAAGAATCCGAATGCATCGAACGCTGCTGCCATTCGAGAGGCAATTAAAATACTTCGGTCAGCCGGCCCGAACAAGCCCAAACAACCTTAACGCCTGACCACTACCCTCGTCTGCTGGTGCAAACAGCAAAGCTGTCTACTGTTCGCTGTTTGCTGTCTGCTGATGCTAGTCTCCCGGGCGACCCGCTACGGATCGCGACCCGCGACCGTGGTAAAGCTCGTAGACCTCGGCCTTCACTTCTGCCGGGAAGCACACCCGGTGCAATTCATACCCTTGCTGTAGACCACGTACGACGCCGCTGACCTCGCTGATCTCGCGAATCCGTGGATGCGCATAACCATCCTCAACGTAAATGCGTGTCTTCGGTTCAACGCCTGCGACCGTGTAGTAGTTGTAATAAGGAATATCGCTCGCGCGATCTTCGATGAGATAGTACTCGGGGTCGAAACCCGCTCGGGCTACACACTCACGCGCAGCGTCCAGGAATCCTTGTCGCTCGTTGAGCGGCATGTCCAGATCTATTGCTTTAAAGAGCCGGCGCCCAATGAAGCGGCGACTAAGATCGCTCAAAATTAGATCTTCAGATTGCTGCCATTGCTTTATGTGAAATAAGAAATCCGAATCATCGACTTCGAGATGTTCGGTAATGGTCAACGGCTGTTTTCGAAGAACCTTTTCAAACGCGGTGCGTGGCGCATACCAAACTGGACCACCTGTCTCGAGCAGTTTTAGCGCGCGCCGCAAAATGGACCTGAGCACTGCTTCCGCCGAACGCAATGTCCGATGAAAATAGACCTGACGAAACATGTAGTAGCGAGCTTGCAAGTACTCCTCGACCGCGTATACTCCTCGAGCCGCTACGTAGATGCGATCGGCCTCCTCATCAATCGTCAATGCGTTGATAATCCATTCCAGATCGTAAACACCATATTTCGCTCCCGTCATTAACGAATCCCGCAGCAGATAGTCCATGCGATCGACGTCGAGCTGCGAAGAAACTAATTGACCAAGAGCTGCAGGTTCAAATCTGCCTTCGATAATTGCTGCGACTTTTTCAGGCAATTCTGACGAGTGAGAGCGCAGCAGCTGGCCCACTTCCGTCTCTTCGCTGAGTACAACCTGCACGGTCCATGCTTCGTGATGCCGCCCGAGAACTTTCTCCATGACATGAGAAAACGAGCCGTGCCCCACGTCGTGCAATAAAGCGGCAGCTCTAGCGGCGGCGAGATCGTTGCTGTCGATCCGGTATTGCTCTCTGAATCGATCGAGCACGCGCGTCATCAAATGGAATGCGCCTAACGAGTGTGTGAAGCGTGAGTGTTCAGCGCCTTGATATGTATACAGTCCTAAGCCGAGTTGTTTGATGCGCCGCAGTCGTTGAAACTCAGGAGTGTCGATCAAACGCACCATCAAGATGCCGTCAGCGGTGTCGGTGCGGAGACGAATTATGTTGTGAACAGGATCGCGATAAATGCGCTCAGACATTGGAGACTTAATACCTGTAAACATGTTCGAACGCAAACAGAAATTCACTTATTCGTATGCGGTTTCGAACTCTCGGAATTCAAATTACTAAACAGCAATGAGTTTTTGGAACGATTCGTTGGATCGTCTCTCGCCGGCTCAGCGCAATTCTTTTGAAATACTAGGTAAAGCACGTTCTGACACGACTTCCTTATCAATTGGAACAGTAACTGCATCTCGCCGATTGGCCATATGTACTCCCCACTTTGAAACATTGGAAAAAAATTAACGACGTGAGAGACGCGAGATCTCTTACACGAGGTTAGGAGGACTTCAATGAGAAAGTTATCTTACACCCTCGCGCTGTTGTGTTGCTTCACCGTGACGGCGTTCGCACAAACCCAGTTTGCAACGATAACTGGGCGAGTCGCCGATCCCAACGATGCTGCAATTCCCGGTGCAAGGGTGGTACTTACGAACGTTGCCACTAACTCAAAGATAGAGACGACGACCAACGACGATGGTCTCTATGTCATTGGTAACGTACCAGCGGCTGCGTATGAGCTGAGCGTCGAGAAAGAGGGCTTTAAGACCTCCAAGCTGAACATTACCGCAGCGGTCGCACAACGTTTGACCTCAGATGTTCATTTGGAAGTTGGAGGCATCGGTGAGGTGGTTACGATAACCGATGACGCAGTTATCAATACCTCGTCCGGCGAGCTTGGGCGCACCGTTACCGAAAAAGAAATTGTCAACCTCCCGCTCCTGACGCGCAATCCCTATGCGCTCGTGGCGCTGGCACCCGGCGCACAAGACACCGGCGCCGTTAACGGCGACATACGTGGGTTGGGTATTTCTGTAAACGGTCAACGCACATCTTCGATTAATTTCATGCTCGATGGCGGAGAAAACAACGACACGTTTGTAGCCGGCGTCGGCCAAGTTGTGCCACTGGATGCCGTACAGGAGTTTCGTGTTCAAACCAACAATATGACCGCAGAGTTTGGCCGCAACTCAATCGTTACCAACGTGATCACTAAGTCTGGTGCCAACGAGTACCACGGAAGCTTTTACGAGTTCTATCGCGGTTCAGGTCTTTCAACCTCGACTTTTGAGGACAACGCGAGAGGCACTCCGAAGAGCAACTTTGTTCGCAATCAGTTTGGTGGATCCTTCGGTGGACCCATTATTCGTGACAAGACCTTCTACTTTGGTTCATACGAGGGTCTTCGTGTTCGTAGCTCTTCCAGCAACTTCTTTATCGTTCCGACGCAAGCGTTCCTCGATAACGCCTCTGCGGCGACCAACGCTTTTACCACTGCCTTTGGCGGACTTCCTGCAGCGAACGACCCCAGCGGCAACCTTACCGCGCAGCAAATAATCGAGGACATCGAAGGATGCGGACCTTACGGAGGCGACTGCGTGTTGAGGAATTCCACCACGGGCGCAGTGATTCCGGCTGAGACCGTTCTATTTTCAGGAATCAATGTACGTGGTCCGACGGATTCCGGCGGTGGCATTCCGCAAAATACGCATCTGTTTACGGCACGCATTGACCATCGATTCAGCAGCGATACCTCACTGCTGGGCCGTTTTGCGTTCCAAAATACTAACTTCTTTGACGGCTCGATCAGCCTGAGCCCTTATGAAGGCTTCAACACAGGACAGCGTAGCCGCAACCAAAACCTGAACCTGACTTTGACGCACAACTTCTCACCAACACTCTTTAATGAGTCGCGGGTGATTTTCAATCGTATCTTCGCGAATCAACCACTCGGTGAAGCTCCAGGCACCACACCCTGTTGGCAGTATGCTCTGTCATTCAATACGCCAAGCGGTGACGGAATCACCTTCCCTGGTTACGTACCAAATGTTTGCGCGTTTGCCGGTATTCCTTTTGGTGGCCCACAGAACATCTATCAGGGGTTCACCGGGTTCACAAAGAGCGCCGGTAAGCACACTTTGAAGTTTGGCGGACAGGTCCTGCACATGCGCGACAATCGCACGTTCGGTGCTTATCAGAACGCGTTCATTGACACCGAAACGATGCAAGGAATGCTCGATGGTCTAACCGACGTGATAATTGTAGCCATTGACCCACGAGGCAAGGTGCCAGGGGATATCTACGATACTAACGTCGACGGTCCATTTATCCCGCCCAGCTTCACTCGGCATTTTCGCTACAACGAGTGGGCTTTGTATGCTGAAGACACCTTCAAGGTAAGTAATCGACTGACATTAAACCTTGGATTGCGTTGGGAATACTTTGGCGTGCTTCACAGTCCCGAGAATGAAAAATTCCTGGATGCCAACTTGTATCTCAGCGCGGTTGGCACTGCAGATCCTAACCGCAGCATTTTTGAGCAAGTGCGCGACGCAAGGTTCCGGCGCACCAGCCAGTTTTATCGGCAGGACTGGAACGACTTTGCGCCTCGAGTTGGTTTTGCCTGGGATGTGTTCGGATCAGGCAAGACTGTCTTGCGCGGCGGTTATGGCATATTCTATGACCGCAACTTTGGTAATGCGGTTTTCAATGCCATTCAGAACCCACCCAATTACGCCACGGTTACCCTGTTTCCATTGGGTAACTTCGGCGGCGATCCAGCACTGATTGATCCCAACCAGTTCAATACTCTTGGTCAGTTGTCCGGCGGTGGGCTGACGATCGCGAGTTCAGCTCGTATGTTGGACAATGACCTACGAACTGCATACAGCGCCCAGTGGAATTTGACTGGCGAACAGGAATGGAAAGGTCTCGTCACTTCACTCTCTTATGTCGGTTCAAACGGCTACAAGCTGTACTCGCTGAACAACCTGAACCAGATTGGAAGTTGCGAGCTAGCTCCTGGGCTCAATCCAACCTGCGGTACGGCAGGACGTACGAGCCGGCTTAATCAAACCGGCTTGACCGGCATGAATCGTCGTGGCAATGAAGGTCTGTCTCGTTATCACGGCATGTCGGCCGACATTCGCATGGATCGACTCAGCACAACTGGGTTATCTTTGAGAGGCAGCTATACCTGGTCTCACTCGATAGACAATTCCAGTTCGTTCTTTGGCGACTCGCCGTTTGAAGGCAATTTCGGTTTTGGATTCCGGGATCCTTACAACCCCGCGCTTGATCGTGCTTCATCGGCGAATGACGTCCGGCATCGAATGTCAATCTCCGGCACCTGGGAAATACCGTTTTTCAGGGGTAGTAACGGCTTTGCGGGTCAAGTGCTCAGGGGCTGGACGATCTCAAGTATTTTCCAGGCTCAGACAGGTGCCGCTTTCACCGTGTATGACGGCGTTAGTGTCAGCTGCAACACGAGCGGTACAAACTTCTGTCATCCGGTTATCACAGGGAGTGGAATACCAGCACTCCAGACGAATGTAGAAAGCGGTGCTAACCGGTTCAACCTGTATACAGGTCTGACGAATATATTCACAACGCAGGACGACTTCTGTGGAGGCGACATTCGTTGTGCTAATCAGTTGTTCAATCTGCATCCTGAACTCCTCTCGCCGCGGAATCTATTCCGGACACCCGGCTACTGGAACTTGGATATGGCAGTTTTCAAGAACTTCAGGATGCCATGGGAAGGACATCAACTTCAGTTCCGTGCGGAGTTCTTTAACCTTCCGAACCACTCCAATTTGTTTGTAGTACCTGCTACTAACGTTTTCACTGGATCCGATGCGGATGCGGTGACAGGCGCTCGTGGGGTACGACCGGACGGAATTTTGGAGCGGCGCAACATTCAGCTCGCGATCAGATATACTTTCTAAGTCTGGCGAGATGAATTTAACCTGGAGGGATGAGCCGTAACGGGCTCATCCCTCGTTTACTTTGCTTCCTCTTGAATCACGCAAGGTGCTTTAATACACTCACCATCGAAAATCGGTATTGAGTGTCATGTACAGTTGGAATTTAATCCCAAGCTCGTTTCTTGTTTTTATAGCCATCTCTCTTTTAACAGTCTTCCAAGGCCAGAACTTGGACGGTGCAGTCACCGTTCGAGTTACGACGGCTGGACGCGAAGAGCTGCTTGATCAGGCCGAAGTCCGCCTCCTCAACTTTGCGGCGGGCTCTCCATCCCAACGAGCCTTCACCGACGGGGGAGGTCGAGTATCTTTCAATCGCGTAAGGCGCGGTCGGTACTATCTTGAAGTTGAAAAACATGGTTTCGCCACGGCGAGAGAAACGGTCGACGTGGCTGCCGGAGCACACGAGTATGTTTCCATTACCTTAAGGCCGGTCGTCCCCAGCCGTGGCAGCGAGCCTGCCAGGGCAGTTTCCAGCAGGATGCTTGCTGCTCCGCCCATCGCTCGCCGAGAGTATGAGCAAGGCGTTGCGAAACTCAAGGATAGCCCTCGCGAGAGCGCTGAACACTTTCGCACGGCCATCAAAGAATATCCCGACTTTGCTGAGGCCTACACTATGTTGGGGCTAGCTTACATGCAGATGAAAGATGGACTCGAGGCGGCTGCCGCCTTAAAAAAGGCCATCCAGATCGATCCGAAGCTGGCTTCAGCTCACATGCTTTTGGGCAAGATATATCTCGATGCGAAAGAATTTGAGACGGCCGAAAAGCTCCTGCTACGGAGCATAAGTCTAGATCCTTCCGCCTGGGATGCTCATTATGAAATTGCCCGATGTTACTTCAACCTTCGCAGATTAGACGACGCGCTTCGCCATGCTGAGATTGCGCACTCGGAGACGGCATCAGCTTCGGCCGTACATTTACTTCTAGTTGATATTTATTTGAAGAAGGGCGAGAAACAGAAAGCGCTGGCTGAACTCGAGGACTTCGCCAAAGCAGATCCGAAAAGCCCCTTTATGCCTCGAGTTCGAGAGATGATCAAGAGCCTGCGAAAAGAGAAACCCGATTAATCTGACTTCCCCAACCTTTGCGCCTTGCAACATAGCACTACTTTAGAAAATCCTCAGCGTTGCCTCGGTGCAGTGATTTGTTCCAGGACTTCGTTTACATAAGCTATGTGCCAATCTCGCGGTTTGACTTTTATTCTGATTATCCTTTTGTGCACGTCTTATTCGGCGCAGACACTGACTATCAAGCCGAGTTACATTCCGTTCAAGGAAGCGCAACCTATCCTGGAAGCCGTTAACGAAGTTCTTCCTTCAGGATTGAAGGACAAGGGCATTGAAGAGTTATCGCGTAGCTGGCCCAGCTGGATAGCGCAACATGATCTTGAGATTCGTTCGCGGTTGCGGCAGGGGGATGAAGACTCTCTCATCAACTTTCTGCTATTTGGGACCTCTTTTACAAAGCAGCCGCGGTTGAGTGGAAAGCAGCTCCTCCTAATACAGCAACGCATTAAGTCAAACACATCGGCGCCGACCGAGGACATCATCAAATTGGATTCGATCCTTCAAGGCAGAATCCAGGATTTGATCCAAGGACTGAGTGTCCCGCGCGACAATGAGAGACTCCTTTTTGCTCACGATCTGGTTGTAAAGCAGAAGTCTCTGAATCCAGCAACGAAGGACGGGCGAGATCGAATCAAGAAGTATCTTTATTCCAGTTTGGAACGCGTGCTAACGGAACAAGTGAGTTATCAAAAGGCGTTGGAACGCGCACAGCTTCTAACTAATGCAAGTGAACAGTTCTACGAGCGTTCGCGACTGTATAGTAATCGGGGTCTGTCGTTGGATACGTCCCTTCTACCTAACTTTGCTCTTGAAGAGGCCCTAAAGGCGATGAAAACTCAGGGGCTGTTAAAGGAAGGTGCCATTCGACGAGTGGCGATTATTGGTCCCGGATTGGATTTCACCGATAAACAGGAAGGATATGACTTCTATCCTCAACAGAGCATACAGCCCTTTGCTATCATCGATTCGCTTTTGCGCCTAAACCTGGCCGAACCGGGAACTCTCCAAATCGAGACGTTCGACCTGAGCCCACGAGTTAACGATCACCTGGTTCGAGCAAAGAAGAATGCCGATCGCGGTCAAAGCTACACGCTGCAATTGCCTCGTAATGAACAAGCGCAGTGGAAACCAGAGGCCATCCGTTATTGGGAGCGATTTGGTGACCAGATCGCTGTTGCCGCTCAACCTGCTCCCTTTCCGACTGTGGTTCGAGGCTTGAACGTTCGAGCCGTGCGGATCAGGCCGGCAGTTGTTGCCGGTATCACTGCCCGCGACCTCAATATTGTGACGCAGCGGCTTCAGTTGGAGGGAAACGAATTATTTGATCTGATAATAGGGACTAACATCTTTGTGTATTACGATACCTTCGAACAAAGTCTAGCGTTGGCGAATGTGGAAAGTATGCTCAAGCCAAGCGGATTTCTATTGTCAAATAACGCGTTGCTCGAATTGCCTTCGTCAAGATTAAGTTCCGTGGACTATGTGACGCTTGTTTATTCTGATCGTCCTGACGATGGAGACCACATTATCTGGTATCAACGTCGCGTGCCGTAGATGCTCTGAAGCGGATTGTTCTATTGCCGCTGAATTCGATTACCGTCTTCACATCCCCATCGTAAATCACGATAAGCGTCCTGATCCGCCGTCCTTAATATATGTCTGCGCCTTCCGCGTGATCTTCGCACTTCAGTTGCGAAATATGGATTGTTCCCATTTTTTTGGATTTTACTCCAGAATAGAGGCAAGGGCCTCGCCCGTCTAAGTCCTTAAAAATCACACGTTGTGTGTCTATCTTGTTATGGGCATGGCACTTGCACCAGCGGCGTCGGACTTTTGTGTGTTTTTCTCCAGAACAGGATCATTCCCTTGCCGTGAACCCATCTGGAGGGGTCCGGCCGTAGCGCAAGATTGCGGTCTGGGTTCACGCTAGTTTCACTCCGTCAGGATAGGAAAGAAAGGACAGTTAGCATGAAAAAAGTTATTCAGTTTACGGTCCTGTCGCTGTTTGTTCTCTGCAGTGCTCTTACCGCATTTGCACAGACGACGACGACAGGATCGATTGAGGGAACAGTAGTTGACGTCAACGGTGCGGCCGTACCGGGTGTGACAGTAACTGCTACCCGTCAGGGTGGGCGTTCATCGTCTGCGACCTCTAATGATGAGGGGATCTTCCGTATCTCGAATATTGAGCCGGGGACTTACACGGTGACGGTCGAGGCGGAAAAGGGTTTCGGTAAATTCGAGCAGGCCAACGTCCCCGTCAATCTTTCAACCGTTTCAAGTTTGACAATTCAGCTTCGTCCACAGGGCGCAGCCGAGACAGTCGAAGTTACCGCCAGTTCGGGTGCTGCAATTGACGTCACCCAGAACACGACCGGTACCAACGTTTCGACTGAGCAGTTTTCCAACTTCCCGACGCAGCGCACGGTGCAATCGCTGTACACCATCGCACCGACCGTGTCTCGTTCAGGTCTGCGAGATTCTTCAGGCCGCGATCGTGACCCGTCAGTCGGCGGCTCTTCAGGTCCTGAGAATAACTACATCCTCGATGGCGTGACCGTATCGGATCCTGCCTTCGGCGGCTCGGGCGCTAATCTGCCGTTCGAGTTTGTTCAAGAGCTCGAGATCAAAACCGGCGCTTATGGTGCTGACATTGGTAAGGCTACCGGTGGCGTTTTCAACGTGATCACCAAGAGTGGCACCAACGAGTTTCACGGTGATGCGTTCGCGTATTTCGTTAACAAAGGATGGGTTCGCGAGGTTAAGGATTCTGCCATTCCGTTCACGGGTGCTGCTCCGACCGGCTACTCTGAGATCGACGCAGGCTTTGATATCGGCGGCCCAATCGTTAAGGACAAGTTCTGGTTCTTTGGCGCCTTCAATCCGCAGAAGCGCAAAAATTACTTCCTGACTCAAACTTTGCTGCAGGAAGTTAACAACGAAATCACTACTCCGTTCTATGCCGGCAAGCTCACGTGGCAGCCGAGCACTAACCATACCATTACGTTTTCGACATTTGGCGACTATACGAAGCAGGAAGGCCACCTATTTGGCTTTAGCGGCTTCGGCGCTAACTTAGCGAGCTTCCGCGGCCGAACTGAAACGGGTGGTTCGAACTACGCCATCCGGCTGAATTCGACCTTCACACCCAACTTCATTGGCGAGTTTTCAGGCGGCTTGCACTTCCAACGTGCAAACACGATTCCGGAACTCGACGATACTCTCGTCACCGACAGGTTTGCCGTATTAAGAAACGGCGCTGTCGTGACTCCAGTCGAGACTACGGTTTTCTCGCAATCGACACTTGAGCTTGAAGATGGCACTGAAATTCAGGTAGACAACGTGCGCTTGGCTTTTGTCGAGGGTACCGGTGGTACGGTCCAGCGAAACTTCGTTCGAGGAGGCTTCGGCCTTAAGTCTCAGCAGGATCGCGATCGCTACGAAATGGCGGCACGCTTGCAGAATATATTTGGCAAGCACACCCTGAAATGGGGTTTCGAGTTCGCTCAAAACAGATATCGCATCAACACTACCTCTACCGGGCCAAGCCTTAACTTAGCGCCTGGCGAGAACCCTCCGGGTCCCCATCGTATTGAGAACCGTTGGGCGGTCTGCGCGCGGACAGCGCCGGACACAATCACTTGCCCGAGTGCTCCTCGCACGGCAAACGTTCAGCGATTGATCGATGCGGGTCAGGCCCCTGCGGGTGTAACTACTGCAGTAACTGGTGAGGTTGGCATCAATCCCACCAATCCGTTCCTGCTGCTCGACGTGGTTCGTGCTCGTGACTTCAGTCTCATTACTGGGGATGAATTCATAAACACCAACACTGAGAGCTTCTATGTTCAGGATGACTTCCGCTGGACCAAGAACTTCCAGCTCAATATCGGAGTGCGCTGGGATTTTCAGCAAGCCTATTCGCTGGGAAGTGGTCCGGGAGCAACGTACATCAAGCTGAATGACTTCGTAGATAATCTCCAACCACGCGTCGGCTTCATCTGGGACTTCACGGGTGAGGGCCGAGGCAAGATGTTTGCCAACTATGCGCGATTTGTTGAGACCCCGATTCCATTAGACGTTAACGCTCGAGCCTCGGGTGGCAACATCCAAAATGACTTCCACTTGAACGTCAATCGCCTGAACGCCGGCCCTGGCGCAATCTGCGCTCCCATTCACCCCGAGCTTGGCTGTTTCGGTAATTTCGGCAACCTGGGTAACCACCCCAGCCCGATCGATCCGGGACTGAAGCCGCAATCGGTGAACGAGTGGACTGCCGGCATCGAATGGGGTCCGCGTCGTATACGTGACCTTACGTTCGGCTTCCGCGGTATCTACCGCGCGCAAGACGAAGTCATCGAGGACGGCTCGTTCGACGATGGCGGTCACTACTTCCTGTTTAATCCTGGTCGGCGCGGCAGGGGAGAAACAATTGAAGACGTCGCTTGCACCGGAGCCACTGTCATCATAGATGGCGTGGCAACAGGACCCCCAGGGCCTCAGTGCTTCGGCCCGGCCAGACGTTACTATCGCGCACTCGAGTTATCAGCCACGAAGCGTTTCTCGAACAATTACCAGTTCATCGCTTCTTACGTTTTCTCGAGCCTGATCGGTAACTACGAAGGCTTGTTCCGCAACGACAATGGACAGTCTGACCCGAACATCACTAGCTTGTTCGATCTCGTGAGCCTGCTCAGTGGTATGTACGGCCGTCTGCCCAACGACCGCCCGCATCAGTTCAAGTTCGACGGTAGCTATCGCTGGCCCTTCGAGCTGCTGACGAGCGCCTCGTTCCGTGCGCAATCGGGCATACCGTTTAACGCGCTCATTCCACACCCGCTTTATGGCGATAACGAGGGCTTTTGCCAGGACATCTCGGGCCTGGGTTTCGTCTGTAATCCGCGCGGTACGGCGACCAACCCGATAACGGGGAGCACTCGTACGCCAACAACCTTCAACCTCGACGTCGGCGCTTATTACCCAATCCACATGGGTGAGAGCCGCCAGTTGCGCTTGCAGGTTGACTGGTTCAACGTTTTCAACAACCAGCGTGCTATCCGACAGGACGACACGTTCCTGATCAATAGTGGCGCGCCGGGCATCACACCTGTTCCGAACCCGTTCTTCGGCACTGGCACCGTCTTCCAGTTCCCGTCGGCGCTTCGGTTGGGTGTTAAGTTCCAGTTCTAACGACTGGTTTTCCTGACACGCTTCAACGCGTGAAAGGCTTGAAAAGGGGAGGCGTAAATCCTTACGCCTCCCCTATGTTTTTTATGATAATCTGACTCAGTTCATACCATTGCTCGGAAGTTTTCTTCCTCGGAACTGCTACGAAAGGGTTATCGAGATGTCACTACGCCATAATGCCTGCCTTAAGCAAAACTTTTCGTTCATCGCTTTTGTTTGTCTGTTTCTTTCCTCCTTCGTAACGGCACATGCCCAAGGTGGAGGGATCGATACTGCCGGGACAGGCGGTAGACATAGCATCAATGGACGCATCCTCGCTCCCTCGGGACAACGAGCGGACTTACGTTTCAAAGTGAAATTGGAAAGCCCGGGATATGGTGATCTTTCCGTCCTCTCCGATTTGAATGGTAATTTCAGCTTTCAGTCACTGAGACCGGGCAACTACACAGTGGTAATAGACGGAGGAGACTTTTACGAAACCGTAAGAGAAAGTGTGTTCATTGAGCCTGCCTCAGTTACGGGAAGAAGGGTAGGCGGTATGGTCCCCATCTCACGCCCCTTCACTGTGCAGGTATATCTTCGTCCTAAGCAACCCACTAGCGGCAAGCCTGGGGTACTGAACGCAGCTTTGGCAAATGTGCCCGCCGCCGCAGTTGAGTCTTACAATCGTGGCCTCGAATCAGCTCGTCAGGGGAATGGTGAAAAAGCCATTGAACACCTAAAACAGGCCGTAGCGATTCATCCCGGATTTGGCTTGGCTTATAACGAACTTGGTGTTCAGTACTTGAAGATCGGCCAATTGGATAAGGCGACCGATGCTTTGGCGATGGCCGTGAAGTTGTCGCCGAACGCATACGAACCGTCTTTGAATTATGGCATCGCGTTGCTGAATCAGATGAAATTCACCCAGGCTGAACAACACCTCCGCGTCGCGATGAAGAAGAACGAAACCGCTTTCGCGCCTCACTTGTATCTGGGAATGGCTTTGGTTAACCTCAAGCGTTATCAGGAAGCGGAAACTGAGTTACAAAAAGCAGTGACGTTAGGCGGTGAGAGAGCGGCTCGCGCCCATTACTTTCTTGGCGGCATATACTGGCGCGCGCGCGATTATCAGCGGGCTGCGAATGAGCTCGAGCGTTATTTGCAACTGGATCCAAAAGTAACAAACGCAGAACAGATTCGGGCCACCATCAAAGACCTGCGTAACAAATCCTGACATCTACATCATCCAGTTAGACCATTACTATTCCAATTAGCGAGATTCAACTATGAGCAGTTTCATTCGTTGTCATTGCGGACTTTCTAAGTTTTCCGCGATTCGCTTCTGCGTAGCCGCGACGTTTTTCCTGCTTTCCGTCGCGCCCACTAAAGCACAAGGCGTCGGAGGCACGCGAGGATTGCCGAACAGCAGTGACGGTGTACATACAATTCAGGGTCGCGTCTACGATCCAAGTGGTAGGCCAGTTTCGCTGAGACTGCGAGTGTTGCTCGAGAGTGTCGACACGAGCTCGATGTCATCGATCACGGACGAAGATGGTGCTTTTAATTTTACCCGGCTTACACCGGGAAATTATCGGATTACCGTTGAAGGTGGTTCAGAATTTGAATCTGCTTCTGAGGCAGCTCAGATCTTTAAAGATGCAGGCTTCGGTGGACGCATCGTCAAGCTGACCATCTTTATGCGAGCTAAAGAAAAAGATGATTTTCCGGGAGTGCATAAAGATGCGGTAGCCGCGTACAAGAAGGCTCGCGAATTGGGTCGAGCCGGCGAAAACAAGAAAGCTATTGAACAACTCAACAAGGCGCTATCACTTCACCCACAGTTTGGACCAGCATTAAATGAATTGGGTGTTCAATATCTCAAAACCGGCCAGGCCGATAAGGCAGCTGAAGCTTTGGAACAAGCGGTGAAGCTGGCTCCCGATGAGTTTCTGCCGCGACTAAATTATGGCATCGCGCTGCTCAATCAAAAGAAGTTCGAGCTGGCAGAGGAGCAATTGAGGAACGCGCTGGCGAAGAATAGTGCGTCACCAACCGCGCATCTGTATCTCGGCATAACTTTGATGAGCCGGCAAAAGCTGGATGACGCGGAGAAAGAGTTGCTGCTGGCAGTAAATTCAAGCAGCAACGAAGTTGCCTCGGCACATCGGTATCTTGGCGGGATCTATTGGGGAAAGCGTGATTACAAACGAGCAGCGGATGAGCTTGAGCTGTATTTGAAGTTGATGCCTAAGGCTGCTGACGCTGAGCGTACGCGAGCTGCAATCAAGGAACTTCGCGCGAAGCAGTAAAGAACTCTCTCAGCCAATGAGGTGCCCCAGTTTTTCTTTTTTCGTGCGGAGGTAACTCGCCGCTTTCTCTCCGGGCTCAAGTTGAATCGGAACTCGCTCGACGATCTTTAAGCCGGCTTCTTCAAGCGCGCGTAGCTTGAGTGGATTGTTCGAGATCACTCGCACGCGACACAATCCCAGATCAAACAGAATCTCGGCGCACTGCCGGTATTCGCGCGAGTCAACCTCCAGTCCCAATTGTTCGTTGGCTTCGACTGTATCCGCACCTGCATCTTGCAGCGCGTATGCCCGAATCTTGTTCAGGATTCCAATGCCACGGCCTTCCTGTTGCTGGTAGACCACGGCGCCGCGCCCTTCTTCCTGAATCATTTCCAGCGTTCGACGGAGTTGTTCGCCACAGTCACATTTGGTCGAGCCGAAGACATCGCCCGTTAGACATTGGGAGTGGATACGCACCAGAGTTGGAATGTCTGGCCGTATTTCGCCTCTGAACAGGACCACAAACTCCTCACGACTTACGAGTGAACGGTAGCCTGCGATCTTGAAGTCGCCGAATCGCGTCGGCAGATCGGCTACTGCAACGCGCTCGACTGATAGGCCACTGGTCGGGGCGCAGCAAGTTCCTATCGGTTCTTTTTCTAATCCACTCTGCAAATTCGTCGAGATCCTTTCGCTGTTCGGGGACGATCTTAGGGCTTGAGAACAATGATTATAAAAGGAAGCGCTGAGCAGCCACAAGCAGCCGCCCCGCTTACTCGCCCCATCGTGGCCGTGTTCAGACAATTAGTTGCTCCGCCCGATGCTCCGGCGATAAGATCTGCCTGCAATGGCCGACGACAGGCGCACAGATGAAACCACCGTCGTATTTGCTCGTGATCGGCGAACTGAAAAGGCCGCCAAAGCCGAACGCCGGCCTGCCCTCGTTTCTCTCCGCGGCGAGTTGCTCGCCGTCCCCATTCCGTTGGAGCGTGACCAGGTTATCCTCGGCCGTGCTCTCGAGGCTGACGTCAGAGTCAACGACGCACGTGCTTCTCGTCTCCATGCTCGCATCAATATCGAACGCGACGCAGGCACTGGAGAACTGCGTTGCAGAATCACCGATCTGGCTTCTACTAACGGCACTTTAGTTAACGGCGAATTGCTTACCGAAAGAGTTTTGAACGAAGGCGATAAGATCGCGATTGGCCATCATCTGTTCAGGTTCGACATGCTTGACGAGATCGATCGTGAGTTTCAACAAAAAATTCATCGTCTCCTTTCTCACGACGAACTCACAGGGCTACTCAGCAGCAAGTCATTTTTCTCCGAGTTGCGACGTGAGGCTGCGCGAGCGGAAGTCGAGTCGCGCCCGTTTTGTGTCTTGATGATGGACTTGGACCATTTTAAGAGCGTGAACGACACTTTCGGGCATCTGGCCGGAAGCCAGGCGCTGGCAGAAGTGGGTGCAGTTATAAAGAAGGCTTTGCGAGCCGGCGACGTGGGCGCCCGCTTTGGCGGGGAGGAGTTCGCCGCATTCCTCCTCGATGCCGATTACGCACAGGGACTCGTGGCAGCAGAGCGCGTGCGTTCTGCAATAGAGCAACACGAATTTCAATTAGCGCGTTACGATTCACCCGGCGAGAGTCGCGGTTACCGGCTCACCATGAGTGTTGGCGTAGCTGCATATCCGGATGATGCCAAGGATCCGATTCAGTTGATCGAACTTGCTGATTCCGCTTTGTACCGGGCCAAGCGTAACGGTCGAAACCGCATTTGCGCTTACCGCCAATCTATTGCCCTCACCGAGGGTCCCTTGCCGCCAAGACGCATGTAGGATGTCAGTGCGCCGCCCGCGGAGGCAGATTTTGTGAAACAAGATCGTATTTCCTGCGTGTGATATCAACGCGGCCCCAGATGGCGACTGTCAGTAGGCCTTCGGTTGCGCCGTTTTAACCGGAACTGTATCCTTCTTTTGCAGGTTCAGGCGACGTCCTCGTAACCGCCGAAAGATAGTTAAACATGACCACGAAACTTAATCTTGCTGCCAAGCCGTTTAGCAACAGGATTCTGCCATGGGCAGTATCTGCCGTGACCATCTTCGTGGCGTTGATTGCGCTTGTCTTAATAATTCGAGCTACGACTCAGGCGAATTCACAGGCTGCAGCTGTTCAGAACGACATTCACAAGCTCGAGCAGCAGGCACAAGCACTCAACAAACAAAATGAGGCCGTGAAAAAATCCCTGCCGCTCGAACAGCAGCAAACTCTCAATGCCACTCACGTTCTGGTAGATCGCAAAAGCTTTTCGTGGTCTCGACTGCTGGCTGACCTGGAGTCGGCACTTCCGCCAAACGTGCGCGTAACACGAATAAGCGTTCGCGATGTGGTTACGCGAGGCAATCAGACGTTGGCTGAGCTCGATTTGACGGTGGTCAGTAAGTTGCCGTCTACCGTTACAGACATGATTTCCGATATGGATCGAGCCGGGGTGTTCCGAGCTGAGTTGCGCGCGCAGAATCTGCTAAAGGGCAGAGGCGCTGACGGTACGGAGTGTGAGCTCTACGTTGTGTATACGCCCCGCGCAGGTGCGGCAGTTGTAGGCAAGTCTCAGAATTTGGCTTCTATAGATGAGTCACAACGGGTCGCAAGCGAGAGTCCAAGATGATGGAGAAACGAACTGACAACGGTCGATCCTTGCATCTTCCTGATTTCAAGGCAGGAGTTCAGCGGCTGCGCACGTCGCGGACTAATAGCATGTTTGGCCTACCGGAAATCATCGCGGTCGCCGGTAGTGCGCTCATACTCGTCATGGTTCTCCTCAGTTATGTTTACTTCCTTGTACCTGCGCGATCTCGACTCCAGGCGCTTCAACTCCAGCGGACACGTTTACAGAACTTGACGCGTGACTCGGAGCAAAATGTATTACAAGGACTGGGCACGGAGTCGATCGTTGAGAAAATATCCGCGAGCCTGGATGACTTCGAAAGCCGCGGCCTTGTTAATGCAAGCCAGGGTCGCATGGGTCTCTATGAAGAGCTGAATCAGTTGATCCGCAAAAACGGCTTACGGAATACTTCAGGTCCTTCCTACACTCCGCTTGAACCTGTCGGCTCAAAGAAAAGCGCGACGACTAAGGCTGCCAACTCGAAATGGCAGAGCGTCTATCCGGGAATTACTGTGAGCCTGACAGTAGAGGGGTCGTATCAGAATCTGCGCCGGTTCATCCGCAATGTGGAAGCGAGCAAACAGTTCATCATCATTAACGGGATGGAGCTCGAGAAGGCGACTGACATGAATGCTCCCGTGGCCGTCGAAGGGGGCCCAGACTCGGGTGCGCGGGGATCTCTGGTGAGCCTGCGATTGGATTTGGCAACCTACTTTCAACGCTCCAGCGACAGCCAAAGCACTGCCCCCACGAGATAAGATCTAAGTTATGCAACTCAGCGATATTAAAAATCCGGAGGAACGCAAGAAACTGATTTGGGCAATTGGATTGATTATTGTTGCCCTGATATTTCTTTGGTGGGCATTCTTCGGCTTTGGCAGCAGTTCACGGCCGACCAATAGGGTTGCTAACTCTAATCAGCCTGCCACGAGGTCACAGTCGACTGCCGCACAACCTCAGCGGACAGATGAGCTGAGGCTAACTCCGATTGAGGAGTTGGTTCCAGTCAGCTATCCGCGAACTTTGCCTGATGTAGGAGAGGCCGGACGCAATATCTTCGCCTACTACGAAAAACCTCTGGCTCCAGCACCGGCAACTCCCGCGCCTACCGCCGAACCAACTCCGCCCGTGTTGCTGGCGGCCCTCTCGCCCGCCAGTGTTTACGCGCGTACGGATGATTTCGATCTCCAAGTGACGGGAGACAAGTTCACGCCGGAAGTTCGCGTCACAATTGACGGGCAAGAGTTAAAGACCCAGTTTGTGGGAATGCAGCAGTTATCGGCGAAGGTACCGGCACCCTTGATTGCTAATCCAGGTAATCGTCAGGTGGTCGTCAAATCTCCTGATGGACGCCTCTATTCGAATTCGCTTGCGTTGAACGTAAATCAGCCGCCAGTTCCGAATTTTAATTACATAGGAATCATCGGAATTACGCGCGGGATGCTCGATGTTGCCATGCTACAAGACAAGAGCAGCAGGGAAGTTGTCAAAGCGCAGCGTGGTGACGTTCTCGGAGGCAGATTTCGAATCACCAGTATCTCAGAGAAAGAGTTGGTCGTTGTCGATACGAGTTTGAAGATCAAACATACGCTTCCATTCACCAGCGAACGTGACCGCGGAATCGGTCCCGGTTCGCGTCCGACACCCAGAGTTGATAGTGAAGACGATGAACCGTAGCTGCGGACCATACCACAAGATATATGGTCTGCATCCCGTGCGCGGATCAGGCGATTCACGGTTCCCGCAAACCCGTTCAGCCGCCGCCGAAGGCGGATATACGCTCGTTTCGTTGCTCGCGTTGATGACGATCCTCGCGCTGCTCGCCGTCGCTGCAGCGCCGAGTGTGAGACAACAAGCAGTGCGCGAGCGCGAGAAAGAAGCAATCTTCCGCGGTGAACAAGTTGCCGATGCGATTCGCGATTATTACATCTACCGCGTTAACACCACGGGCCAGCGGGGTGATCAAGCTTTGCCGACTTCAGTCGATGACCTGCTTGAAGGAGTTCCCATTCCAGGTGGATCAAAGAAGCGACAAATTCTTCGGCCGAGCGCCGCTCGCGATCCTCTTTTCGAGTCCGGAGAGTGGCGACTCATTATGCCGCGCTCACAAGAGCTCATCGACTTTCAGCGTGCTGTAATGGTGTATGCCGGCAATGTTGTACCACAGCCTCGGAACTCGCAAATCCAGGAATTACAACGACTTGCAGCCCCACAACTCGTGCCATTTGTTGGTGGTAGTGCGGGTTCGAGTGGCGGTTCGGCTTCGTTTGATGCAAGCGGACCATTCGTTGGAGTGTCGACTCGCAACACCACTAACTCAGTTCTTTACTACTACGGAGTTGATCGACACGATCTCTGGATCTTCACTCCACTCTTCCGCTGAAGTTACTCATCTCTGCAGTGCACTCAATGATCGACAGCTCTGCTCTTCAACTGTGATCACGTCACCCTCGTCTCTTGATAACAACTGATCGATCAGAATCGAAATTTTGTTGGTCGACACGTTCGCTCATCACGTTGAGTAACGACTCGAGCTTGCTGATTTAGCGCGCGATCGCTCTCTGAACAGGTAAAAATATTTTTTGCATTTAGAGTAATAAGTTATTGACATCTGCGTTAAATGCGTTTATATAGCAAGATGTTGTGCGCCGTTTACCCTAGCCCACAAGAGCAAACCAAGCACAGCATCTTGTGGTGAGGAAAGAAACGAAAAAACCAAAAAAAGGAGCACATCCAAATGGCAACTAAAAAAGGTGGAAAGAAAAAAGGCGGGAAAAAGGGCGGCGGTAAGAAGGGCGGCGGCAAGAAGTCGTCAAAGAAGAGATAGCCCGAACCAGCAGGTCGCATCAACAACGTTCAGTTGGCGCACACCAACTACTGAGAGCTCAGGGAGCTCTTACTAAGGGAACGACGGATACTTTAACAAGATTCGTCGTTCCTTTCGTTTTGTTTGTCATCATCCCGCTTCTGCCGTAATGTCGGCGTGAATGATTAACGTCGCACTTGTCGAACCAGAGATCCATCCGAATACCGGTAATATCGCTCGGTTGTGCGCGGCCACTCGAGTTCCACTTCATGTTGTCGGCGTGACCGGCTTCCGTCTCGACGATCGTGCAATTCGACGCGCGGGTTTGGACTACTGGCCTGAGGTGACCTTACTTCGCCACACGCAGCTTGATGATCTCTATCACTCGCTCCCCAAAGCACGATTCCTTTATCTGACTAGGAAGGCGCGATCGTCATATGCAGATTGGAGGTTCGATATTGATGATTGCCTTGTCTTCGGTCCAGAAACTCGAGGGCTGCCTGACGACCTGTTACGCAGTAACTCAGAGAGGTGCCTCACCATTCCGATGCCGAATCCAAAAGTGCGCAGCCTCAATCTCGCTACTGCTGTCGCCATTGTGCTTTATGAAGCCTTGAGACAAATCGGCGTTTTGAAGGGAGCTTCTTCTCATGTTCCCTGATGCCGGCCGCGTTTATCCATTGACTGACACGCGCCTTTCGAGTTTGTCCCATGCAGAGCAGGTTCTGAGACTCAGCGAGGGGGGCGCCCGCGTCGTGCAGCTCCGCGAAAAGCATCTTTCGTCCGGCGAGTTTTATGACCAGGCTGCTGCAGCGGTGCATGCCGCCCGCGCTCGCGGAATGACGATCATCATCAATGACCGAGTTGACGTAGCATTAGCGGTCAGCGCAGACGGAGTTCATCTGGGACAAGACGATCTGCCACCGGACGCGGCTCGCCGGCTGCTTGGAGACCGAGCGATTATTGGGTTCTCCACGCACAACCTTGAGCAAGCCCTCGAAGCCTCCTGCATGCCGATCAATTACATAGCATTTGGTCCCATTTTCGGCACTTCATCGAAAGAGAACCCCGATCCGACAGTTGGGCTCGCGGGCTTGGCGACAGTGCGACAAGCCATCCCCAAGATTCCGATTGTCGCGATTGGTGGCATTAATCACCAGAACGCTGCTGAAGTCATTAAGGCAGGGGCAGATGCCGTCGCCGTAATTTCTGCTCTGTTGGTGCCTCCCACCGAAATCGCCACTCGCACGCGCCGACTGCTGGCACGACTCTCGCCAATCTGAAGCTCGCAAGCCGTTTCAAGATATTTTGCTTGCGTTTGTCAGTGTTATGCGCGAAAATCTTGAGGCTTTTCTCAGCGGCCGAGCATCCCCGCGCCAAGCCAAACATTTCCCTCCAGATTTCGCAACGTTTGCCGTCCCGGAGTAGATCGCCTGTATGAGCTTCTTCGACCTGCCGCCAGTTATCGAGCGCATGCTGGCTGTGTCTGACCGCATCAGCGACCTCAACTTCTCTGTCGGCCAGCTTCCGCAAGTCGAAATCAGTGGAAAGCTAACTCCCGTCCAGCCACTGGGGATGCAAAAACTCACGCCTTACCAGACGGAAATCATTGCCATGACCCTCCTGAACGGGAATCCGGAGGCTGCCCAGCGCTTGGTCAAGACGGGCACCGCCGATCTTAGTTACTCGCTCCCTTCAAGAGCACGGTTTCGCGTGAACATCTTTCAGCAGCGCGGTGTCTACTCGATCGTGATGCGCGTAATCCCAACCGAGATCCCGACACTCAAGTATTTGGGTTTGCCTCAACATCTGGAACAGATTGCGGATCTGCGAAACGGCCTGGTGCTCGTCACTGGCCCAACGGGTTCCGGCAAGAGCTCAACTCAAGCCGCCATCATCGACATCATCAACGAGAAAAAGCACTACCATGTTGTGACGATCGAGGATCCAATCGAGTATCTGCACACGCATAAGAACTCGACGATAAATCAACGAGAGATTGGATACGATGCTCGAGACTTTCCGTCAGCGTTAAGAGCCACACTGCGCCAGGCGCCAAAAGTAATCCTGATCGGAGAAATGCGCGACTTTGAGACGACCGAAATTGCGCTCGAAGCCGCCGAGACGGGCCATCTAGTACTCTCGACGCTGCACACTATTGATGCTTCAAAGACTGTGGATCGCATCATTGGGCTCTATCCGAAAAATGAGGAGCCGGTGATTCGGACTCGTCTGGCCCAGACTTTTCGTTACATCATTTCTCAGCGTCTGATCCCGCGAGCCGACGGTCGCGGCCGCGTAGCCGTTGCCGAGGTTCTGAGGTCGAGCCCGCGCACCCGGGAGTACATCGAGAGCGGAGAGGCGGAAGGAAAGTCGTTGCTCGACGCGATGCGCGATGGGAAGCTGGATGGAATGCAGGACTTCGATTCAGGAATCCTCCAGTTGATTGAGTCGGGAGTAATAAGTTTGGATGACGGGCTGGCGTTTGCCACCAATCAGAACAACTTGCTGTTATCGCTCAAAGGTCTGACGGCAGCAGAAGATTTCATTCGCCGAGAAGGCGCGCGTTTACCCGCGAGCACGTTCTCGGAATCAGGATCGATGCTGGGATTGATTGAATAAGCCGCTGCGAGAACACCATGTTTCTTGTTTGTCCAAAATGTTCATCTCAGATCCAAGTGGGCGGAACGAGCAAACCGCCGGCATCTGCGTTTACTGTTCGTTGCCCAAAATGCAACGCGACTATTGAAGCAAGTCCAGCGAGTCCTGCGTCTGAGAAGAGCGCCTTAGCAGTGGGTCAGTCCCCTTCGACCGACCAAGCCCGATATAAAAGGCGAGGACCCGCGCCACTGTTCGAGCTCGGGGGCGAAGTGCCTCCAGTTGCGCCTCCTGCTCAAGATGTGCGCAGTCTGTTGATTAACTTACTGGATGGTAGCGAGAGTGAGAAGCCGGGTTCTCAGGCGCGACCTGCATGGAGTCCGCGAAGGGTGCTCGTATGCACGGCCCAACCTCACCGCGACTTGATTGCCCGCCAGCTTGCGCAAAAGGGCTATCAAGTTTTTGTAGCTCAGGATGCGGGCCAGGCCATAGATCGTATGCGTGAAAATCCGGTCGACGTAGTGCTGCTCGACTACGAGTTCGATTCCGCCGATCAAGGCGCCGCATTTGTTACGCGCGAAGTTAACATTCTGAGACCGCCGCAGCGACGGCGTCTATTCTTTGTTCTACTTTCTCCGACACTGCGCACGATGGACGCTCATGCGGCATTTCTTCACAACGCAAACGCAGTAGTCAATCTCAGAGATGTCGAAGATCTTCATGGAATCCTGGAGGTGGCTTTGCGCGAGTTCAATGAGCTTTACAAGGATATGAATCTCGCCTTAAACGTGCCGGCGTTATGATCCGGGTTGCTGCTGCAAACAATAACGTGCAAGAATTCTCATCCGTAGTACAAATCATTCCTTCAATGAAGGACCGTTATGGCAGCAGAGAAACCCGTTGGCACACCTCAGCTTTCGCAAGGGACGATTGCCATTCACGGAGGTGAGCGCCCCGAAGATCAACCTTTCGGCGCAGTCGTCTCACCCGTCTTTCATTCATCGACTTTCAGCTTTCGCAATTTTGACGAGATGCGGCGTTATGCGCGAGGTGAATTGCCTCAGGCATATTTCTACTCGCGTTACGCCAATCCAACCGTTGCCGAAGTCGAAAGAAAAATTGCCGAATTAGAGGGTGCTGAGGCTTGCGTCGTCACTGCTTCGGGATCGTCCGCAACTTTTTGCGCACTCGCCGCCGCATGTAGTGCGGGTGACGAAGTAATTGCGAGTGATTCGATTTACGGGGGCACTGTCAAGATTCTGACGAAACTCTTGGCACGATTTGGAGTCGAGTGTCATTTCATAAACCTTGATGACGTGAATCGCCTGCCCGAGCTGGCGACTAAAAAGTCGCGGCTCTTCTGGTTCGAAACACCGGCCAATCCAATTAATCGTGTAGTGGATTTGAAACAGGCTGCGGCAGCAGCCAAAGCGGCAAGTGTCATTTCGATCGTTGATAACACGTTTGCGTCACCGATTTTGCAGCAACCAATTGCTCATGGCATCGATGCAGTGATGCACAGTGCGACGAAGTATTTGGGCGGCCATACTGATTTAACTGCTGGGGCTGTCGCGGGCAAAAAAGAATTCATCGATCGTGTCAGACAGATATCGGTGTTTATCGGTGCGACGCTGGATCCCGCTGCTGCATACCTGCTTTCACGCGGAATCAGGACGCTCAACTTGCGCGTGCGCGCATCGAGCGATAACGCTCTCAAGTTGGCCCAAGCACTGCGACGCCATCCCAAAGTCGCGCGAGTTTATTATCCCGGCCTTGAAGATGATCCAGGTTACTCGATTGCGAAGCGCCAAATGGAGGCTTTCGGCGGTGTCGTGGCTATTGATCTAAAAGGTGGTGAGAAGGAAGCTGAAAAACTCTTCAATTCGTTTCGTCTCGTCCGAGCGGCCCCGTCATTGGGTGGTGTCGAAACTTTAGTCAGCTATCCACTCTATTCATCGCATGCCGGCTTTTCCGAGGATCAGTTGCGAGCCGCCGGCGTCTCGGCAGCCACTGTGCGTTTCGCCATCGGTATCGAGTCAGCAAAGGATATAATTGACGACATAGTGCAGGCATTGGATAGGATTTGAGATCGATCATGGACGGTGTTGGCCCCACAAAAGCTACCAGTGCACCGCCAGCACACACTCACGCACACGCGCGCGCCTCCGACAATCGCCGCCGTTTAAGCCTCGTGCTGGTTCTGACAGCGATCTACATGATTGCCGAAGCAGTGGGTGGCTGGTGGACTGGTTCGCTGGCGCTGCTCGCCGATGCGGGTCACATGTTGACCGATGTAGCCGCGCTGGCACTCGCGTTAATGGCTGCGTGGTTTGCAGCTCGACCAGCAACCTCGAGCAAGACGTTTGGCTATTACCGTCTCGAGATCCTCGCCGCACTCATCAACGGCGTGGCATTGGTCGTCATTTCGTTACTGATCTTTTACGAGGCTTATCAGCGCTGGTCTGCACCGCCGAACGTTCGCGGCAGCGTCGTAATGATGATTGCTACGGGCGGGTTGATAATCAACCTTGTCTGCGCCTGGATACTTCACTCACCACACGAGGTTGACTTGAACATCCGCGGCGCCTGGCTTCACGTTCTCAGCGATGCTCTGGGTTCTGTGGGCGCGATACTTGCCGGTGCAATCATGTCTGTTTACGGATGGTATGCAGCTGATCCACTATTCAGCGCATTGATTGGAACCATGATCGTGTGGAGCTCCTGGAGGCTCATACGAGATTCGACGAACGTCCTCCTCGAAGGCACGCCGGCACATATCAATCTTGCTGCGGTGGAAGATGCGATTTTGCGTACAGACGGAGTTAACGCCGTTCACGACCTACACGTCTGGACCATAACTTCCGGACGAGAGGCGTTGAGTGCTCATGTCATTCATGCGTACAGCGTATCTCAACCCGAGTTGCTCAAGGAGCTGCGGGCCAAGCTGCATGATCATTTCGGTGTCGATCATCTGACGATTCAGATGGAGACAGCTGACTTTGAAGATGAAACTTTTCATTTTTGTCATGCAGGAACTGCCTGCTTCCGTTCGGAACGAGAAAGAGAAACGGTGAGTGGCTGAACACATGCCGGGGATCTCATGGAAATCAATCTTCTCCTTACGCTTGATCTTCGTGAACAGGCAGCGTTGCAGGCGGCTTTGGTTACTCACGGCGCTCCTGATTGTCTGGTAACTTTGGCACTCTCGGGCGCTTGTCGAATTTCGTCTGTTGCTGAAGCCCGGCAATTGAAAGCATGGCTGGCATCAGCGCGCACGGCTGGCGATACAAACGCAGCTTCGCTAAACGTCATCGAGCGAGCACTTGTTAACTTTGGAATTTAATTTCGATGGAGAAAAGTTCATGAGATCTACTCTGAGATCTACTCTAATATGCGCGGTTGTTCTGCTGATTACCTGCCGAGTCATGGCGCAGGAGATAGAAAATCCGACTGAAAAGCGAATGCCATTAAACGAACCAGCAATTGCATTAGATAGAGGCCAGCCGGCATTGGAGGGCACGTTGCGAACGACCGCTGTAAATGGAGCTCCAGACAGCCCCGTTACCAACGTTCGTGTGGTCATCAAGAACGTCAGTTCGATACCTTATAACTACGTTTCGGGTTTGGTGACTTTCTACGACGGTTCCGGAGTTAGATGTGGTGAAGGAATGTTTAAAGCAGACGTAATGGCTATTAACGAGTCTGTCGAGGTCGATGCCCCTGGAATTCGCATTCGCTGTGCCCCCGCAACCTGGCGGATTGTAGCCAACGATCTACTGCCTCGCATTTCACCCAGCGTGGAAGGTATTGAAAACACATCAAGGCTCACGAATCTCATAATCAACGTCGATGGTCAGGAACATCCAATCCAGTTAGACAGGCCGCTCGTTCTTCGTCTTGGAGAGCGACAGCGGACGGTCATTGTGCGCCAGGCACCTTGACCCATCACTGAGGGCGTTCTAGGATCAAGCCATACCCCCGCAAATTGACTTACCGGAGCAAGGAGATTTACATGGCAGACAACGAGGAGCAGAAGAAGTGCGCCCACCCGGCATGCGATTGTCCGCCGGAGGAAGGCAGCAAATACTGCGGCGAATACTGCAAGAATGCAGAGAAGTCCAGGGTAATGGAAATTGGCTGTAGTTGTGAGCACGACGCCTGCCGTTAGCCCGGAGACGACTAATCAGAGTTCAAGCGGCGACGCTATTCATGCGTCGCCGTTTTGCTAGAATGCAACCATGCTCCCCATCTTAATTGAGTTACAGCGTTTGAAACGCCTCGATCGTACGGGCTGGACGCTGCGTGGTCTCCCGAACGGCACGGAGTCTGTAGCGGCTCATTCTTTCGGCGTCAGCGTTACTGCCATGCTTCTCGCAGATGAACTCGTGAATCGAGGAGTGTCGTTGAATACAGAAAAAGTGCTGAGAATGGCGTTGTTGCATGACTGGGCTGAAACACGTGTTGGCGATATGCCGAAGACTGCCACAACATATTTTGGCAGCGATGTGAGGAAGCGTGCCGAGCTGGCGGCTTTTGATGACGTGATTGCAGGTGTCGACGGCAGCTCCGCACAACCGCTATATCGCGAGCTCTATGCTGATTATGAGCTGCGCGAGAGTCTCGAAGCTCGGTTAGTCAAAGCCGCAGACATCATTGATCTGCTGGTCGAGGTGCTGGCTCTGGAGCGAGCGGGAGCCACTGGACTCGATGAATTTTGGGAAGTAGCTGAGGCAGGAGACTTCCGACTCAGCGGCGTAGCGGAGGAAGTGGTCAAGGAAGTCGTGGCAGCTCTTCAATCGTCACGCCTTAAATCTGAGATCTGAGATCTGAGATCTCAAATCTGAGATCTGAGATCTCAAATTTTAAACGCACATGTTTGATTCGATAACCAACTTCATTAGCTCGATCACGTTGAGTGGGGCGCTGCTGGGCCTTTTGATATTCGTCTTGACGCTTGGAGTGAGTTTGGCAATCGTATCGTTCGTCCTCGTGAAGTTACCACCGAACTATTTTCAGCAATCGCATCCGAAACACTTTTTAGCCAATTACCCGCCAGCAGTCCGTGTTCTGGCAATCATCGGCAAGAACCTGTTGGGAATCGTGTTGGTGGCACTTGGAGTTGTTTTGTCTCTTCCCGGGGTGCCCGGGCAGGGTGTTCTTACGATTCTATTGGGCATCATGTTATTGGACTTCCCGGGCAGGCAAAAGCTCGAACACTGGCTGGTCACACGGCGAAAGATCCGGGAAGGTATAAACAAGCTACGGCACAAGTTTGGCAAGCCTGAGCTGGTGCTTGATTAGATCGATTCAGTGTTAAAGGACTGCGTTGACAACAAAAAGTCTCTTTGTTAGGTTGAACCCGTGCTGGCACGGGGAGTGCTATGAACGCGTATAATTGCGCTCGAAAGCAGTTAGTTAATGGTCAAATCAAATCTTGCCCCGCGTAGTTTGCTGTCAAGGCTGTTCCTCCTGTTGTCGCTCCTGTTCGGCACGTTGGCAACTGGCGGTTGTGGTCTCTTTGACACGCACAAGCGCGTGCAAGTGCCGCCTATGCTTTCGCCGCTGCAGGACGCTACTCAGGCGCAACTCATCGATGAGATAAATCGGCTGGCCTCGGTCAAGTCTATTCACGGCAAAGTTGATATTCAGTTCGAGGACACCTCTTTCGCTAAGGAAGGTATATCGGAAAAATACCGTCAGGCTGACGGCACGGTCACTTTTCAACGTCCGGGTAACGTATACCTCATTATTCAGGTGCCCTTCATCGCTACCGATATAGCGCAGATGACCTCAGACGGAGAGAGGTTTCGCGTTGCTGTATTGCAGGGCGAAGAGAGATTCCGGCGCTTCGTCAAAGGGACTAACAGCGCCGTTTACGAAAAATTAGACCTGAACGAGGACGAAAATCAAAACCAGGGTGACAAGAACAAGAAGAAGACGATGAGCAGCCGCGAGACGGTGAGTGCGCTGTCTAATCTTCGTCCGCAACACCTGACTGAAGCATTCATGATCCGACCTACGGATCCAGCAGGTTCGCTGTATTCAAAAAGCGAGTTTTTTCAAGAAGAACCTGATAGACGGCCCCGTGCCAAAAAAGATGCCAGAGTAGTGCGTGGTTATTTCCTGCTCGAAGAGTTTTCCAACACATCACCCAATGAGTTGCGGCTACAGCGGCGGTTCTGGTTTGACCGCGTGGACGGAGTTCGGCTGGCGCGAATGCAAACGTTCGACAACCAGGGAGCGTTGTCTACCGATGTTGCTTATTGGGACGACAAAGCCCTGGGCAGTGATGGACGGAAGTTGCCGTCGCGCATCGACATCACCAGGCCGCATGATCATTACCGATTGATAATTGCGTACCAGGTTCCAGAGTCAATCAATATCGACCGCGAGTTCAAACCTGAAGCGTTCGTCCTTGAGAATCGGTGGCAGCTTCCCGAGGTCGATCTGGATGCGCCTCATAACAAGCGAGCGAAGGCGAATCCGTAGGCACCCTGCAAATGCGAACGATCCTAGAGGCTGAAAACCTTGTTAAGGTCTATCGAGTTGGTAAGGTTGATGTACCCGCATTGCGCGGTGTTTCACTCAACGTTCACGAGGGTGAGTTCGTCGCGATCATGGGGCCGTCAGGTTGTGGCAAATCGACGATGTTGCATTTGCTGGGAGGCTTGTTGACTCCAACGAGCGGTCGCATCGTTGTCGATAACGAAGATCTGACTGCCGCGTCAGACGCCAGGCGAACGGACATCCGTCGCCGGAAAATCGGGTTTGTCTTCCAAAGGTTCAATCTGTTTCCAACCTTAACAGCCGAAGGAAATCTCCGACTGGCGGAGCGTATTCATGGCAATGGTGGAGACGACGCGGCGCGGCGTCGTGAGGTTCTGAAGCTACTTGGATTGGAGGGCAAACTCCATCACAAGCCGCTTGAGCTGTCTGGTGGAGAGCAACAGCGGGTAGCGCTGGCTCGCGCGGTGGTGACGCGTCCCGCTATTGTCCTGGCCGATGAACCTACGGGAAACCTCGACTCGGAGAATTCGGCGCTCGTTCTAAATATGTTTCAGGAGTTGAATTACCGCTTTAATCAAACGATCGTAATGATCACTCACAATCCCGAAGCTGCAGCAATGTGCCGACGAATAGTGCAAATGCGCGACGGTCACATTGTTGAACCCACAGCCGCGGTTCAGATGTAAAGCTTGATATTTACACGACTTGCAAGACAAGCTACACTTGCAGCAGCCATCCGGGCGTCAGGCCTGCGAATTGCCATTAACTTCACTAACCAAGCACAAGGAGGCGATTGCTGGGTTTGATTAAGCGGATCTTCTTTTGGGAATACGCCAGAAATACCTGGCAGTGGGATATCCTCTGTGTGTTTATACTGGCTTTTATATTCCTAACGCCAAAGAGCTGGTTTCAAGGCAGCCAACGACAACTGCAGAACGAGCATCGAAGTCCGTCAACTACGCTGGTATTGGCCGCAGAAGTCATTAAGAATGAATCAGATACGGTCAATTTGCAGCATCAGGTGAGAACGCTGAGTGGACGCGCCAATGCTGAGATCCTTGGGGTACGAAGGGTAGTTGATTCGCAGGGTAATACAGTCGCCTATCAGGTTGACATCCGGTAGTCTTGCCCTATAATTGCTGGGTTTTTTTACCTCCAGGAGAGGAGATTATTTTTTAGGAGTTCTTATGAATAGATTGGTTCCCCTTTTTCTTGCCCTCGTGGTAGTAGCAACAACGCTAACAGGGGCTTCCCCCAAAGAAGCAAACGGACAGACGGCAGGTGTCGTTAGTGGTCTGCTGAACAGAATGGAGAATAACAGAAAGAATCTGACGTCGTTGCGAGCTGGTCTCAGCATGGAGAAGTACAACTCGCAGCTGCGCGATTCGGAGCGACGTGAAGGCGTCGTACTTTACGTCCCAAGTGGTAAAGGTGATCCTTCTGTCCGCATTGAATGGACTAGTCCACAGAAAGAGATCCTTGCTGTCCATAAAGGCAAGTACACCTTATTCCGGCCGCGACGAAATGAAGCATTAGTTGGCAAGTCAGGTTCAGTGAAGGGAACGGCTGGAGCGGGGGGCATCCTCGATCTGATGTACATGTCGCGCCAGCAACTTGAAGCACGCTTTCAACCAGTTCAGGACGTGCGCGAGGAAACTTTATGGGGCGGTGTCAGCACCATCCACATAACGCTGGTACCTAAGGGCGCTGCGAGCTTCAAATACGCAGAAATATGGGTTGACAAGGCAGGTATGCCGGTGCAGACGAAGATCGTTGAGAAGAATGACGATGCTACGACCATGCGGCTGCAAAACCTGGAAAAGAACATCAAGATTGCTTCGAACCAGTTCGTCATTGATTTGGATCCAAGCGTCAAGGTTGTGAAGAGCTAAATCGCGATTCGCGATGTCAAGCGAAGCTCAAAGGGGCTCTGACTAAACGTCCAGAGCCCCTTCTGTTTTGTCCCAATCTGGCGTCAACACCGCTTGCGTTGTGCGGCGGCAGTCGCATATGCTTCGGCTCGCTTGAGAAACACGAGTTGCGGCTCGCTAAATGAGAAACACGACATTCCTTAAACTTAAACTGCGCGAGGCGAGTTTCATTAGCCGCGCGCTGCTCTCCAGCCGCCATCCGGTGCTGGCCCATCTCATTCCCATGCGCAGGTGCAACCTCGCTTGTGGCTACTGCAATGAATATGACCATTCTTCTTCGCCAGTGCCGCTTGAAGTGGTCAAAGCACGCATCGACAAGTTAGCCGCACTCGGCACCTCGATCATAACGATCTCCGGTGGCGAGCCGATGATGCATCCTCACCTGGACGACATCATCCACCAC
>DATEDU010000300.1:0-5732 GCA_035281525.1 Pyrinomonadaceae bacterium | reverse complement strand
GGTAGTTTGGACCTGCGCCACGTCGAACAGGTTTGCCGTGAAATCGGAGCCGCATTGAAAACGAAAACCGGTCGTCACGTTGTTGTGATTCGCAGCACCATGCTGCCGGGGACTGTGCAGAACGTAGTCGTGCCGGCGCTCGAAGAGTCATCGGGAATGAAAGCGGTAACGGATTTTGGTATCTGCATCAACCCGGAGTTCCTGCGTGAAGGTTCGTCATTAAAGGATTACTACGCACCGCCGTTCACTCTGATTGGCGCCGACGACGAAGAAACGACAAGCGCGGTACGCAGTCTTTACGCAAACATCAACGCGCCGGTGTTTGTAACCTCGCTGAAAACCGCCGAGATGGTTAAGTACGTTTGCAACTGCTTCCACGCGCTGAAGGTGAGCTTTGCGAACGAGGTCGGGAACTTATGCAAGGCATTGGAGATCGATAGCCACGAGGTAATGCATGTGTTCTGCCAGGATACGAAACTCAATCTCTCGCCTTACTACTTGAAACCGGGTTTCGCGTTTGGCGGATCCTGTCTGCCGAAAGATTTGCGCGCAATCAACTACAAGGCCAAGGAATTGGACGTCGAAACACCTGTGCTCGCTGCGATCCTGCCGAGCAATCGTCTCCAGGTGGAGCGGGCCATCGAGATGGTCGTGCGGAGCGGAAAGAAACGCGTCGGTGTTCTCGGTTTCAGCTTCAAAGCCGGCACTGACGATCTGCGCGAATCGCCCATGGTGACTCTCATCGAAACATTGATCGGAAAAGGATTCGAATTGTCCATTTACGATCGAGATGTGTCGCTGGCGCGACTGGTCGGTGCGAACAAGGAGTACATCGAGCGGGAGATACCGCATATTTCAAAACTGATGCGCGACACTATCGACGGAGTGTTAAGCGATTCCGACGTAGTGATTATAGGCAATGGAGCCGAGGAGTTTCGTGACGTCGCAAACCGACTACGAATGGACCAACAACTCATAGATCTAGTGCGGTTGTTTCACGAACGCACCTCGAATGAAAACTACCAGGGCATCTGCTGGTGACACTTCAGCCCGTGAATGACGCTTCCTCAACTAATCCCCGCCCGCTACGAGTCGGATTGCTGATCGATTCGTTCGTGCAGCGCAAGTGGATTCATAAGGTCATCACGGACATTCAATCTTCGCGTATCGCCCACGTCGCAGTCGTAATCAAAAATGAAGCGGAGTCGAAGCCGCAGCCCGGAAGACTAAAAAGCTACTGGAAAAATCGAAAATATCTTCTGTATGCGCTTTACGAAAAGATTGACAATCGCCGAGCCCAAATTAGCGCCGATGCCTTTGAGCCCGTCGACATAAAGCCGTTGGTTTCTGACTGTCCGGTCGTCACAGTCACGCCAATAATGAAGGCTTACTCTGATTGGTTTCCCGACGAGACTCTAAAGCAGATTCGTGAATTCGATCTCGATGTAGCGCTCTGTTTCGGATTTCGCATACTGAAGGGTGAAGCGCTCAAGATCGCTCGCCAAGGCGTCTGGTCCTTTCACCACGGAGACAACTCAGTTAATCGCGGTGGACCAGCCGGATTCTGGGAAGTAATGGACGGCATACCGGTAACCGGCTCAATTCTTCAGGTCCTCACCGAAGACCTGGATAACGGCCGCGTCATCTATCGCTCGTTGTCGCCGACCAGCGACAGGTTCTCAGTCAAAGCCAACCGCAACAACCTTTACTGGAAATCTTCGGCTTTCGTTATGCGGAAGTTAAGAGACCTTGCCGAAGGCTATCCACTTTGTACGCCCGAAAGCCATCTATATCGTCCTTACTCGAATCGATTGTTTCGCATGCCGACAAACCGGGAGATGATTCCCAGGCTGTACCGGTTGGCGACGAAGCTCGCGATTAACAAAGTTCGGCACGCAGTGAATAGCGAGCAGTGGGCACTTGCTTACAGATTCAGATCCGGACCTTGCGACTCAAACAACACGCTGTACCGGTTCAAGTTTTTGTTGCCGCCCAAGAAGAGCTTCTGGGCCGACCCGTGTGCGATTCAGGTAGACGGACGATATTTCGTCTTTCTGGAAGAGTATTTGGATGCAACTGCAAAGGGTCACATATCAGTAATTGAGCTGGACAGGAAAGGAATCGTGAACGGGCCAACGAAGGTCCTCGAGCGCGATTATCATTTGTCGTACCCGTTCGTATTCAAGTGGAATGACGACTACTTCATGGTTCCGGAGAGCGCTGGTAATCGAACCATCGAGTTGTACCGCAGCACTTCGTTTCCCTTTGAGTGGAAGTTAGAAAAGGTTCTCATGAACGATGTGCGCGCCGCCGATGCGACCCTCGCCGAGATTGATGGCACGTGGTGGATGTTTGTTTCGATAGCAGAGAATTGTATTCCCGACGAGCTGTTTCTGTTCTATGCCGACAGCCCTCTGGGACCGTGGACACCGCACCGTCGTAATCCGGTTAAGTCAGACGTAAGAAGTTCTCGTCCGGCAGGCAAACTGTTCAACTGGGACGGAGATCTTTATCGACCATCTCAGGACTCCTCGGGCCGATATGGATACGCCGTCACGATCAATAAAATCATTCAACTGGATGCCGAGAATTTTCGCGAAGAAGAAGTGTCAAAGATTCTTCCTAACTGGAGGAAAGATTTGCTTGGCACTCACACGCTCAGCATTGCAGACGATCTTACGGTGTCAGATTGTCTGATGAGCAGGCGGCGATAAAAACTCAACTCTCCTGAGTCCGGATACCGAATATGACGATAAATGAAGATGCGTCTGTCTAGGGTGTTCTCTTTTCGACTGTTGAGGTTCGTGCTCGTGGCAGTGTTTGCCTGGGTGCTGCTGGCGTGGGCCGCAGCAGAGGGACTGATCGTGCGCGCCTCGCTCGCGCATGCGGACGCGATCGTAGTGTTGAGTGGCTCGAATGCTTATGTGGAACGGACAGCACGAGCCGTCGAACTCTTTCATGAAGGTCGTGCACCAATCGTGGTCTTAACAAACGACGATACCCGCGGAGGCTGGTCCAATGCTTTGCAACGGAATCCATATTTCGTTGAACGGGCACGCGACGAACTGGTCAACGGCGGTGTTCCGGTCGACAGGATAAGAGTTGTACCGGGAGTTGCTTCAGGCACTCAGAGCGAAGCGTTGATGATTAAGGATTTCGCAGTCGCTGAAAAGTTGGGGTCGATTTTGGTCGTTACTTCCGGATACCACTCGAGACGAGCGTTGCGCAGCTTGCGCAACAGCTTCGACGGTACCGGGATCGTTGTTGGTCTCGAACCTGCACCAAACGGATCGGCAACGGCGTCACCAGCCTGGTGGTGGTTACAACCCGACGGCTGGCGCAACGTAGCCGGCGAATATGTGAAGCTTGTTTACTACTGGTTTAGGTACGGCTAAACCCATTTGCTCTCGATTTATCGGAACCGTTGAATTATCATTGGAGCCCCTTACAACTCAATCACAGGTGCCCAGGATTAATGCCATCTATCAGTGTGGAAATCTTCAGCAAAGCGCACACATGATCGAAACCGAAACACAAGCACAAACAATTCACTCCGATACTACCCCGACCATCAGCGTAATCACTCCAGCCTACAATGCTGCGAAGTACATCGGCGAAGCCCTCGATTCAGTTCTCAATCAAACCTTCGCGTCTCATGAAGTGATCGTAATCAACGACGGCTCGCCCGATACCGACGAGCTCGAGCGAGAGATCGAGAGATACCCCGCGACTATCCGCTACATCAAACAAGAGAATCGAGGGGCGGCAGCAGCGCGCAACGTTGGTCTGCGTTGTGCGCGCGGAGAATATGTCGCGTTTCTCGATTCAGACGACAGGTGGTTGCCGAATTTTCTGTCGGACCAACTAGAGTTGCTTAAATCGAGTAATGCTGATGTCGTTTTTTCGGATGCAGTACTGTTTGGCGAATCAGTTTTGGCGGGTCGTACTTTCATGGAGCTTGATCCTCCAAAAAGCTCAGTAACGCCGGAAAGTCTGTTGGCCGCAGACGTTACCATTCTTACTTCCTCCGTTGTTGCCCGCAAGAAACCGGTATTTGATGTTGGTCTCTTTGATGAGAAGATGAAGCGCGGTCATGATTTTGAGCTGTGGTTCCGGTTGGCCAAGGCGGGCGCGCGATTTGCTTATCAACGAAGGGTTCTGGCTGAGTACAGGATCGATGAAAGCGGTCTTTCGGGGAATGCTCTGAGTCAACTTTACCGAACGCTCTCTGTGCTCGAGGCGATAAAAGCCAAAGAAGCATTGACGCAAAGCGAAGAAGCTGCACTCAACGTCAGTATGAAGAGAACTCAGGGAGTGATTGCCCTCGAAACCGGGAAAGAAAAACTCCGTGAGAGAGACTTCGAAGGAGCGCTTGAGTGCTTCAAGGAGGCCGGAAGATATCGCCCGAGCTGGAAGCTCAGACTGGTTAGTTTGGGTGTGCGAATCGCCCCCGAAACGGTTCGACGCCTACATCAACGGCGAAACGGCGCGCCCGCGAGCGATTAGACTATCCGTGTTTCTTATAAACTCCACCTGACTATTACGAGCGAAAGTGGAAGCTCAGAATCCTTGTAAGTTTAGTGTATTAGTAAAGTTAAGGATTTTGATGGTTGATGTAATCAAAGGGTATCTTCGTAATCTCCCATTTGTTTACGGTGGTTTGAAGTGGATTTACCGCCGGTTTCGTGGGCCAGACCTCACGATACAACAACAAATCGTAAAGGCTGTTGGCAATAAGGCTGAGGTCTTTTTTGTCCAAGTGGGTTCGAACGATGGAGTACAGGGTGATCCGATTCACGACCTCATCGTCGATCGTAAGAATTGGCGCGGCATCTTTATCGAGCCCATCAATTTTCTGTTTGACCGGCTCCGGAAAAACTATGGCGATTCGGAAAGGTTTATATTCGAGAACGTGGCGATCGGCACCAGAAGCGAAACAAAGAAGTTCTACTATGTGTCCGAAAAGGCAAACAGTGAACTCGAATTACCGTACTGGCACGATCAGTTAGGATCGTTCGACAAGGATCACGTCATCCGAATGCTTGGCGATCAGATGCGCCCGTACATCATCGAAGCGGATGTTGAGTGTCAACCGTTGCAAGTCATCTTCGATCGAAATCGAGTCGCCGCCATTGACCTTATTCACATAGACACCGAAGGTTTTGATTATCAGGTTTTGTCGCAAGTGGATTTCAAACGATACAAGCCGTCGGTCATTCTGTTCGAGCACCATCTGCTCACAGACGACGAGTTTTTGAAAGCTCGCAAACTGCTTCGCGGTAGTGGGTACCGGCTGCTCCAATATGGTAACGATACGCTGGCGGTGAGGCGTACGTTGTGATGATGTCGACGACACTAAGAAATCGCGCCAACTGGAGTTTTGGGTTACCCAAGACGCTGCACGCTTTTGGCGTCAACATCATCCTTCTTCCATTGGGCATCGCCACAAGCGTTTTAATCGCGCGCTCCGTTGGCCCAACCGGAAAGGGAAGCTTCGACCTCATAATCGCCACCGCTGCTTTGCTGGGCATGTTTCTCAGCCTGTCTTTGCCACCCGGAATTACTTATGTCGTGGCGCAGGGCAAGGTTTCTTCCAATGTGCTCGCCTGGCATTTGGCTCTTGTAACGATACTTCAGGCGTTAGTCGCGCTCGTGATCGTGAGTCTTCTACAGCTCACGGGCTACTCAGACATATTTTTACCCAATTGGGGTTTGTGGATCGTTGCCGGACT
>DATEDU010000299.1:0-2529 GCA_035281525.1 Pyrinomonadaceae bacterium | reverse complement strand
GAGATTGACCTTCAAGATGCGATGGAGAATATAGGCGCGCAAATGGTACGAGAGGTGGCTGCAAAGACCAGCGACGTCGCCGGCGATGGCACGACCACCGCAACGGTGCTGGCGCAGGCGATCTTTCGCGAGGGGGTAAAGGCTGTGGCGGCAGGCGCCAACCCAATGGCCTTGAAGCGCGGTATCGATAAAGCGGTCCAGCGTGCGACACGGGAGATCGAGAAAGCAGCGAAGCCGGTCGCAGAAGACATGATCGCCCAGGTGGGATCAATCTCCGCAAATGGGGATCAGACCATTGGAAGATTGATCGCCGACGCGATAGAGAAGGTTGGCAAAGATGGTGTTATCACCGTCGAAGACTCAAAGACGATTGAGACCACTTTGGAAGTGGTGGAAGGGATGCAGTTTGATCGCGGCTATCTGTCACCGTACTTCGTCACCAATGTGGAAACAATGGATGCCGAACTCGAGAATCCAGTCATTCTTCTAAGCGAGAAGAAGATTTCCTCGATGAGAGATTTGCTGCCGATTCTCGAGGAAGTCGCCAAGCTGGGCAGATCGATCTTGATTGTCGCTGAAGACGTAGCCGGCGAAGCGTTGGCGACCCTCGTGGTCAATAGATTGCGAGGTACGCTGAACGTCGCTGCAGTAAAGGCGCCGGAATTTGGCGAGCGTCGTAAGGACATGCTCGAAGACATCGCAGTACTCACCGGCGCGAAGGTTATTAACGACGAACTTGGCATCAAGTTGGAGAGCGTCATGCTTGAAGAGCTGGGCTCCGCCAGGAAGGTGACGATTCACAAGGAAACTACGACTATCATCGGCGGTGGCGGGGATCACCGTGCGTTGCAGGCTCGCGTGAAAACACTCAAAGCTCAAGTCGATGGCGCTACGTCAGCGTACGACCGCGAGAAGTTGCAAGAACGTAAAGCGAAACTGGTGAGTGGCGTCGCGATCATTACTGTTGGAGCGTCCACTGAAATTGAGCTCAAAGAGAAGAAAGCTCGCGTTGAGGATGCGATGCACGCGACCCGCGCGGCAGTTGAAGAAGGTATCGTGCCGGGTGGCGGTGTGGTTCTGATACGAGCCGCAAAAGCACTTACCAAATTCAAATTCTTCGAGACGAACCAGGACGGTGAAGCGAACGGGGATGAAGATGAGCAAATCGGCGTGAATATCGTCAAACGTGCGCTTGAAGAGCCTTTACGACAGATTGTCGCCAATGCCGGCAAGGAGGGCTCAGTAATCGTTGAGAGAGTTCGGTCCGAAAAGAATCCGAATATCGGTTACAACGTCCTAACGGAGAGGTTTGAAGATCTCGTTGTTGCGGGGGTTATTGATCCCGCCAAGGTAACTCGCAGTGCGTTGCAAAATGCCTCGTCGATCGCCGGGCTACTACTCACAACCGAAGTGCTGATTTCGGAAATCCCTAAAGATAAACTTGTCAAAACTGGTCGTGAGCGACCTTCAGAAATTTACTCATGACTCCCAGATGAAGAAATCATCGGTGTGGTTAGTAAGCCGGCCGGTCTTGATCTGATTGTCCTGGCGCGTGCTGAAGTTCTGAATGCGACTGATTTTGAGGCCTATTCCTCTATGCTGGCCGTCTGGGCGGCACCGCTTTTGGAACGAGAGCGCGCCGTACGCTTGGTATCAGTCAAATCTTTGATCTGCCAGTGTGTCGGCTGTCCATGCAAATAAAGATTGCCCACTCCATCAGATTCATAGAAATGTTGACCGAAAAATTCCCATGCCTCGGGAGTATAGAGAACATATGTGCCCCGAGAGATAGCATGCGCTATAAATTCTCCTCCTTCAGCGAAAGAATAAATGCCACGCTCTCTTAGCTGCTGCATAAGCTCCCCTTACTCACTCACATGCTTTGTGCGAGCATCAACCTGCTCCTCAACTGAAATGACTATCACCAGTATGAGTATCACCGAGGGGATAGGACGTCTGTGCGGGAACACACAGAAGAATGAACTCCGCAATTCTTCAGCCACTCACGATCAAATTGAAACATTGAAGCCGCACGAACTCAGCTATGTGTGTGTTGGCGCACAGAACGCTATGCGACAGCCTGTCATACTCATGGTCCAACAATAAGCAAAACTCGGATGGCAAATGGCTAATATATCGCACCAAACTTCATTTGATGTTGCGAAGTGATTGAATGAACAACGCGATGTCCCCTAGTCATATTGAAACCACGCTCTTCGTTCCACGGCAAAGCTCTGGCAACCCTACCATACTCATAGTCGAGGATCATGACGACACGCGCGAATTGCTCCGCACGCTTTACGAGCTGTGGGGCTGTCGGGTCGTAGAAGCTTGCAACGGGCTGGAAGCCGTGGACGCTGCATCGAGGGAACGCCCGGCGCTGATTCTTATGGACGGTAACCTGCCCTTGCTCGATGGCTTAGGTGCTACTCGCCGGATTCGCGAAAACAGGCTTCTCGACGATGTTAAAATCGTCGCGCTCACTGGCTGGAGCAGTGCGAGCTATGCTACTGCTGCTTTGGACGCTGG
>DATEDU010000298.1:0-14986 GCA_035281525.1 Pyrinomonadaceae bacterium | reverse complement strand
AAAAGGCGCATCCATTCAAGAGGTTAAAGATCACATAAAAGCCTTCACGCACGACATTGAGCACCGCATAGAGCTGACAGTCGACGACAGAACCGCCGAGTGTCTCGATACGGAATCGACCTTCGCGGTGGAGTTTGTATGCGACTTGGCATCGCAGCAAAAACTGAAGGTGGGACTCGAACGAATTTTCATGGGAACGGACTGCCGTTTCAGGATAAAGGTGGGCGATCTAATTAGTAATGGCTACCGGTGGTTTTAGATTTCAATTCAACTTGCGAAGTTTTATTTGCTTGCGTAACCATTCGGCACGGTCGGCTCGCGCCTCATCGTTAAGCTCGTGTCCGGCGTCGTAGGTTTTGACGAGTTTCGGCTTGCTCGCCGCTTTTGCATACAGCATTTGCATTTCTTCGCTTGGATAACGGTCCTTTTTGCCGAACTGCAAAAACAAAGCTGACGGCGCGACGTAACCGATATAACTTATCGGGTCAACTGAAGCTAAGGTTGTGAAATAATTTTCCTGCTGTTCTTTCGTTAGAGAATTGCGAGTTTCGACAATTGCCGGAATTGTGCTGGTACGTAAAAACTGCGTTAGACTCGGCGCGCCCGACATAATCACATACGCTTTAATACGTTTCTCCACGCCAGCAAGAATCGCGCCCGTATGCGCGCCAAAACTGTACCCGACAAAACCAATACGTTTCGGGTCAACATCAGAGCGCGAAAGTAATAAATCCACGCCGCGCCGCAAATCAACGACGGTCTGAATATAAATGTCGCGGTCATATTCGGGCTTGGTAACGGTTGGATCAAAATCTCGTTTCGATTCTCCGGTTCGGGAAAACGGCGCATCAATCAACAAGGACACCGCACCGGCTTTAGCAAGGTGCAATGCTTCGTACAAAAACACCTTTCGGCTGCCGGGTCTTTGGTGCATAAAAATAATGCCCGCGAGCTTTCTTTTACTCGAGGGAACGACGAGATAAGCCGTCACTCGCCCGCCCTTTGGACTAACATACGAAATGTCATGGATGCGAACGCCGCTTTTGTCTTCGACTCCATTTTGTTTGACATCAAGTGGCGCGTTCTGCTGATAGTCAAACATCCTCCGCAATTCATCTATGGGTTTAGCTTGCGCGAAGGCGATTTGGCACGACGCGATAACAACAAATAAAAGAGCCGGGATAAGATTTTTCACATTATTGATTCGAAGCATCAATTTCTCAGATCAGGCCGGTGCCGCCGATAACGACGATCTTCACATCGCGCTCCTCATTCATTGGGACACTCGCGGCGTCTGAATCCTTGGGAAGAATCGCGCCACGAAAAACAGGTACACAAGCCAGAAGGCAAGCCAGACGGATGCAACGATACGAAGCCTGAGCAGGAACAAGACCAGACTTGGTGCGAGGAACATCGTGGTATACCCCAGAAGCCAGAAGCGATCGGCTCGCCGGGCGTGCAACGCCCTTTCGGTGTCGCTCATTCCTTCGCCAAGCGAGCACCGGTAGTAGTGCAACGTCGCGAACACGAGTGAGAAGGTCGCAACACCCATCGCAATCAGTGTGGCCTGGAACAACACAGGATTGATCCTGCCGCTCTCGAACCTCGGGAACAGAAAGAACAGCATGAAGGTTAAGATGGCGATGTTTGACGCGGCGAGCGTATACGTCCGGGTGACGTTGACTGCGGCAAGATCTTCTCGCATCAAATTCCTCGACTTGAACGAATCGTCAGGCGCCGCATTCTACTCATAACGCCGCCTTGCCTCCGCGATTGAACCGACGACAAGCTTTTCGAGCACCGATTTATCAAGATCGGCAAGCTGATTGAAGTACAGACAGACCTTGCCCATCTTGTGCTTACCAAGCTTGGACAGTAAGGATCTTTGCTCCTGGCTGTCGGCCAGTAGGTAGACCACCAGCTCTCGACCGCGGATGGCAAAGCCCGCCAAAGGCGCTTCCCCAGTTCGCCCGCTTTCGTAGGTATACCGGTGGGAGCCATAACCGACGATGCTGGGCCCCCACATTCGTGGTGTTTGCCGGGTGACCCTCTTCAACAGCGCCATCAGCTCATGGCAGTCCGCATGTTGCTGCGCATTGGCTCTTGAGGCGATGTAGTCATCGACGCTGGCGTCGGTTGGCCTGGTTTTGTTCTCGCCCATTGACAACTCCGGTCCAACGATTTGTTGGCGGCACCGCGTTCCACTCCCGTTGCGATTGCGAATAGCGTGCGGACTAGTTTCGTGCCATGAACATCCATCGATGTCCTTCTAGATCCTCAACTCGATACCGTCGCGCTGGCGGCCCATCCTCCGGTTCAGACAAGATAATAGCCCCTGCGGCCTTAGCCCGAGCATAGTGCTCATCGACGTCGTCAACATGGACGAGAACACCATCAATGATCCATGGCAGATCGGACCATGAGGCGGCAATCTCGCAGTTGTCGCGATGCCGCTTGGGGCCTTCATAGTCCGGCGACGGACTCGCCAACATGATTAGTCCATCCCCAATCGACATTTCTCCGTGAGAAAGCCTCCCATCGGGAGAGGTGAAGCGAGCTGTCTCGGTGAATCCAAACACTTCGGCCAGCCAGTCGAGGGCGACAATGCCGTCCTCATAGGTCAAATACGGAACCACGTCTGGCATCTTGTTCTCCTTTTGCCGTGCCACGAAAGTTTCGAACGCCGAACGCGCACGTTGGCGCCGCCGAGCCAGCCGTGCCGCCGAACGTAAAGGGTTTTATCCGTAATGCCTGCGGAAGACAAGGGAACAGAGCGACCCGGGAGGCATTGCGGATAAAAGCCTGAACTCTTGAATTTATCTGGTTTCGGTATAAGCGAACCCTTTGCGCGCTTTCCGTATAAAACCAGAGGCCAAGTTCGGTCAAGTCGTTTGAATTGATATGTTATGTTGCGAAGATTGTCCACTGTGGGCTGTGTCAAAACCCGTTGAAGATCACGCGCCTTGTGTGCCAAACTAGTGCCCCGCGTTATCGTGAATAACGCCTGCTACCGCGGATGCCTTTCCTCTCCGGACGTTCACTGCTGCGAGCGGCTGAAGCACAACCTTTGCCCCATTAAAAAGGGTTAGCCGAAATGGGAAATGAGAAATGGAGATTCGTAATGCTCTTGCGGCACAAACTATTGCTTCTCGCCTTCGCGTGTCTTGTGTCGCTCGCGGCAGTATGGTGGTTCTACATGCCATCTTACCTTGACCTCTACGTGCCCATCTCTTCCTATCATGGTCACATCTGGAGCCAAACCAGTCGCATGACTTTCTCATTTACCGGCGACTCCGGAGTCACGCATGTGCTGCGGCGGGATGGGACCGCGTACACCGACGTGGTCGGGTGGCAGAGCGCGGGCGACGGCTTAAGATTCCTCGATCACTGGCTCGTCGAGCGCGGCTGGCAGCGGACGGATATGTACACCGAGGGCGACCCCGCCCTCCCCGAAAGCGGCTTCTTGAAGTTCGGCGAGACCTATGCCGTGTACACACTTCCGGAAGACCGGAGCGGTTTCGGGGGCAACGTCAGAGGCGCGATGGGTAGGGTGACCGTCGCCGTCTGGCCCATCAGCGAGGGGCCTGAGCCGCAGGAGTGCAAAGTGGCAGGCTTCAATGTCGTGGTCGTGACAGCCAAGCCCTCATTCTGGAAAGCGCTTACCGACGCGTTCGATGATTAATGCGGGGCCCGGTTCTATGGCAATTTCCTAACATAAGTACATTCTTGGCACCGCCAAGTCTGCTAGGTGCGTCTTACGAGTAGTCTTTGGAGCACTGACAACAGGAAGGAGTTACATGACAAACAAAATCGAGGCGCCGATAGCCAAGGCACAATTGCTAATCCGCAAGCCGGTTCAACAGGTGTTCGAAGCGTTGGTAGATCCTGCGATCACATCCCGCTTCTGGTTCTCAAAAGGTAGTGGCCGACTCGAGACGGGAAGGCGGATCAGGTGGGATTGGGAGATGTATGGTCACCATACTGAGGTTGAAGTGAAGGCGATTGAAATGAATAAGCGAATCCTCATCGAATGGAATGGACCAGAAAATCCGACCGCCGTAGAGTGGACATTCGAAGATAAAGGCAATGACACGACCTTCGTCGCCGTCAAGAACTGGGGTTTCAAAGGAACTGACGATAAAGTCGTGGCGCAGGCGCTTGATTCAACTGGAGGCTTCACGTTCGTGCTCGCGGCTCTGAAAGTATTTGTCGAGCACGGAATCGAACCCAATTTCGTGGTTGACCACGCTCCTGATTCGCTTGTTGAAGGATGGACTTCACGTCGAGCGGCTGGATCCGGACTAGGTTGAACTTCGGAGGCGGGCAGGTTCTTTGCACTTCAGCTATTTATCTAGGAAAGATGAAATCATGACTTCGAAAACAGCGTCGGCACGCGAACGAATCTTTTGTCCACCTGACCTCACGCAAAGGCCGTTTCAACTAACTGTCGAACGTACCATGACTGCGTCTCCGAGCATTCTCTATCGAGCCTGGACCGAACAGTTCGATCGATGGTTCGCTGCTCCTGGCGCAATGCTATAAGATTTTTACTGTCATAGATCAATGCATGGGTACTGTTGCGGCGGGCTTCTCGCAAACGCCGACATTGTAGGGGCGGCCCTCCGTGGCTGCCCCTTTTTCATAATGTTCGACGAGAAAGGGCGTCCACGAAGGGACGCCCCTACAAGCTCGTCGACCCGCGGAACAAAGTGATCAAACTCGCGTGGAATCAGTGATGACTTGCTGCGTCGCGAACGTCGAGACACCACGAGCAATTTCTTTTCAACGTTTTTCTTCCACCCAAAGTATATGAAATTGGGAAGGCGACTAATCTTGAGTGCCGAGCGGGCTTCTGACATGGCTCTGGCCTTAGATATACCATTGCCGGTAAATGCCCTGACTCCAGATCAGACATCGCTGGCTCTCCTCATTGAACGCGCTGCTGCCGGCGACACGGCTGCCTTTGAGCGGATTATGATTCATTCCCAGCAGAGAGTGATGGCGATGACCTGGCGGATGTTGGGCAACGAGGCGGACGCTCGCGACGCGTCGCAGGAAGTTTTTCTGCGAGTTTACAAGTACCTGAAACGTTTTCGTCAGGATCAGGATTTCTTCGCTTGGCTGTACGGGATTACCGTCAATGTTTGTCGCGACTTTCTGAAGAAGCGACAAAACGATAGCAACCGATTCGTCCCGCTTGGCGAAGAAGGCATGGCTTTAGAGGTAGTTGCTGAACACCCGGACGCTGAGAGCATCGTCGTTCAAGCTCAACAACGCGAGCTCATTGCGAAGGCAATAGCCCTTCTTCCCTTTAAAGAGCGCGCATCAATTGTGCTGAGAGATATGGAAGGGTTCTCAACTGAAGAAGTAGCGCGAATCATGAAGTCGAGCGCGACAACCGTGCGTTCGCAGATTAGCTCCGCGCGAAAAAAGATCCGGATTTATTGCCGGCAGCAGCTGCGAAGATTCGAGGAAAAGGCGCGATGAATTGCAAACAGGTTGAAGAATTAATGCCACTGTATGCCGGGCGCGACCTCGACGCGAAACGCGCGATGCTAATAACCGGACATCTGCAAAGGTGTGTCGGCTGCGCGCGCGTTGCTGATGAATACCGCGAGTCTGTTCAATTGACTGAACAGTTTGCGCCGCCGGTTTTTGACGAAGTAGTTTATGCAGGCATTCGGCAACGCGTGCTGCGCGAGATTGAAACGGAAGCATCGCCGCCGGCGTGGCCACAAACAATCGCGGGCTTGTTTCGCCCGAGACTCACGTGGGCCATTGCCAGCGTGGTACTGATAGTTGTTTCGCTGTTTGCGTTTTACTTCATCGTGAATAGAGGAAACGATGAGCAGCAATTGGCCGGCAAGCCGCCCGCCGAAGTCCAGCCCGGAGCAAAGGAAGGCTCTAACTCGGAACCGCAAGATGGCAACCGAGCGAACCTGTCACGTTCGGTAAATGCCGGCGGGAAAGAGCAACGACTGGCTGGCGTTCCTCAATCCCCGCGAAAGAAGTCTCGCAATACGCTGGCCAATGCTGTTGGTGCGAAGTCTCCCGACGCAATGTCCACAACCAATAACGTTTTGCCTCAGCCCGGCAATCGACCTGAGCCGACGCTCTTTCCTCCTGGCGACTCAGCCGCTTTAGTTAAAACTCTGAGAATGGACATACAGACGAAGGATCCCAAGATCAGGATCATCTGGTTCGTTCCGCAAGAAAACAGACCGGTAATTCCCACTTCGAAAGGCACCTAGGAGGTTCGTTTATGCTTAACAATCTAAAATGCATGCTGTTAACGCTGGCAATGCTGGTGACTTTTGTTCCGGCACTATTCGCGCAGCAACCATCGTCAAGCCCGGCGCAAAATCCGCCCGACAATTCGGCCGATAGGTTGTTCAAAAGCAAGGTATTCGAGGTAAAGTACCGCGATCCCGACAGCCTCCGCGACGCACTGTATTTTCTCGGAAGTGGTTTCAAAGGGTCGACAATGTCAGCCAACTCTGAGTTCAAAACGATTACGGTTCGTGATTTCCCTGAGAACATCGCGACTATCGAAGAAGCACTGAAGCGATTGGACGTACCTGCGGCGCCTCGCCCCAATATCGAGCTACACATGCACGTGTTAATAGCCTCTAACGCCGGTGGCACAGTGACAGATGTGCCCTCTGATTTGAAAGATGTTTTGACGCAACTCCGTGGGACGCTGAACTATCGGAATTACGAGCTGGCCGCCTCAATCGTCCAGCGTCTAACAGAAACACCTCGAGGGTTGGAGGGCTCCGGCGTAGCCGAACTTCCGAGTATCAATCCAGGGATGGCTAATTCGGCTATGCCCTACGAGTACCACCTCAAGGATGTCTCGCTGGTGCAGAATGCGACGGGCGCACCGTCAGTGCAGATTGCCGAATTCACGTTTGTGACACTGGAAAAGGAACGCGCTCGTGTCGAGACGGCTCTCAATCTGCGCGACGGCGAGAAGGTTGTAGTAGGCACGGCGACGATCCGGAACCGCGCATTAGTGATTGTCCTGACCGCGAAATTGATTAAATGAAAGCCAGCTAAATTTCGGAATCTCATAAATCTCCAGGCTGGGCAACAATTGCCTTAAATCCAGCGTCTTAGACGGTTCGCGACCATCGGTTGTCGGACCACAGACTCCTCCAAGGTGGTCTATTCCAGCGATTTTCCGGACAGATACATAAATTCCCTGCGATGGCCGGGCTGGCGCCTTCCAATGCGGAGGGCGCTGTACGATAATGTTTCCTCGCTTCGACCCACTGGCGTATTGCCCCAAAGTCGTTCGAGATACGCCCAGTCGTTAGATATAAACGACTCGTTCGAGTTACAAAGGATTTAGGAGTTCTACGTTGTTTCCACATACCCCCGGCCGGCGTAAGAGTGCGCCTCGTACCACGGTGCGTCACGCAGCAGCACGTAAGCTATCACTAAGCCGCCGCAGCCTAATCTTCATATTCACCTTACTCACGGCGATCGGTGGGCCAATCGCATTGCTGATCGCGCAAGCTCAAATCACCTCAAGCGAAGCGTCGGGCACCACCAGCGATAAGCATCACGAAGACGTTTTCGTCATCTACCGTAACGCAGCGGGCGAATCCGTATGTCGCGTAGCCAACGCCGAAGAAAAGCGTCGTCTGCTTCAGCGCGAAAACGCTGGCTCAACGCACACGATCTACTCCGGTGGCAGACGCGCAGGATTCGATAACAACAAATTCAACCCACCGCAGATGACTATGACCGGTGAGGCACTGCTGCCATCGGCCGGCTTAAAAATCGTTCTCCACGCCACGACGCAACTCCAAAACAACGCGACGGCACGCGATGCTTTTATCGTTGCCGCAAACCGATGGGAAGCGCTCGTGTCGACGCCCATTACTGTGGTCATCGATGTGGATTTCGGACCAACGTTTTTTGGAGAGCCGTTTGACGATCCAAATATCCTTGGCGCAACTGGGTCGTCGATTCAGCACTCGACGCCGTCCGCCGTACGACAACAGTTAATAAGCAACGCACCCGAAGCCGACGAGTTGCCGCTCTACAACGCTCTTCCCGGAATGTCCATCCCGGTAGAGCTAAATGACACGACGGCGAACGCATCGACTGTGCGTTTGACATGGGCTGACGCACGTGCGCTTGGCCTCAGATCCGACATCACCAACCCAGATTCCATTCCACTTGGACAGGGCGATGCGGGAATCGGCTTTAACTCTGCACATACGTTTGACTTCAATCCCGATGACGGCATTTCACCGGGCGCGCTCGATTTCGACGCAGTCGTTGTACATGAGATTGGGCACGCACTTGGTTTCACGTCCAGCTCTGGAAATAACGTAGCCTCGCCAGTCTCGATGTGGGATCTGTTTCGCTTTCGGCCTGGCGCGGCGTCACTGAGCACATTCGGCACCGCTTCTCGCGTAATGTCCGAGGGTGGCACGCAGGTATTTTTTAACAACCGAACGAATACGTTCGGTTCGCAAGAGCTTCAGCTTTCTACAGGCGGTAGCGATGGGGTCGGCGGCGACGGTGAACAGTCGAGTCACTGGAAAGACGATCGCTTCACTGCTTTCATCGGGATTATGGATCCCACGTTGTCGTCCGGCGAGCGTGAAGTGATCACCGATAACGATCTCAAGGCTCTGGACACGTTCGGCTACAAGATTGGAGGCACGGCTCCGCCACCACCTCCGCCTCCGCCCGCCCCTGCTAACGACAACTTTGCTGCTGCAATTTTAATTAGCGGCGCTACGGGCACAGCGTCGGGAACCAACGTTGGAGCGACGGGTGAACCGGGCGAGCCCGATCACGCTGGAGTAACTGGCACTGGGCGCCGATCGGTGTGGTTTAACTGGACCGCACCCGCGAGCAGCCAGATTAACTTCAATACCAGCGGCAGCAATTACGACACGGTGCTCGGGATTTACACAGGTAGTGCAGTGGGTTCGCTTACGCTTATCGGCGCCAATGACGACGTTCAAACTGGCGTTATCACTCACAGCACCGTCACATTCAACGCGGTGGCTGGGACGACTTACCGCATCGCAGTCGATGGCTTCGAAGGCGATACCGGAAATTTCGTGCTCAATTGGTCTGGCGTTCAACCGACCCCCACTCCGACTCCGACTCCACAAACGTTCACGATCTCTGGACGTGTGGTCGATGTCTCTGGAAACAGCATGCAGGGAGTGATGATCGCACTAGACGGGTCTCTGGCGAATGGGTTACCACACCTACCAGTGGGTACGGACGCTGGTGGTAACTTTATGTTTACCAGTCTCGTCGCCGGCAATAACTACACTGTTCGATCCGGCGATATCCGCTTTCTCTTCACTCCGGCGTCCGTCACATTCAACAATCTTAGTGCCAATCAGTTCGTTAGTTTTACGGCAACACGTTCGCGAATCGATTTACATGGGCGAATTGTCGAAAACGGCAATGGTGTACCGGGTGTAACAGTTTGGCTTCTGCACCAAGCGACGCAAACTACTAGTTCAACAGTAACTGGTTCGAATGGCTCTTATCTATTCTTGGGGGCCTTCTTTAACGATGGTTACGAAATTATTCCTATTAAAGATGGCTTAATCTTTAATCCTTCGAGCCTGATCATAGCGGCGAGCATTTCTGAACTGGTTGATATAACGGCGGCGCCTGGGAACCCGATTGATGGCTCACGATTCTTCGTGACACAACACTACCGCGACTTTCTCAGCCGCGAACCTGACGACGCTGGTCTGGATTTTTGGTCAAATGGAATCGAGACCTGTGGTCCATTCGCAAACTGCCGGCAGGTCAAAAGAGTTGATACCAGTGCTGCTTTCTTTCTCGCAATTGAGTTCCAGGAGACTGGCTATCTTGTCTATCGCATGTACAAGGCTGCTTTCGGCGACATTAATCCACCCGCAGTACCGGTACCGATTAGACGTGAGGAGTTTGTGCCTGACGCATTACAAATTCGACAAGGCGTGCAGGTTGGAATCGGCGATTGGCAGCAGCAATTGGAGAGCAATAAGAATGCATTTGCCGCGGAGTTTGTAACACGTTCACGGTTTACTAATGCTTTTCCAACGAGCATGAGCAGTCTGGAATTTGTTAATAGGTTAAATACAAACACAGGCGGCGCGCTGTCTTCTTCGGAACGTGACATGCTTGTGAATGCGTTGACCAATAACACGATGACTCGTGCTCAGGTATTGCGCGCCGTCGCAGAAGACCAGACGCTGAAGGATAACGAGTTAAGAAAGGCTTTTGTGTTGATGCAATATTTTGGGTACTTGCGTCGCAATCCGAATGACGCTCCAGATACGAACTTCAATGGCTATAATTTCTGGCTCAACAAACTCAACCAGTTTAATGGCGATTTCCGACAGGCGGAGATGGTTAAGGCATTCATACTCTCCATTGAATACAGACAAAGATTTGGACAGTAAGGGCTGGGTTCACGTTATGCTGAGATCTCAGATCTGAGATCTGAAACGGAGATCTCAAACCTGAGATCTGAAACTTGATCAGGAGCACCTTATGCGACTGAAGTTAATTGTTCTTATTTGTCTTCTTGGTATTGTTGGTTGTCGAAGCTCTGATTCAAATCAGAATGCGACAAATACGCAAACCTCGTCTCCTGGGCAGACATCACAAGCGTCGCCAGCATCGGCAACGAGCGCCGCGCCTCCCGGAACGAGCCCCGCAACCGCCGCTCTACCGGATAACCGCGATACCGCGTCGACTAACGTCAAACCTAAAGTAGATGCGTGTGCGATGCTTACCAGCCAGGACATCGAGCCAATTCAGGGCGAAGCTTTAAAAGAGACAAAGCTGAGCGGGACATCGACCGGTGGCTTTAACGTCTCACAGTGTTTCTTCACATTGCCGACATTCACGAATTCGGTCAGCCTCTCAGTTACGCACAGAGGTGACGGCGCGGGCGCACGCGATCCGCGGGAGTTCTGGAAAGAGACTTTTCACAAAGAGAAAGGCCGCGATCGAGAAAAAGAGAGAGAAGAAGAGGAAGAGGAGAAGTCAGAGGCTCAGAAAGTAACTGGCCTCGGTGATGAGGCTTTTTGGATGGCAAGCCGCGCTGCCGGAGCACTCTATGTCCTTAAAGGTAACAGCTATGTTCGTGTCAGCGTCGGCGGTTCCGGAGATCAGCAGACGAAACTTAAGAAGTCGAAGGCCCTGGCTCGAAAAGTAATTGAGCGGCTGTAATCGGGTGTCGGGTGCCGGGTATCAGGTGCCGGTGCCGCGCGCCAGGTACCAGTGTCGGTGCCAGACATCGGTTCCTACAGTTGACACTTGACACCTAAATACCTGACAGCCGACACCCGACACCTGATACCCAACACCCGACACCTAGCACCTAACGCCCGATACCTGACACCCGACACCCGGTACCCTCTGTCCTTACCTTCTTACCGTTGGTGTTGTTGTTACCGTAAACTGCAACGGTCCAAGACTCAGGTTAACCACCTTGATCACATAAATCCCGCCTTGTGTCACGGGCTGGCTAATCGTCGCGATACCGCCAACCGAGTCGGCAGTCTGTAACGTCACCCCTGAAGGATCAACCAGCACCACCTTGAACGGCAGAGCCAAACTCGATTCAGCTGACACCGAGATCTCCTGCGAACCAGACTGCGGCTGATAGTTGCTGCTCGAGGTTTGTCCTACCGAAGCGCTACCGGATTGGTTCGAAGTGTTGCCTGGTCCCGTCAAAGGCTGTGCGCTCGAACTGGAGTTCTGCAGGCAAATGCGGTCGAGATAGACCACACCGCTCATGTTCCTGATCTCCAGCGTGTGCGCTCCTGAGCCCAAGTTGCTAAACGATACCTGGTACTCGGGCCTGAACTCCGGCTGCTGAGTGCTTCCTACCGTACCGTTGTAGCTGATTCGTTGCTTGAACACGCCGTCGAGATAGACGTCAGCCGCACCACCTTTCGTGCTCTTTGCAAACGAGTACGTTATCGATCCGTTATTCCCGGCAGGCACGTTGAAGTCGAGTCTCGCAAAGTGCTGCTGGTTGTTGCCTGTGTGATAACGGAAGTGGCCGGCACTCGCATTCGCATTGTTAATTAAGTGCCATCCACCTGAGTACGCTATCCGTGAGTCGTCGTCTTCGAGGCACGACGGCGGCTCATTAACCTGAATGGCCACAGCAGCACTATTGCTGCTTTGACCCCCACGCGCATCGGTGACGATGAGGGATGCGGTGTAACTCCCCGGTGAATTATAAGTGTGCGAGGTTGTCGCCGCAGCCTGCGTAACCGGCGGTGAGCCATCACCGAAATCGAATCTGTAAGCCGTAATTGAATCGCCGGAATCTGGATCGCTCGATCCCGATCCGTTGAGGTTCACGGTCAGCGGCGCACTACCACTTGTCGGCGTAGCTGTTAAGGCCGCGACCGGAGGACTGTTGGCTGGTGTAACAGTGATCTGAACGGCTGCTACATTCTGACTAGGCATGCCGCGAGAATCTCTAACCGTCAGCGTCGCGCGGTAAGTTCCAACGGCGCTGTAAGTATGCGTAAACGACGGCGTGCTCTGCTCAACAATTGGAGACCCATCGCCGAAGTTGAGCTCGTATTCGCCAATCGTGTCGCCTGAATCCGGATCGGTGGAGCCCGCTGCGTCGAAATTGACCGTCAGCGGTACCTGGCCCGAACTTGGCGTGGCATTTAGTGCTGCAGTTGGGGCTGACTGCGGCCGGCAGAAGAAGTTGCCCCTCAGTTGGTACTGCTCGCCGAACGTCGTGAATTCCTGAGCGGCAGCCTGAGTCACGGGCAACAGGCCTGAGGCGTCGCCACGATTGAAGACCCTGATTTCGAGATTCGATAAGGTCTGCCCGGGGCCGATATTTTCGATCTTGCTGTTGGAGATCGTGATCGTGATTGTTCCGGTAGCTGGATCGTAACTGCCGCTATCGGCGTCGCCGATGTCCTTCGGTGCATTCACGCTAGGCGGTGAGATCGTTCCATATTTGAAGATGGGAGCGAGCGGAGTGCCCGTCGGGTTTGTCTTCATTGCGACGTAGTTTCGATCGGCGCCGCTCGTGCCCGTTACATCGGCTGGGATCGGGTTAAGCCGTTTCCAGATGATGTACCACTGCGCATTCGCCGGAAGCACACCGCCACCCTCAAGTTTCAAAGTGAAGGTCAACTTATTCACGTTCGGATTTGCCGGATCGAATGTTTCGGCAACCGATAGCGATCGGACGTCCGTGACCGCCAACGGTGGAGTCGCGTCGCCCGCGGGGTCAGTTAAAACTTCAACGCCCGGCAGCGAGCAAGGATTGGGCGGGCCAGCCATCTCTGGCTGTGTAAGCGTGGCGCAGTTCGAACTCTCTCCCACTTCGTTTACAGCTTTAACTCGATAGCGGAAAGTAACGTTCGGGTCCAGCTCGCGATCCAAATAGTCTCTGTCACTGGGCGACAGTGTCGCGATCAACTGTTCGGCACCGCCGTCTGGTGTCCGGTAGACATGGTAGGCAGTGATTGCTCTCCCACCATTATCCGGCTCAGTCCAGGCCAGATGCACACCGAAGCTGTCACGCCGCGCGGTAGTAAAGACCGGCGACGATGGAACCGAGGGATCGGGCGGATCAAATTGCGCGAGAAGACGCTTGCCGCCTGATTGCCGAGCTATCGTGGCGAGAGCAGTGAACGAGTTTGGTGGTCCTTGGACACATGGTCCAATGCAGCCGTCGGCAATAGCGGCGACTACACGACCTTCAGCATCCATCGTTACATCGTTGAAGTCGAGGAGGTTTCGGTCACCGGCGGGACATCCGAGAGTGCCGCCGGAACAAATCGTTCCGCGCTGAACTGGATCATCGCCGGTTGCATTGGCGGTGGTCCAAGTTTGTCCGGAGTCATATGTGTGTGCGACGTAGAGAGACCAAACGGCATTTGGACCAGGATCGGTCGTGCCTAAAAAGGCGAAGGCGGCTCGATCAGGATCGCCTGCAACCATACTCGGGAATGCAGTGTCCCTGATTCCGCTGGCGCCAAAGTTTGTACCGACAGCCTTATCGTCCGTCCAAGTCACGCCTCGATCACGAGAGACTGCCACGCGTGGCCGGCCGTTGCCCGCGCCGTATCCAAAGTAGACCACATGGTTGCCACCAGCGTCCGTGGCTCGGCTAATTCCAACGAATGGATCCCAACGTCCAGCCGTGCTGCTCAACACAGGTCTGACGCTCCAGGTGATCCCGTTATCTTCAGAGACCACGACAGCCTGCCTGCCGCCGCAGCTCTTATTCGGAACGTAAACTGTCCCATCAGGCGCGACTTGAACGCTTCCGTGCAGACCACCGCACTGCAACGCCGTGTAGATTGGCACGGCCGGCCCAAACGTCCGTCCGCCATCTGCACTCAGCGCGCAATATGCATCCGCAATGTCCTGAGAGCAGTAGTAAATGGCATGTGGGTAGAGAGGACCATTTGGATCTCTGGTAAGCGGCGCGTGGAAAGGACCACCGCCGAGTGTCTGATGATCGACTCCGGAATTCACGCCTGAACCCTGGCTCGGAGTCCAGTCGCCGATTGCCGTGCCGTCGACGCCGCCATCGTTGTCGGTAAACGCCATCAGGCTCGTCTTGCCCGCTAGTTGCGACACGAATGTGCGATCAGGATGGGTTGAGCCTGGGATGTTGTCTGTGAACAGAATTGGATCGAGTGTTCGCTGCGACGTGGTAACGAAACTCACGTCTTCCCAAAGTGCGCCTTGTGTACACGAGTCAAAGGTGACGCGCAAGGTCTCGAGACCAGCGATGAACATTACTTTCCCGGTATCCCAATTGACGCCGAGCGAAGGCTCAGCTGCGCCAGTACCCATGCCTGCAGGTGGTTGGTATACAAGGTAACGTGGTCCAGTGGTCGGAGTCGGCGAAGGTGTGGGAGTTGGCGTTGGTGTCGGTGTGCCCGTTGCGCACGCAGCATTGCCAATGAGTGTGTACGTTGCCGTTCCGGCAGTTGGCGCTGTG